>CAZIBV010000173.1:0-1507 GCA_964537345.1 uncultured Flavobacterium sp. | reverse complement strand
GGGTTGCCTTCCTTTGGATAAAGCGAAACCGCCATCACATCGCGCGAGCCAAGTTTTACCGCCATGGCGTCGCAGATAAATTTACGCGAGGTCGATATGCCAAAATCCCTGACATTTTCGGCCCGGAATTTCCAGGTTTTCTTTTTGCTGGAAAAGCCTTTTTCAGCCGCCTCGGCCTCGGCCTGGGTCACGATTAGCACCGGCTTGTCATAGGTTCGCGTGGCCAGTTCGTAGCGCTTGAGCTGTTCGGGTGTGTAAACTTCCTTGCGGTTTTGCAAAACACCGGTCGCATCCAGGAAATGGTCGGCGGGAACGGTAATCTCGACATTGTAGTTGCCAAACGGGAGCGCAAACTCGCCCGAGCCCCAGAATTGCATGTTCTGCCAGCCTTCGACGTCATTGTAAACAGCCATACGCGGGAAAAACTGAGCCAAAACGTACAAATTGTTCCCGTCCTTTTCAAAGTGTTCGTAGCCTGAACGCCCGCCAATCAAGCGGTAATTGTTGATGTTGTACCACCATTTGATTGAAAAGCTCACCTTTTCCTTGTGCTTGAGCGGCTGCGGCAGGTCGACGCGCATCATGGTGTGGTTGATGGTATACGGCAGCGAATTGCCTTTGGCGTCCTTGACGTATTCGATCTTGAAACCGCCGTCAAACTTTTCCTTGAGATAATTGTTGGTAAAAGTCGAAACGTTTTGCTGCGTCTGCATCGACACACTGTTGGAAAGCGGCGTCAGCGACTCGCGTGAACTTTGATTCTGGTCCAACTGAAGCCATAAAAACTCGAGCGGCTCCTTGGCGTTGTTGTAATAGGTGATGGTTTCAACACCGTACAGACGCGCATTTTTGTCGTCCAGTTCGAGCTTCATGTCGTAGTCGGCGCGTTGCTGATAGTATTCCGGACCCGGTCCGCCCGACGCCGTCCTGAACATATTGGGCGTGGCCATCAGGTCATACATTTGCCGGAACTTGTTTTCGTCCACGTGTCCGCCCTCACGGGGTTTGGTTTCCTGAGCCAGCGCGAGTACGGGAATCAGCAGCAATAAAAACTTGGCGTATTTCATCATCAGTAGTTGATTTGGTCTTCAGGTGAACCGGCGGTTAGCAACATGGCTTTTTTTTGTCCGCGCACCTGTGTTTGTATAATGTTCTGTTGGTCTGGTTCCAGGTCAAACAGGTTTTTGTTTCGCATCCACAGCGATTTGATGTCGGCAACACCCGTTACACGATAATAGCACACCATCACATCTTCCTGAACTTCTTTGCTTCGGTAATCGATTGTTACCGGTTTATGGTTGATCCGCAGCGACATATTGGCCAGCAAATAATCGCGCATCAGTTGTTCGTGACGCGGCTTTTCGAGCGATTCGCCCAAATACACCTTTTCGCCTGACTTTTTCTCGACGGCGTTGTTAAGATCGTCCAGGAAAATCCGCGAAGTGATCTGCAGCATCTGCTTTTCCGGCACAAAATTCAATTGGTACATCGACACGTAAAATTTGTG
>CAZIBV010000172.1:0-1525 GCA_964537345.1 uncultured Flavobacterium sp. | reverse complement strand
TGGAAGTCAAACTTCCTGCTTCCGCGGTTTACTGTTAACCGTCAACTGTAAACTGTAAACTTCCTATATCCAAATTCCAAATCTTGAAAGTAAAGCGTCAACCTTAGAAAATCCCAATCTAAAATCTAAAATCTAAAATCTTAAATCTACCCAAGCCCATAATGCCTCATCAACATCTTCTCGTACCATTTTCCGGGTAGTGCCCGTTTTAACACCACTGAAAATTTTTGCATAAAAGCGCCCACTTTGTAGCGTACATCTGGCTTTTTTTGGTTGATGATGTAATGGATTGCGTGCGCCATCATCTCCGGACTGCTTCCGCTGTCGACGTGTGTGTCCATCGCCTTGAGCGTATCGCCGTACACTTTTTCATACGCCGATCCTTTGATGACGGGCGCATGGTAACGACCGGCCGCTATGTTGGTGGCAAAATCGCCGGGCGCTACGTTGGTGATTTCAATCCCAAACTGGCGGGTTTCCATCCTGAGCGCTTCGGTAATGAGTTCGAGCGCGCCTTTTGACGCCGAATAAACACTTCTGTAAGGTAATCCCATATAACCCGCGATCGAGGTGATGTTGATGATCAATCCGTATCTTTGCGCACGCATCACAGGAAGCACAGCCTGCATCACGCCAATGGGCCCAAAGA
This sequence comes from uncultured Flavobacterium sp., assembly GCA_964537345.1. Classification (GTDB taxonomy): domain Bacteria; phylum Bacteroidota; class Bacteroidia; order Flavobacteriales; family Flavobacteriaceae; genus Flavobacterium. The sequence goes on along the minus strand of CAZIBV010000172.1, from coordinate 876 downwards.
AATTGGTTTCAAAGTTGGCGCGGATCTGTTCCATGGGAATCTCCTCCAAAGGCCCGGTAATCCCGACGCCCGCATTGTTGACGAGTACGTCAATCCGGCCTTCCCTTTTCATCAGTTGGCCAACACACTCCCTGATGGAATTCTCATCGCGCACATCGAGCGTGAGCAACGGAAAAACCGAGTCGGTTACCCGCGATGGATTTCGGCTGGTTCCGTAAACTGCAAATTGCTTTTGGTGTAAAAATTCGCCAATGGCCCGCCCTATCCCCGACGATCCGCCGGTGATGAGCACAACTTTGTTTTTTTGATCCATAATGTCAGTCCCAAACGGGGACTACGTAAAAACTGCGGTTATTGCTTGCCAACGCGCATGTAGTAATAAAACTCCTGCGACCCTCCCGGCTTGTCGGCGCGGATGATGTAGTAGCGGTTGCTGACGGCCTTGAGGTCATAACCCGGACGGCCTTCATAGGCCTTGATGTCGTCGCACAAAAGGTTTAAAGCGACCGGTTTGGAAACTTCCTCGCTAAACTGCTCGCCCACTACAACAAACTGCAAACGATATTCATCGCAGGGTGCGGCTTTCTTGCCATCGGGATTAGCTATGAAATGATCGAGTTTCGCTTTGAAATTTTTAAATTCAGTCTTGGCATCCTGCGCCAAAACAGCAACGGGAAACAAAAGCAAAAGGAATAACTTTTTCATAGAATGTCATTTTGGCCAGTGGCCGGTTATGGCCTAAAAATAAAAAATCTTCCCGAAGGAAGACATCAATTTGAGAAAAAAAATGGCAAGCGACCTGCATCGCACCGCTACAACCGCATACCTTTGCTGTGTTCCCACCCTGGAGGATTCTGCAGGAGCTGGTCGTGCAGG
>CAZIBV010000171.1:0-1534 GCA_964537345.1 uncultured Flavobacterium sp. | reverse complement strand
TGCCGCAAAAGTAACTTTTATTTCAGGCTGTTACAAATCTATCTTTTTAAAAAATCTTGGTTCACTGATGGGTTTAAAAGCAAAAAGCCCTGCGTTTACAGGGCCTTTTATTATTTCAAAATGTTATCGCTTTACAATCCTAAGTGTCCTGCTCACTGATTGGCAGGTTGCCGAAACCGTATAAACACCGGCGGGATAACGATCGCCAAGTGTAAGGGTGTCGATGCCGGTGGCTACCTCAAAGGCATCCAGTAATTTTCCGGTCATGTCAAACACCTTGACGCTTACCGGAGATGTTCCGGCGTCAAAGAATCCAAGTGTAGCCGTGCCACTAAATGGATTAGGCCAGGCTTTTACATTGAAATTCGTTAATGGTTCCTTTGTGATGTTACGCGAGGCTGTCGGTGCGGTTACCGTACAGGTATTCCCGTAGGGCGACCAGATCCCGGTAGTCAAAACAGAAACCGAAACGCTGTAAACACCTCCCGGAGTAAAGCCGGGCACCTGGTTAAAGGTGAAGTAATTAAGTGAATTCTCAACGGTCAGGTCGACACCCGGGCCTTCAATTTTAAACCGATACTTTGTAACATGCTGAAGGCTTACCGTTTGGATGTTCTCATTTACCGACGCAATGGTTTTGCCGCACTCCTTTAAAGTGGGCACCGCGGGTGTACTGACGGTACACGGGAAGCCAAAAGCTGTGTAATCGCCATTTGTCCTAAAGGCAACTTCCACCTGATAACTGGTACCATACCTAAAGTTCGCCAACATAGGCAATGAAAACCAATGCAACGGACGGTCGATAGTCTGCGATACCAGTGTGCCCGTGTCCGTCACCTTGAAGCGGTATCCGGTAACGCCTGCCAGGCTGGTGGTGGCAATCAGGGTATTCATCGTGGCTAACGTAATGCCACACTGTGCCGGAGTTATTTGTCCAGGTCCGTTTTCAGCAAGAATCTGCGGTGTTGAAATCACACATCCAGGACCAAAGTATCCGCTCCAGACGCCGGCCAGTTGCACCTCGACACTTATCGAATAAGTAGCGGCATAGGCATACGCCGGGAACATCGAAATTTTAAAATGCGGTACTGTGCGAACCATTTCGGTTTGTTGTAAAGTAGCCTGATTGATTGCCCTGATCCTGTAGGCCGTTGCGCCCGGATAGGAGTAAATTCCGATTGTTGTGTTGATACCGGACAGCGTCGTTCCGCAAAAACCAGGCAAAACATAAGATATAATCTCGCCTGATCCGTCATCGTCATCGGCATTGCCATTGCAGTTTTCATCGATGCCGTTGCCCGGAATCTCGGTGGCGTCCGGATTGACATTCTCATCGGCGTCGTCGCAATCAGCGCCTAAAGTCTGGCTGGCATAACCGGCAGGAATTTCAGCGCCGTAGCAGACAGTTTCCAGTCCGTTGTCGTATCCGTCGCCATCGGCATCCACGTAAAGCTGGCCTGATTGCCATACGAGTTCATTGGTGTCGTCGCAGTCAGTATTGTTGGTGGCGTAACCGGCAGGCGGGGCCGATGCG
>CAZIBV010000170.1:0-1573 GCA_964537345.1 uncultured Flavobacterium sp. | reverse complement strand
CTCCGCCGCCTGCATCAGCCTCACCACATCATTCATCGATCCGATCCCGGGTTTCCGCACGTGCCTGTAGCGCGATCAATCTAGTCCCCATCCCGCAAAAAACAAAGGGGCCGAAGCCCCTTTGTTTCTTACGTTCGATCAATGACTCGATCAGAACGACTGGGTGTAACGCACGTACACCTGACGGCCGTAGGCGTTGAACAGCACACCGTTGTAGCCCGGCGTGTACGCCTGGTCCAGTCGCGGCTTCTTGTTGGTCACGTTCAAGGCACCCAGGGTGACCTTGCCATTCCAGGGCGTCTTGTAGGTCGCCTGGAGGTCGTGGGTCACGTAGATGCCGCTGCACTTGTACGCGTAGCCGATGTCCACGGTGTCCTGGCAGCTGTAGCCGTAGTTGCCTTCGAACAGGTCGACATAGTACTCCGGCGTGTAGTCGATGGCATTGACCGTCCAAGAGAGGGCAAAGTCACCCTTGCTCCAGGTGTTGATCAAGCTGGCGCGCCACTCCGGGTAGTCCGAGGAGTTCACGTACTCGGTCGCGCCGGTCAGCGTCTCGATCTCGAAGCTGTTGACGTAGCTGACCTGCAGCGCGCTCTTCAGATCGCCCCACGCACCGAAATCGAAGTTGGTACGAGCGGTGAAGTCGAAGCCGTCGGTGTTGATCAGGCCTTCGTTGCCGTAACCGGCGCGGACCTGGATCAGTGCCTGAGTGCCCGGATCGCGGGTCACGAACAGGTGCGAGGGCAGGAACTGGCCAAGACGCGTACGGTTGATCACCGTCTGCGCCGAGTAGAAGCGGATCTGGTTCTCGATTTCGATGTTGTAGTAATCGAGGCTCAGGTTCAGCCAGTCGGTCGGATCCCACACCACGCCGGCGCTCCACTGGCTCGACTCTTCCGGCTGCAGTTCCGGCGTGGCAACGCGCAGACCGTTGATCTGGATCGAGGTGGTCGGGGCAACGCCCAGCTGGATGGCCGTCGGGGCGTCCACCACCGAGTCAGCCGAGAAGGAGTCCAGCTGGTTGATGATGGTCAGCGGCGGAGCACGGAAGCCTTCGCCGTAAGACGCGCGCAGGGTCAGGTTGTCCAGCGGCTGGTAGCGGAACGAGATCTTGGGCGAAGTGCTGTCGCCGAAGTCCGAGTAGTCGTCGTAACGCGCTGCCAGGTCGATCTCGAAGTTGCTGAGGATCGGGAAGATCCATTCGCCGTAGAACGAGGTCAGCGTGCGGTTGCCGAAGGACGAGTTGCCCGACGAACCACCGACATTGCCGGCAGCGGACTGGGCATCGTAGATATCGGCGTAGTCGTCTTCACGGTATTCGGCACCCAGGGCCAGCACCGAGGTGCCGCCGCCCATCTCGAACAGGTCGAACTGAGCCTGTGCGTACAGCTCGTCCTGCTTGTAGAAGCCGTTGCGCGAGGTGGTGGTGCGGATCTCGTTCAACACGGCTTCCGAGTTGCCACCCGGGTTGAAGATGGCGTAGGCGCCCGAGTCGAACATCGTGGTCGCACCCGGGATGTTCACGTAGGTGCTGCCGAACGACGTGAAGCTCGATTCGTTGCGACGGAGCCCG
>CAZIBV010000169.1:0-1618 GCA_964537345.1 uncultured Flavobacterium sp. | reverse complement strand
TTTCCAAATCCTATCCTGAGTTTTGGGAGGATTTTCAGAAGGTTGGGGGAGTTGTATTGACAAGTGACAATTAACAGTTAACAATGAACAATTAACAATGGGAATTCAAAGCATGTGAAAACCGACATTCGACTCCCGGTTTTTTCATCAGGTGATCGAAATTTTCTGTGAGCTGTGTGCTGTTAACCGTAAACTCCTTTTAAACTTTAAGAATTTCGGCAGAAAAACGTACCGCCGTTTGGGATTTTTTTTGTGGGAATGAATCCCATTGCCCCCTTCCCATTCAGTGACAACTTACAAAATTTTTCGATTGGTTGTGTTGCAGAAAATCTGCCAAAAATGTTAAATGGGTACAGGGTACAGGGTACAGGGTGCAGGGGAATTGACAATTGATAATTAACAATTAACAGTTAACAATGAACAATTGGAATTCAAAGCATGTGAAAACCGCCATTCGACTCCAGGTTTTTTCATCAGGTGATCGAAATTTTCTGTGAACTGTGCGTTGTTAACCGTAAACTCCTATTCAGACGCGACGATTTTCGGCCTTTTCCTTGACTTTGCCTTTTTCGCGGTCGTATATTTGCGCACTCTTCTGAAAACCTGAGCATGGTGCTTGTTTTCATCAACATGGCCAAGGCCGTAAAAAAAAGACATTAACGCTACATGAAATTATCTCATTTCAACTTCAACCTTCCAAAGGAGTTGTTAGCCGAAACCCCGGCTGAAAATCGCGATGAGTCGCGCCTGATGGTTATCGATCGCGCCAATAAGACAATCGAGCACAAAATGTTCCGCGACCTTATCGATTATTTTGACGACGGAGATGTTTTGATCGTCAACAACACCAAGGTTTTCCCAGCCCGCCTTTACGGCAACAAGGAAAAAACAGGCGCCCGCATCGAGGTTTTCCTGTTGCGTGAGTTGAATTCAGAGCAGCGCCTTTGGGACGTGCTGGTCGATCCGGCGCGCAAAATCCGTATCGGTAACAAATTGTACTTTGGCGACGACGATTCACTCGTGGCCGAGGTTATCGACAATACGACATCGCGCGGCCGCACCCTTCGCTTTTTATACGACGGTTCATATGCCGAGTTCCGCAATAAACTCACCGAGCTGGGTGAGACGCCTATCCCAAAATACATTACCCGCGAGGTAACTGAAGAGGACGCCGAGCGCTACCAAACCATCTACGCCAAGGAAGAAGGCGCCGTTGCAGCTCCAACTGCCGGACTTCACTTTTCGCGTCACCTGATGAAGCGCCTGGAAATCAAAGGCGTAAACTTTGCCGAAATCACGCTCCACGTAGGCCTGGGAACCTTCAACCCCGTTGAGGTCGAGGATCTTTCCAAGCACAAGATGGATTCAGAAGAACTTCGCATCACGCAAGAAGCCTGCGACATCGTCAACGACGGAATCGCCAAACGCAAACGCATCTGCGCCGTCGGAACCACCTCAATGCGCGCCATCGAAAGCTCGGTTTCAAGCAACCGATCGCTCAACCCGTATGACGGCTGGACCAACAAGTTCATCTTCCCGCCGTATGACTTTAGCGTAGCCAACTGCATGATCACCAATTTCCACACGCCAAAATCAACGCTGCTCATGATGGTTTCGG
>CAZIBV010000168.1:0-1651 GCA_964537345.1 uncultured Flavobacterium sp. | reverse complement strand
CAAATTCCAATTAGTGAACCAGTTTAAACTTTGGTAAATCACCATTCTAAAATCTGAAATCCCTGGAATCCCATTCTTAAATCTTAAATCCTCCTACCTTTGCCCCATGCAACTACTCAAAGACTGGGCGCGAGCCAACAAATACAAACGAATTCCATTCAAGGTCACGCGCACCAACCACTTACTGGTCAAAGCTACCGTAAACGGCATTCCGGGGCGGTTTATCCTTGATACCGGCGCGTCAAACAGCTGTGTCGGGCTGGACGAAGTAGAACTTTTCGGGTTGTCCTCACTGGAGTCGTCGGTGCTGGCGGCCGGAGCGGGCGGAGGCGGAATGACCACGCAAATCTCGCATTCAAACGAGCTCAAACTCTCACGCTTTACCCTTAGCGACGTCACACTCGTCATTTTTGACACCTCGCACGTCAACGCAGCCCTGGTCGAATACAAAGTCGGGGCCGTTCACGGCATCCTGGGCGCCGACATCCTCCTGGCCGGTCACGCCGTCATCGATTACGCCAACCGCTGCTTTTACCTCAAGTGATTTTTTTGGGCGCGTCCCGTTGGGTCGGGCTGTCCATTATAGCTTTGCCGACGTCGGCAAAGGCTGCCATTGCCATCCCTCGCGCAGTTCGCGGTAAATTTTGCATTGCCTTAACACTTTGGCATCATCCTTGAAAGCGCGAAAAATAATTTAACACGCGCCACTTAATTCAACAAAACAATATCTTAGCGGCGTGAAAACTAACCTGTTTTAAACTTTTAATATGAAACAAATTTTACTCTTGGCCGTAGCCTTCTTACAGGTAAGCCAGGCTTTTGCGCAACGCCCCGGTCAATTTGGTCACCTCACGATTTTCTCGGAAGATGGCGACCGTTTTACCCTCGTTCTAAACGGCGAGCAAATCAACGACACCCCGCAAACCAACCTGCGGGTAGAAGACCTCACCCAGCCGTATTACAATGCCAAGATTATTTTTGAAGACGCCACCAAGCAATCAATCAGCAAAAACAACCTGATGATCGCCGATGCCGATGGTGTTTTTATGGACGTGACCTACAAAATCAAGCGCGACCGCAACAACGCTTCAAAAATGAAAATGAATTTCTTTTCCATGATCGATGTCGATCCGGGATTCCTGCCTCCGGCAAACGTACAAGTCATTCACTACGGGCAACCCGCGCCGCCGCCGGTAGCTATGGGAACTGTCACCCAAACCACAACAACAACCACAACCGGTGGCGTTAATGCTGGCGTAAGCGTTGGCGGAATCGGCGTCAACATTTCCATTCAGGATCCTGATCTTCAAGTAACGCATACGCAAACCACTACGACATCGTCAACCCATCAAACCCATCAGGAAACCCACGGCGGGCCAAATCACGGTCCTGGCCGGGGATGCCGCAACCAATACGCCATGTCGTCCGGAAACTTCAATTCGGCACTGGCCACGGTACGCAACCAAAAATTTGACGACACCCGCCTTAAGACAGCCAAGCAAATTATTTCTTCAAACTGTTTGAACGCCAACCAGATTGCCGAGATTTGCCGCATTTTTGCCTTTGAGGATAGCAAACTCGACTTTGCAAAGGCAGCGTTCACCAGCTGTACCGAGCCAAACAACTATTTCAAGGTAAATGATGTGTTTGA
>CAZIBV010000167.1:0-1683 GCA_964537345.1 uncultured Flavobacterium sp. | reverse complement strand
ATCATCGGGTGCGTTTGATAGGTCCGGTAAAGTCTTCAGGAAGTTCCTGCACGGCGTTGTTCACTGATTCGGATATCTCTGCATCGGCACGGGTAAGCGCCTCTGACACCTTGTGCAGTTCATCCTGCAGTCCGGCGTCCTTTTGTGCCCCGTCCAGCATTTTGGTAAATCCCTCCTTGGCTTTGGCTACCTCATCGCTGATGCCGCCGGTCAAAGTGTTCATATCGACGCCGCTGTTGTGGATTTCTGACTTGATATCATTGGTAGCATTGCGCACCTGGGCCATGAACTTTCCAAAAGTCCGCGCCATTTCAGGAATTTTGTCCGACCCGAAAAACATCAGGATCATAAACAAAATAAACAACAGTTCTCCGCCGCCAATGCCAAACATAGATTGTCTTTAAACGATGCAAAGGTAAAGGTTTGCTACCCTCCTACCCAAAATTTATCTTTTTTTAACCTAGTCAAATTTTGACTTTGCCTCCGCGCGCGGCCAGGTGTTGTTGGTGGCGTCGATGTCGGCGGTTTCCTCTCGCGGATCTACCGTGATCTTGACCACTTCTTTTTGGGTAGCAAAAGTGCGGGTGACTTCCTTGTCGTTCATCCGCCAGATTTGAGCCGGGAACTTTTGCACTTGGGTGGTCCCGTCGGCAAAAGTCAGCTCGACAATCAGTGGCATCACCAATCCGCCCGGCTTGTCAAAAGTCACCTGATAAAAGAATCGCGGCGTTTTAAGCTGTTCGCGTTCCTGCGCGGTAAAGGTTTTTTGCAGATATTCCTCAAGCGGCTGAATGTTCTTCACGTCCAGGGCGCCTTTGAGTTCAGGTTTGAGAATGGGATCACTGCCTTCCAGCATGTAAACCATCGGTCCGGTTGCCCGGAAACGCCTGCGCGGACTGTCCTGCTGTGCATCAGTTGACGGCTTTGGCCCATCGGCACTGACAAAAAACTGCTTGACGGTTTTCACGCCGATATCAGTATAATCGGTAGTGTAAAACCATCCCCGCCAAAAGAAGTCAAGATCTACCGCCGATGCATCTTCCATCGTCCTGAAAAAATCCTCCGGTGTCGGGTGTTTAAATTTCCAGCGGTTGGCGTATGTTTTAAAAGCGTGATCAAAAAGTTCACGACCCATGATGGTTTCGCGCAAAATCATCAGTCCGGCCGCCGGTTTTGCATAGGCATTGTTGCCAAACTGCTTGATGGTTTCCGAGTTGGTCATGATCGGCTCCAGCCTTGACTGATCGCCGGCCATGTACTGCGCAATTTGCTTGGGCGTACCGCGTCCTATCGGGAAGTCCGGCCATTCCATTTTGGTAAGCACCTCCAGGAACGAGTTCAATCCTTCGTCCATCCATGTCCACTGGCGCTCGTCCGAGTTGACGATCATCGGGAAATAGTTGTGCCCAACTTCGTGAATGATAACGCCCATCATGCCCCACTTGATGCGGTCGGGCGTCACGCCGTTTTCGTCAGGCCGGCCATAATTCCAGCAAATCATCGGGTACTCCATGCCCTGATCTTCGGCGTTTACCGATATGGCTTTGGGATACGGATAGTCAAAAGTGTATTTGGAATAGGTCTTGAGCGTGTGCGCCACGATGCGCGTAGAATACTCCTCCCAAAGCGGGTTGCCTTCCTTTGGATAAAGCGAAACCGCCATCACATCGCGCGAGCCAAGTT
>CAZIBV010000166.1:0-1686 GCA_964537345.1 uncultured Flavobacterium sp. | reverse complement strand
GAAACCGCGCTGATGATGACGTGCCGTAATTCCGTGCGAGGAGATGATCGTCATAGGGTGCCCCACTAAATTTTTATATGTATTTGGATAAATTCTACGCAAAGACAGGTTAACAAACTCTTAACCATAGGGCGAAATTGGGGCAGTATTATGGCCTAATCTTTTTAATATTTATGGCAGATTGCGGCCAAAAAGAGACGCTTATGCGCTGACGCGCAGGCGCTGGCCGTGGGGGGCGTTCTCGCCACATAGACCCAGCACGCTGTGGGCTACCTGTTCGGGGCTATGCAGGCGTGAGGTATCTTCGCTGGGGAAGGCTTTGGCCCGCATGCGGGTGCGGGTGCCGCCCGGATCGAGCAGGTTGACGCGTAGGGGCGTGCTGGCCACTTCGGCGGCATAGGTGAGGGTAAGCTGCTCGAGCGCGGCCTTGCTGGCAGCATAGGGCCCCCAGTAGGGGATGGCTTTGCCCGCGGCTGACGAGGTAACCATGACCACCCGCCCAGCGGGTGCGGCACGCAGCAAGGGGTCGCACGCGCGGATGAGGCGCGCATTGGCGTGCACATTGATGCGGAAGATATCTTCCCACTCGTTGGGGTCGTGATGGGCCATGGGTGTAAGGTTGCCCAGCATACCGGCATTGCCGATCAGGGCGTCGATACGGCCGAAGCGTTCATAGACCTGTGCGGCGAGCGAATCGATCATGCTTTGCTGGCGCAAATCCAGCGGCACAATGGTGGCCTCGCTACCGGCGGCGCGAATGGTATCATCAGTCTCTTCTAGCCCGCCGACCGTGCGCGCGGTGATCACGCGGTGATAGCTCGCCGCTGCCAGCGCAATGGCGCTTGCTGCAGCAATGCCGCGCGATGCGCCGGTAATGATAGCAACCGGCGTATTATGCATGGAACATATCGATCTGTTTGGAGGACTTGCCACCCTCATTATCGACCAACGCGATGGGGTAGCTGCCGGAGAAGCACGCATCGCAATAGCCGCTATTCTCAGCGTTGCGGTTCGCACCGGTCACGGCGCGGTAGAGCCCATCCATCGACACGAAGGAGAGCGAATCCACCCCGATCGCTTCGCGCATTTGCTCGATACTGTGCGTTGCGGCCATAAGCTGCGAACGCTCGGGCGTATCGACCCCGTAAAAGCATGAATGGGTCGTAGGCGGGCTGGCAATGCGCATATGCACTTCCTTCGCGCCGGCCTCGCGCACCATGGTCACGATCTTTTTCGAGGTGGTGCCACGCACGATCGAATCATCGACCAGCACCACGCGTTTGCCCGCCAGTGCTGCGTTATTGGCGTTGTGTTTGAGCTTCACGCCGAGGTGGCGCACCTGCTCGGCAGGTTCGATAAAGGTACGGCCCACATAATGGTTGCGGATGATGCCCAGCTCGAACGGAATGCCTGCCTCTTGTGCGTAGCCAATGGCCGCCGGCACGCCCGAATCGGGCACAGGCACGACAAGATCGGCTTGCGTAATGGTTTCACGCGCCAGCTCCATGCCGATGCGTTTGCGCATTTCGTACACGTTCTTATCTTCGACCAAACTATCGGGGCGGGCGAAATATACATATTCGAAGATGCAGAATTTGCGCGGGCTTTCAGCGAACGGGAAGCTGGAGGCCACGCCCGCATCGGTGATGGTGACCATCTCACCCGGCGCGATGTTGCGCACAAATT
>CAZIBV010000165.1:0-1715 GCA_964537345.1 uncultured Flavobacterium sp. | reverse complement strand
AAATTTTCAAATTGAATTTCTGTATCCTATCCAACCGAAGTCAAACTGAAAGCTGACTGCTAATTGCTAACGGCTAAAAACTCTGTGACAAAAATTTTGTGACAATTATTTTTGTCACGAAAAAATTGTCACAAAGTCATCATAGGTTTAAATCGCTAATAATTTTAGCTAAACTGCTATATTAGCAGTCCGTCGCATGTGGCGCAATCAATTCTTTATCTACGATGACAATACAGGAATACATTTCCAAACTCAACACGCTTTATGTTACCGGGAATGCGCGCGAACATTCCTATCGCGGGGATTTGCAGGTTCTTTTGATGGAGATATTGCCGGATATTCTGGTAACCAATGAACCTGCGCGGGTGGCCTGCGGTGCGCCTGATTACGTTTTAACGCGCAAGGATGTTCCGGTAGGTTACATTGAAGCGAAAGATATTGGTGTTGACCTGAACGCCAAAATCCTCAAGGAGCAGTTTGACCGGTACAAGGCCGGACTCAGCAATTTGATTTTTACCGATTATCTGGATTTTCATTTTTATAAAGACGGCGTCCTCACCACGACCATTGCGATAGGTAAAGTTGATGGCGGAAAGATTGTCGCGCTTCCGGAAAACTTTGACCATTTCACGCAACTGATCAAAAACTTTTCGCTGACGGTATCGCAAACCATCAAATCGCCCACAAAACTGGCCGAGATGATGGCAGGCAAGGCTAAACTTATGGCCGATGTCATTGAGAAGTCACTCAACAATGACGACGAGCATTCCAGATTTTCAGCTCTTGGTGCGCAGTTGCAGTCATTTAAGCACATGCTCATTCACGACATCACCACCAAGTCGTTTGCCGATATTTACGCCCAAACAATAGCCTACGGAATGTTTGCCGCGCGTTATCACGACCCGACGCTCCCTACATTTTCCCGTCAGGAAGCCGCCACGCTGATTCCAAAGAGCAATCCGTTTTTGCGCAAACTGTTTCAGGACATTGCGGGTTATGACCTCGATGAGCGTCTGGTTTGGATTGTTGATGAACTCGTGCAGATTTTCCTGGCGACCGACGTGGCCGATATCATGAAAAACTTTGGAAAATCCACCAAGCAGGAAGATCCCGTCGTGCACTTTTACGAAACTTTTCTTGCGGCCTACAATCCGGCGCTGCGAAAGGCAAGAGGCGTTTGGTACACGCCGCAACCCGTGGTGAACTTTATTGTCCGCGCGGTTGATGACATCCTCAAAACCGAATTCGGACTCAAAGACGGATTGGCCGACACCAGCAAAATCAAAATCAAAAAGAAAGACGTCACCAAAGCCACAGCTGACAAACGCTCCAAGCTAAAAGAGGTGGAACAGGAAGTTGAAGTCCACAGGGTGCAAATCCTGGATCCGGCCACGGGAACCGGAACTTTTTTGGCCGAGGTTGTGCGACACATCCACAAAAAATTCGAGGGCCAGCAAGGCATTTGGAGCAAGTACGTGACCAACGATCTGATTCCGCGGCTCAACGGTTTTGAACTCCTGATGGCGAGTTATGCCATGGCGCATTTAAAGATGGATATGTTGCTGACTGAAACGGGTTACAAGCCTACATCAAACGATGAAAAACGACTGCGCATCTTCCTGACCAATTCACTCGAAGAGGCGCACCCTGACAGCACCACGCTGTTCAGCTCCTGGCTCTCGGACGAAGCTGATCAGGCCAACGCCATCAAACGC
>CAZIBV010000164.1:0-1720 GCA_964537345.1 uncultured Flavobacterium sp. | reverse complement strand
TTAGCACTTTATTGCATCGCTCGTCGGATACCTTTACCGATGAAGCGATGGTCTCAGGGCCGACGTTGTTTTAAATCCCTACGATGAAACACTTTTACACGCTTTTTCTTTTTGCATTTATTATAGCTTCGGGGCAAGCCCAACCGCGCCAGTGGCTCGAGGGCAAACTGATACTCTCCAGCGGTGATCTGGAAGGCGTCAACATCATCAACATCAACGCTGATTTTGCCGTAGTTTCCGACGCCCACGGATACTTTTCGATCTTGGCGCGACCAGGCGATTCGCTGATGGTATCGGCCGTTCACATCATTGGGAAAACCGTTGTCCTAAAAGAGGCGGACTTTGAAAAATCGCTTTATTTTGTCACAGTCGAAAGCATGGTGACGGCTATTGATGAAATCCGCGTCCGACAATACAAAAACATCACCGCCGAATCACTTGGCATTGTTAAAAACGTCAAGCGATACACGCCAGCCGAACGCAAGTTGCGCACCGCAAGCCAGATGACGGTAGGCTCCATTATCACACTCGATCCGCTGATCAACTGGATTTCCGGACGCACCGCCATGCTTAAAAAGGAACTGGCCGTTGAGCGCAAGGAACGACTGATGGATTACATCGAACTCCATTTTGAAAAGCCGTACCTGGTGGGTCGACTCAAGATTCCCGAATCACACTGGCGCGGTTTCCTGTTTTTTGCCGTCGAAGACAAATCGCTGGCCCAATTGGCGCAAACCAAGGATTTGGGACCGGTTGAATTCCGGCTGGCCGAACTTGCTGCCGAATACTTAAACATCATTCAAAATGAAAGGTAGTTGGATGTTTTTGCTGGCGACGGCTTTTGCAGGTGCGCAGGAACTTAAAGGCGAGATCTGGTCCGATCATTATCCGGTGGAAAATGTCACGGTGAACAACATCAGCTTAAAGCGTTTTGCGCTGACCGATGCAACGGGAAAATTTTCGATTGTAGCCCGCGCGGCCGACACCTTGGAGTTTTCGTCGCTGTCGATGCAGCCCAAAATGCTCATCGTCACGGCCGAACATCTTGTTGACCGCGTTGACATCTACCTGGAACCGCGTACAAATTCCATCGAGGAAGTTGTTGTTCAGCAGTATCGCCTGACCGGAAATCTCAATGCCGACAGCAAAAACATCAAGGTAAAACTTCCACCTCAAATTGCGTTGGGCATCAGTTCTCAGGACATTCAGAAACTTCAGTTTACCGACGATCAGCAATCGGCCGTGACCAACATTGCGCTTCCTGCCGAGGCCTCGCCGGTTTATTCCGTGAGCCTTATGCCACTTTTTAGCGGAATCGGCGCCAAGAAAAAGCGGGAGGCCCTGGAAGCGCGAAACCTTGCCCGTCACGGAGATCCGTTTGAATCGCGTCTGCGCAAAAAATACACTAACGAGGAACTGGGGCGTAAATTTTCGATTCCGCAGGACAAGGTTGGATTGTTCGTGCAATTTTGCAGCGCCCGTGCCAGCGGAAACCTGTCGTTGTTTCATCCTGATAACGAACTTTTGCTCACCCAGTTCTTGCTCGAGACGGCTTTGGCTTTCAATAGCGGGGAGTGATGTTTTTAATTATATTTGCTGATGCGCAGAATAGTCCCCATCATCTTAGGCGTATCTTTTTGGATACTTTTCAGCAGTCATTCGTCCCACAAATTTTACGTGTCGATGTACCAATTGAATTTTGTGCCGGAAAAGCAGATGC
>CAZIBV010000163.1:0-1720 GCA_964537345.1 uncultured Flavobacterium sp. | reverse complement strand
TTAGCACTTTATTGCATCGCTCGTCGGATACCTTTACCGATGAAGCGATGGTCTCTTGGCCGGCGTTGTTTTAAATCCCTACGATGAAACACCTTTACACGCTTTTTCTTTTCACATTTTTTATAGCGTCGGGGCAAACCCAACCGCGCAAGTGGCTCGAGGGCAAATTGATACTCAACAACGGCGATCTGGAAGGCGTCAACGTCATCAACATCAATGCTGATTTTGCCGTAGTTTCAGATGCCAACGGATACTTTTCCATCCTGGCGCAACCGGGCGATTCGCTGATGGTTTCGGCCGTTCACGTCATTGGGCGAACCGTTGTGCTGACTGAGGCCGACTTTGAAAAATCGCTGTACTTTGTCACTGTCGAAAGCATGGTGACCGCCATCGACGAAATCCGCGTCCGACAATACAAAAACATCACCGCCGAATCACTTGGGATTGTCAAAAACGTCAAGCGATACACGCCCGCCGAACGCAAGTTGCGCACCGCAAGCCAGATGACGGTTGGCTCCATTATCACACTCGATCCGCTGATCAACTGGATTTCCGGCCGCACCGCCATGCTTAAAAAGGAACTGGCCGTCGAGCGCAAGGAACGCCTGATGGATTACATCGAACTTAATTTTGAAAAACCTTATCTGGTGGGTCGCCTCAAGATTCCCGAATCGCACTGGCGCGGTTTCCTGTTTTATGCCGTCGAAGACAAATCGCTGGCGCAATTGGCACAAACCAAGGATTTGGGGCCTGTTGAGTTTCGCCTGGCCGAACTTGCCGCTGAATATTTAAACATCATACAAAATGAAAGGTAGTTGGTTGTTTTTGCTGGCGACGGCTTTTGCAGGTGGGCAGGAACTCAAAGGCGAGATATGGTCGGAGCATTACCCGGTGGAAAATGTCACGGTGAACAACATCAGCCTAAAGCTTTTTGCGATTACCGATGCATCGGGCAAGTTTGCCATTGCGGCGCGCCCGGCCGACACCCTGGAGTTTTCGTCGCTGTCGATGCAACCCAAAATGCTTATCGTCACGGCCGAACATCTTGCCGACCGCATTGACATCTACCTGGAACCGCGCACACATTCCATCGAGGAAGTCGTTGTGCAACAGTATCGCCTGACGGGAAATCTCAATGCCGACAGCAAAAACATCAAGGTGAAATTGTCTCCGGAAATTGCGTTGGGCATCAGTCCTCAAGACATACAGAAACTTCAGTTTACCGACGACCAGCAATCGGCAGTGACCAATATCGCGCTGCCTGCCGAAGTTTCTCCGGTTTATTCGTTGAACCTAATGCCTCTTTTTAGCGGAATCGGCGCCAAGAAAAAAAGGGAGGCCCTGGAAGCGCGGAACCTTGCCCGTAACGGAGATCCGTTTGAATCGCGTCTGCGCAAAAAATTCACCAACGAGGAATTGGTGCGTAAATTTTCGATTCCGGAGGACAAGGTTGGATTGTTCGTTCAGTTTTGCAGCGCCCGTGCCAAAGGAAACCTGTCTTTGTTTCACCCTGATAACGAGCTTTTGCTCACCCAGTTCTTGCTTGAGACGGCTTTGGCTTTCAACGCCGGCGAGTGATGTTTTTAATTATATTTGCTCATGCGAAGGTTAGTCCCCATCATCTTAGGCGTATCGTTTTGGATACTTTTCACCGGTCACTCGGTGCACAAATTTTACGTGTCGATGTACCAATTGAATTTTGTGCCGGAAAAGCAGATGC
>CAZIBV010000162.1:921-1721 GCA_964537345.1 uncultured Flavobacterium sp. | reverse complement strand
GTGGTGGGCATCCTGGATGATGACAAGGGTATGCAGGGACGTCAGATCCAGGGAGTGAAGGTGATCGCGGAGATCGCAAAACTGCCTGACGTTTCAAGGCGTCTGGATGTCGGCCATGTGATCGTCGCCATGCCGTCTGTCGCGCATCAGGCGCGCAGGCGTGCGGTCGAGATCGCCAACGAATGCGGCCTGACGGTGTTGACAGTACCGTCGTTCGAGGACCTGATGAGTGGCAAGGTCAGCGTTTCGCAGATCCGCCCGATCGAGGTGGAGGATTTGCTCGGTCGCGAGCCGGTAAAACTGGACGATGCCGGCATGCATGATTTCCTGGAGGATCAGGTAGTGATGGTCACCGGAGCCGGTGGCTCTATCGGCTCAGAATTGTGCAGGCAGATCGTGCGTTTCGACCCGGCGGTGCTGGTTTGTTACGACTTGTCGGAATATGCGTTGTATCAACTGGAGCAGGAGTTTGCCAGCCGGAACATCAAGTCGAGAGTGATCTATCTGGTTGGCGACATCAAGAACGAAAAGCGCCTGAAACAGGTCATGGAACGTCATCAGCCGACTGTGGTGTTCCATGCGGCGGCCTACAAGCACGTGCCGCTGATGGAGCATCAGAACGTAGCGGAAGCGCTATCCAATAACGTGTTGGGTACCTTTACGCTGGCCAAGGTTTGCAAGGAGGTCGGCGTCGAGAAATTCGTTTTGGTGTCCACAGACAAGGCGGTCAACCCGACCAATGTCATGGGCGCCAGCAAGCGTCTTGCGGAGATGGTTTGCCAGGGCCTGCAGGATAATCT
>CAZIBV010000162.1:0-911 GCA_964537345.1 uncultured Flavobacterium sp. | reverse complement strand
GTCATAGTGCGTTTCGGCAACGTATTGGGCAGCAGCGGCAGCGTGATCCCGAAATTCCGCGAACAGATCGCCAGGGGCGGGCCGGTGACCATCACGCATCCGGAAATCACGCGTTATTTCATGTCGATACCGGAAGCGGCGCAGTTGGTGATGCAGGCTGGCCTGATGGGTGAGGGCGGTGACATTTTCGTGCTGGATATGGGCGAGCCGGTGCGTATCGTTGATCTGGCGCGCGACATGATCAAGCTTTCCGGCTTGCAGGAGGACGAGATCAGTATCCTGTTTACCGGTTTGCGTCCCGGTGAAAAGTTGTATGAGGAACTGCTGGCCGATGATGAACATACATTGCCGACGCCGCATCCGAAACTGCGCATCGCCATGGCGAGGAGCGCAGACAAGGCATGGGTGCGTGCGTTGGTGAAGTGGATAGAGGGGCTCACGGCCGAGCATGAGGCGCAGATCAAGGAAGAACTGAAGCTCTGGGTGCAGGAATACGTGGGTGACGTGAACGGTCAGAAGGCTGAAGGCAAAGCGGCTCTGGCACCGGGAAAGATCACTCTGCATTGAAGTGGCTTGATGTGGAGCTTGTACAAGACTGAAGAAATGAAGATATTTTCCTGGTTATACGAGCGTGCCCTGCAGTGGTCGCGACACCGCCATGCGCCTTGGTATCTGGGCGGCTTGAGTTTTGCCGAGTCTTCTTTCTTCCCGATTCCGCCGGACGTCGTGCTTGCTCCCATGTGCATGGCGGAACCCAGACGCGCATGGTGGTTCGCGGCATTGACGACCGTCACGTCGGTCGCCGGAGGCGTCTTCGGCTATTGGATCGGCTATTTTGCGTTCGACCTGTTCGAGCCCTGGATTGCGGGGGGAAAGTACTGGCAGGCCTATGAGGCGGCGGTCGCCTGGTT
>CAZIBV010000161.1:0-1770 GCA_964537345.1 uncultured Flavobacterium sp. | reverse complement strand
CCATCAACTATTCCTGGTATTTTATATTTGGCCAAAAACTTTACCTGACCACCGGTCTTTTGATCAGTTATGTCATCTCGTTTTTGATGCTTTTCCTTTTCAGGATCATGGTCAAGAACTTGTATGAAAGGCTGATGGGAAGGGTTGACGAGAGCAACTTGATCAAAACTGTTATTTACGGTGCCGATGCCAATGCGATATCGGTTGCCAATGCCTTGAAATCGGAGGTTCCGCCCAGGTTCAGGCTAAGGGGGTTCATTGACCGGTATCAGTCGACAGCATCGTCAAAGCGAATTCTCAACCTGCCGATAGTACCGCAAACCCGGAGCGTCCATGTCATTTTGCGCGCGATGAAGGCCGAGGCGCTCATTATTGCCGAAAAGGGTCTGAGCAAGGAAGAAACCATCGCGCTGGTCGAGGAATGTCTGGAATACAACATCAAAGTGTTTTCGGTTCCGTTGATTACAGACTGGGAAGATGCCGCTCAGATTTCAAATCGCGTTAAAAAGTTTGAGATCAATGACCTTTTGGAGCGCAAGCCCATTCAGTTGCACATGGACAACATTTCGCGCGCGCACAAAGGCAAACGCATCCTGATTACGGGCGCCGCCGGATCTATTGGCAGCGAAATCACCCGTCAGGTGGTTGGATTTGAACCGGAAGAAATCGTAATTCTGGACCAAGCTGAAACGCCGTTGCATTCGCTGGTGTTGGAACTGTCGGGTATCTGCAGCGGTGTAAAATACCGTCCGGTACTCGCCGATATCCGGAACAGGGATACGCTGTCGCAGATTTTTCGCAATTTCCGTCCGCATGTGGTCTATCACGCTGCGGCTTACAAACACGTGCCGATGATGGAAAACAATCCTTGTCAGGCGGTTTTTACCAATGTAATGGGCACCAAGTACCTGGCGGATTTGTCGCGTAAGTACGGCGCCGAACGTTTTGTCATGGTATCCACCGACAAGGCCGTAAACCCCAGCAATGTCATGGGCGCCAGCAAGCGGATTGCCGAAAAGTACGTGCAAAGCATTCAGTATAAATTTGGGAAGAACGCAAGCAATACAAAATTTATCACCACCAGATTTGGAAACGTCCTTGGATCAAACGGGTCTATTGTCCCGCTGTTTTCAAAGCAGATAGAGCAGGGCGGCCCCGTAACCCTCACGCATCCGGACATCATCCGATATTTTATGACCATTCCCGAGGCGTGTCAATTGGTGCTCGAAGCGGGAACCATGGGTCAGGGTGGCGAGATTTTTATTTTTGACATGGGCAAACCGGTTAAAATCATTGATCTGGCGCGCAAAATGATTCGGTTGGCGGGCTATGTGCCGGAAAAGGATATTGAAATTAAAATTATCGGGCTTCGTCCGGGTGAAAAATTGTACGAGGAATTGCTTAATGACAAGTCCAGAACGCTCCCTACGCACAATGAGAAAATTATGATTGCCGAGGATGTCCCTGACGATTATGAATCACTCAAGGAAAGCATCACCGATCTCATTGAATCGGCCTGTAGTGATGAGCTGGAAGAGATCGTATCGCGTATGAAAAGGATTGTTCCGGAATTTAAAAGCATGAACTCGGTGTTCCAAAATCTGGATATTTAACCGCGAAACCCTATATTTGCCGCTATGATTTACCTTAAACTAACAGGCCGGCTTGTGCTTGTGGCATTTTTTGCCCTTTTACTCCAATCCTGTGGGTCGCGTCGGGAAATTGTTTATGCCAACAATATTCAGGACAAAGCCTATGAACAGGTTACGC
>CAZIBV010000160.1:0-1777 GCA_964537345.1 uncultured Flavobacterium sp. | reverse complement strand
GTTTTTGAAACTGAAACCACTAATGCATCAGTCACAGAAAACAAGTACATATTTGAGAATGACTCCATTAAAGTCGAATATGATTTTTGGGCGGATCAGGGAATCATGCAATTCACAATCTTCAACAAACTAAACAAGCCAATTTACATCGACTGGAAAAAGTCATCGTACGTAAACGATGGTGTTAAACTCAACTATTGGGAAGATAGTGAAGTCATTAAAAGTGTTGGATCTATGTCAACAATTGGATATTTGGGACGTTACACACTAAAAAATTTTAGCTTTTATACATCAACAACAGAAAGCTCTTCTGTAGTTACCAAAAGCGAGCGAATTACCTTTATTCCGCCAAAATCTACATTCAAGAAAAGCTCATTCAAACTGTTGCCAATAAAAAAGCTTCCGATCCGAAATTATGATTGGGAGGAACTGCCGCATATAAAAGACAACGGAAAGACCATTAAAACAATGGTGGTGAACTATAATAAAGGTAACTCCCCGTTGACTTTTCGAAACTTTCTCACTTTTTCCACAACCGAGAGTTTTGAAAAAGAAGTATATGTTGACAATGAATTTTATGTTTCAAAACTTCTAAAAGTTGATTTTCATCAATTTAAGAATTTGAAACATGAAAATGGAAAACCGGTACGAGGCGAAAACGGAAGATTCTTCAAGCATAGTCCTTTTGAGAAGCCAAAATCTTTTTATCTAAATGTCCAGCCATAGGGTTCCATGGACTTATAGCGCATTGTCCGATCGCTGAACATTCAAAATTCAAAGATTTAAAGATTTAAAGATTTAAAGATTCAAATATTTGGTGATTCCATCCTGTTTGAACGCAGAAATCAAAAGATACAATTTTCCATAAACAAGCTGACAGCTGAAAGCTAACAGCTAACCGCTAACCGCTACAAAAAATGAACCCCGTCCCCCTATCACTTCTCGACCTGGCAATGGTAACCCAGGGCCACTCCCCTGCTGATGCTTTTACCAATTCGGTGGGTCTTGCTCAAGCCGCTGAAAGTATGGGTTACAACCGTTTCTGGTTGGCTGAACACCACAATATGGAAGGCGTGGCCTCGAGTGCGACGTCGGTGCTGATGGGACATGTGGCACAGGCTACCAAAACCATCAGGATTGGATCGGGCGGGATTATGTTGCCCAACCACGCGCCGCTTGTCGTGGCCGAACAATTTGGCACCCTGGCCACGCTTTTTCCGGACCGAATCGATCTTGGGTTGGGACGCGCGCCCGGAACTGATCAGCTTACTGCGATGGCGCTGCGGCGTGACCAGCGGGCGGTGATGGATTTTGAGGGCAACATCCGGGAGCTGATGCGGTATTTGTCGGCACAGAACAAAACCGGAGCGGTTCGCGCCATTCCAGGCGAAGGGCTGGACATTCCCATCTGGATTTTGGGCTCGAGCACCGACAGCGCGTATCTGGCGGCTCAAATGGGTTTGCCGTATGCGTTTGCAAGCCATTTTGCGCCGGCGCACCTCATGGACGCGGCTGCCATTTACCGCCGAAATTTTAAGCCCAGCGAGCGCCTTGACCGGCCGTACTTTATGCCATGCATCAATGTGATTGCGGCCGCTACCAATGACGAGGCCGAACACCTGGCCACGTCCTTCAAACTTTTATTTTTGGGCATCCTCACCGGTCGCCGACTAAAAATGCCGCCACCGGTTGACCCGACCGATTTTATGGATCCGCTGGAAGAAGCAGCCTTACAACAAATGATCAAATACTCGTTTGTTGGCGGGCCGGAAAAGGT
>CAZIBV010000159.1:0-1792 GCA_964537345.1 uncultured Flavobacterium sp. | reverse complement strand
GCAATAGACCAAAATATACCGGTATCGAATTACGGCATGACAATTGCATATCTTCACGGGATATTCAATAGAGCCATTGAGCCATTTATTTGAATTGCATTGTCGTCTATTCGACACGTTGATTCAAAAAAGTAATTTCAATTGCTTATTCCCAAGAATAGTTCGTTATATTATTAATTGACTAACTTTACGTCGCAAAGAAATTGATGCTGATGATTGAATTAAGGAATAAAACGGCTTTGATGGTGGGTGATGAGCAAATATCGTACACCGAACTTTTATCGAGGACAACCCAATTTTCCAATCAATATATAATTGCCCCACAGGATCGTGTCGTGATTCTGTCGGAGAATCGGACGGGATGGGTATATGCATTTTATTCCATTTGGGCGCACGAAGGCATCCCTGTTCCCATTGATTTTCTCTCTTCATACGAAGAGGTGGCCTATATCATCAACGACAGTATGCCTGCCGTGGTGTGGGTTTCTAAAGAACGTTATGCTATTTTGATCGAAGCACTGAAGATGTGTCGCCGTCAGCCACAGGTATTGCTAATTGACGATTTTGAGAAAAAATCACTTGGAAACGAGGTTCCTGCTCAAATAGGGTATGAAGAACAGAATACAGCACTTATTATTTATACTTCGGGTACAACAGGTTCGCCAAAAGGCGTCATGCTGTCCTTTAAAAATATCTTGGTTAACATAAAAGCAATTGCCGTTGATTTCCGGATCTATCATGAGGGTCAGCGCACTTTGATGTTACTGCCGTTGCACCATATCTTGCCCTTGCTGGGTAGCATGGTGATGCCACTCCACACAGGAGGCTCTATAGGTATTGCGCCTTCAATGGCCTCGGCCGATATCTTGAATACGTTGCAAAAGTGTAGAATCACCATTGTTATAGGGGTTCCACGTTTGTATGCAGCCATTTATAAAGGTGTTAGCGACAAGATTGCATTAAGCGCGGTTGCCCGTGGTTTGTTTTGGACGGCTAAGAAATTGGATAACGCCGGTTTTTCGAGGTTTGTTTTTAAGTCGGTTCACCAGAAATTTGGAGGCGCCATCAACTTTTTAGTTTCGGGAGGTGCATCTCTCGATCCGGAAGTGGGTGACGGGTTTAAAGCGTTGGGCTTTGAGATTCTTGAAGGCTACGGAATGACTGAAGCAGCACCCATGATTTCGTTTACACGTCCGGGAAAGGTAAAAATTGGGGCAACCGGATTGCCGTTGCCAGGTATAAAAATTGACTTTGTGGATGGGGAAATCATCGCTAAGGGTGAAAACATCATGCAGGGATACTACAACAAACCGGCAGAAACAGCCCAGGTGATTAAGGATGGCTGGCTCTATACCGGCGACTTGGGGCATCTGGACGAAGAAGGAAACCTGGTGATTACCGGTCGTAAAAAAGAAATTATCGTATTATCGAACGGTAAAAACATCAATCCTTCCGAAATAGAGGATAGCTTATGCCGTCATAGTGAATTCATCAAAGAAATTGGTATTTATCAGGATAAGGATCAGTTAAAGGCCATTATTGTGCCTGCCGATGCGCTTTGCAAAAGTTTTACCAATGCTGAAATTGAGGGGGCAATACGCACGCAGGTCATTGTGCCCTACAATAACTCGGTAGCTCCTTATAAGAAAGTAGCCAACTTTTCGCTTTATGAACAGCAACTGCCCCGTACACGACTGGGCAAACTTCAACGGTTCAAACTGGCCGAACTTAAGGATAATACTGCAAAATCCAAGGTTCCGGAGGTAGAACCCAATACAGATGAATATAAAAT
>CAZIBV010000158.1:0-1824 GCA_964537345.1 uncultured Flavobacterium sp. | reverse complement strand
ACCCTGCACCCAATTAACAATTAACAGTTAACAATTAACACCCGAGGCGTAGCCGAACGGAGCGAAGCTAATTAGTTGGAGTAACGCAAGAAGATTTCCATTTAGAAGAACAAGTGAAAATTAGGAAAAAACTACCTTGTACCCTGAACCCTGCACCCTGTACCCAAAATCCAAATTAACCTCGTATTTTTGCCTCATGAGTTTAGTGAAGCTGACTATCAAGGGAATTTCGTACAGCCAGACCCAGAACGGGGCATATGCGCTGATTTTAAACGAGGTGGACGGCGACCGCAAGTTGCCTATTGTCATTGGAGCATTTGAGGCACAGTCGATTGCGATTGCGCTGGAAAAGGAAATCCGGCCGCCGCGACCGCTGACGCACGATCTTTTCAAGAACTTTGCCGACCGCTTTGATATTGTCGTCAAACAGGTCATCATCCACAAACTCGTGGACGGCGTGTTCTATTCGAGCATCATCTGCGAACGCGACAAAATTGAAGAAATCATCGACGCCCGAACGTCAGATGCGATTGCCTTGGCGTTGCGGTTCAGCGCTCCGATTTTTACGTATAAAAACATTTTGGACAAAGCCGGCATCTACCTGAAAAGCCCCGACGAAGGCGCTCCGCACGACGACGTTTTGAGCCAGCCCGAAACTTTTGGCCTGGAAGACACGCCCGAATCCGGGGCCTATTCCAAACTCAGCCTTTCTGAATTGCACGAGCAACTCGCCGCCGCCGTTCAGGATGAAGACTATGAAAAAGCCGCCAAAATCCGGGATGAGATTTCAAAGCGGGAAAGCTGAATGCCAGGTACAAGCTACAAGGTGCAGGGTATGGGGTAGATTTCGGATCAAGTGTGAACCTCTGCAAAATTGATGACGCCTGATTATTGATTATAAGCCAAACAGAACAATATACGCCATGAGAAACTTTAAAAAACTTGAAGTTTGGAGGGAAGCCAGATTGCTTGCAAAAAATATTTATCTGCTTACTGACCGATTCCCCAGCCATGAAATGTACGGGCTGACTTCACAAATTCGGCGCTGCAGCGTGTCAATTGCAGCCAATATTGCCGAAGGAGCGGCCAAGCATTCGACTAAAGATTTTACCCGATTCCTCGAAATAAGTTTGGGGTCTTGTTTTGAACTCGAAAGTCACTTATTATTGGCCTGCGATTTAGGTTTTGCCGACGAAGCGACCGTCAATAATCAGATGAGAACTATTAATACGCTTCAAAAGCGACTACATAAATTTATATCTTACAACCGATCTGAGACAACCCCTGAAACCTGAACCCTGAACCTTGAAACCATGAAGCAGTATCACGACCTAGTCCGCCATGTCCTCACCACCGGGGTGCAAAAAGGCGACCGCACCGGAACGGGAACCATCAGTGTATTTGGTTATCAGATGCGATTTGACCTGGCCGAAGGCTTCCCCATGGTCACCACCAAAAAACTTCACCTCAAGTCCATTATCCACGAGCTTTTGTGGTTTTTAAAAGGCGATACCAACATTGGATACCTCAAGGAAAACGGCGTCAAAATTTGGGATGAATGGGCCGACGAAAACGGCGATTTGGGTCCGGTGTATGGGCATCAGTGGCGCAACTGGAACAGCGAGGAAATCGATCAGATCAAAGAATTGATAGAGACGCTCAAGACGAATCCCAACAGTCGACGGATGCTGGTTTCGGCGTGGAACCCATCGGTTTTGCCCGACACATCAAAATCATTTGCACAAAACGTGGCTGAAGGTAAGGCCGCACTCCCGCCCTGCCATGCATTTTTTCAGTTTTACGTGGCCGATGGCAAACTCTCGT
>CAZIBV010000157.1:0-1896 GCA_964537345.1 uncultured Flavobacterium sp. | reverse complement strand
CGGCAATTTTTTGCCAGGCCATAAAATGATACTTTGCCGTGTCGACGATTACGCCGTCGAGATCAAAAATGAATGCTTTACTCATTAATTTCAATTTTTTTCCGGGTCGAAACGCCCAGTGTGAGCAATCCGGCCAAAATCATCGAACAACCGCCTACAATCAGCGCGTACACCGGCTCGCTGTTAAAAAATTCCTTGACCATAAATCCCAGAATGGTTCCTGCGACGATTTGCGGAATAACAATAAAAAAGTTGAATACGCCCATGTAATAACCCATTTTGGCAGCCGGCAACGATCCGGAAAGCATGGCATACGGAATTGACAATATGCTTGCCCAGGCGATCCCGACACCGACCATGGCCATGAGCAGTCCAATTTTGTCGGATAAAAAGTAAATGGATATAAGGCCAAGTCCGCCAAAAACCAGCGCCAGCATGTGGGTAAATTTGTTGCTGGTGCGTTTGGCCACCGCGGGCAGCAAAAATGCGACTGCTGCGGCAACGCCATTGTAAACCGCAAACATGAGGGTAACCCAGTCGGCGGCATCGTTGTAAAGTTTTGATGTGGTGTCGGTTGTGCCAAACACGTGTCCGGTAACTGATTGCGTGGTGTAAATCCACATGGAAAAAAGCGCAAACCAGGAAAAAAACTGAACGTACGCCAGTTGCTTCATGGTTTTGGGCATGTTGAGAAGGTCAGTGACAATGTTGGTCAATCCGTTGTGTACGTTTGCTTTGCGAAGTTGCGATACGATGGCAAACAAAAGTCCGACTACCAAAAGACCGATTGAAAGAATGTACAGTTCCTTGTGTTGGTTGTCTTGCCCCGCTTCATTAACTTTTTGATTCACCTGATGCACAAACCAGGTTGCGATTGCACCTACAACTGTCAGAATCATCCCGATGGATAGCTGTCGCGAAAGTGAAACATCGTTGCTTTGGGTTTTGGCGCCTTTGCTCTTTTCGGCTTCCTCAAAAGCGTGAAGTTCTTCAGGCGAATATTCGGTTGATTTGAATACCGTCCAAAGAACAGCCAGGAGGAACACGGCACCACCAACATAGAACGACCATTTGACCGAATCAGGAATGATGCCTTCAGCCGCTGTGTTGCTGATGCCCAGAACGTTGGCAAAGAGCCATGGCAGCGCCGACCCGACAACAGCACCAAGTCCGATAAAGAAACTCTGCATCGCGAAGCCAAGCGTCCGTTGACTTTCAGGCAAATTGTCGCCTACAAAAGCACGGAATGGTTCCATCGAAATGTTGATTGAAGAATCCATGATCCAAAGTGTTCCGATGGCAATCCAGAGCGTCGGGGAGTTTGGCATCATCACCAGTGCGATGGCGGAAAGGATAGCTCCGGCCAGGAAATACGGACGGCGTCGCCCGAGCCTTGTCCAGGTGCGGTCAGAAAAATAACCTACGATGGGTTGGACGATCAGTCCGGTGAGCGGAGCCGCCAGCCAATACAAGCCGAGTTTGTCCACATCGGCACCGAGGGTGTCAAAAATACGGGAAGTGTTTGCGTTTTGAAGCGCAAAGCCGAATTGTATCCCAAGAAACCCGAAACTCATGTTCCAAATTTCCCAGAAACCTAATCTGCGTTTTTCCATTTATCAAAACTTAAGGGTTTCGAAGTGGGTATAAGCCTTGACAAACGGAGTAAAAGTATAAAATTGGATTTAAAATGATGGGTTTATGGTGAACAATTGGATGAAAAGCAGGTTAATCATGAATTTACAACGTTTTCGTGTTGATAAATTGTTGCAGGGCGAAGGGCAATTGATAATTAACAATGAACAGTTAACAATTAACAATTAAGTAAGGCAATGCGGATGCAGATTGGTGTGAATCCAGACTGTTACGAAATTTGTGCTTCATCTATCGCAGTTTCAT
>CAZIBV010000156.1:0-1923 GCA_964537345.1 uncultured Flavobacterium sp. | reverse complement strand
AACTCAACAAATCAATTATTGCCGAGTTCGAAGCTGCGCAAATGCAGCGCGCGCTTCCGGATTTTGGCCCTGGCGATACCGTGATCGTCAATGTCAAGGTGAAGGAAGGTAACCGTGAGCGCGTCCAGGCTTACGAAGGTGTAGTGATTGCCAAGCGCAATCGTGGCCTGAACTCCGCTTTCACTGTGCGCAAGATTTCGCATGGCACGGGCGTCGAGCGTGTGTTCCAGTCGCATTCACCGCTGATTGACTCGGTGGAAGTGAAGCGTCGCGGCAAGGTGCGTGCAGCCAAGCTGTACTACCTGCGTGATCTGGAAGGCAAAGCAGCGCGCATCAAGGAAGATCTGGGCGCGGCCCGCTGATTTTCCTAGGCGTTCAGCAGCAACGCCTGCGAAGGCAGTTGATGACATCGCCGCGGCAAGCACGCGGCGATGTTTTTTTGTGTCCGTTTGCCGCGTCAGCCATGTCTAGGCCGGGTTTGCAAGTTACACTGCTGACGTGCGCTCCCTTCGGAAACATCCCATGCGTTCACTCTTTGCCGTCCTTTGCTTCGCGCTGGCCTGTCCGTTGGCAGTGGCCTCGGTGTGCGACGGTAAGCCGGAGCAGCCACTATTGCGCACTCCCGTTCGCGTTCCAGGCGTCGAATCTGCGCTTGCGGGTGTATCGAGTAACGTCAATATGAGTGTCGCAGCGGTTTTACTGCGTCATCAGCTTGCCAGCTGCGGACCCGTCGATGCCTACGCGAGTTACAAGCCCCGCACGGCACATGACAACACCCCTTGGCGCTTCAACATGAAGCCAGGGCAGAAGTTGAGTGCGGCGGAGTTTGATGCCTGGATGCGCAGCAGAGGAGTGCGTGTTGCCACTGGAAAGCCTGCCGGGGCCGATGCTCAGCCCGCTGCAAACGAGCCCTGATGCGTTCGCGTATCTGTCACGCAGACCAGCTGTCCTGAGAGGGCGGGTCAGGTTGCCGGTCAGCGCCAACGCTTGTCAGTGGCCAGCGACTTGTGGCCCTTGTGGTTCGAAAAGGTAGTGAGCGACCAGCCACTCGTTGCCATTCGCGTACCCGAATAACTCAGCGCAAGCCATCCAGAACATGCGCCAACGCTGCACCCAGACGGCCGCCACGTCGGGGCCATATGTGTCTTTGAAAAGCGCGAGCACCTCGTCGGCGTGGGCATCCTGATTTTCCAGCCAGTGGTTCGCCGTTTGCTGGTAGTGCCGGCCAGACAGCCGCCACTGTTGCAACAGACGCAGGTCGGCCTGGAAATGCAGGAAGGTATCGGCCGCTGGCATCAATCCGCCGGTGAAGAAGTGCCTTCCCATCCAATTGTCGTCGCCTTCGGTCTCAAACGGATACATGAGTTCGCGATGACAGAAAATGTGCACGAAGAGTCGCCCGTCATCGGACAGCCAGCCTCGAATACGGCGGAGCAACTCAGCGTAATTTCGAACATGTTCGAACATTTCAACCGAGACGATACGGTCGAAGCGTTGCTCGATATGAAGAGCATTGACGTCGCAGGTCCGCACCTCGACATTGGTCAGGCCGCGGATCTTGCACTGCGTGGTGATGTGGGTGCGCTGGCTGCGTGAGTTTGAGACAGCGAGAATCCGACTGTTGGGATAGCGTTCCGCCATGTACAGGGTCAAGGAGCCCCAACCGCAACCCAACTCAAGGATCGTCTGCCCATCGCGGAGTGCCGCGCGCTCAGCGTACAGCGAGAGCATGTGCTCCTCGGCTTCATCCAGGGACTCATTGCCAGCCGGATACAGGCAGCTGCTGTACTTAAGGCGCTTGCCCAGACATAGCTCGAAGAACCTCGATGGAACTTCGTAATGCTGAGCATTTGCAGCGTCCGTCTCAATCGCGAGTGGGCTGCTGCGCAGGCCGTCCAGCACGGTCTGGAATCGAGCCCACGC
>CAZIBV010000155.1:0-1939 GCA_964537345.1 uncultured Flavobacterium sp. | reverse complement strand
AACTGCGCAGGGTTTGGAGACTGGTTCGGATGTTCTCGTTAAGTTCCTCGATTTTTTTGTCGAGGTTGATAATGGTGAGGTTCTTTGGCGTACCACCCTTTACCACGCGGTTGCGCTCGAGTACCAGGTTGTTGTGTTCCGATATCAGCTGGGACGTATTACCTTCGACCGGAATGATGTTGATCGGCACCAGTTCATCAATCTTGATGGTCTTCATAAAGTCGATCATCGAGGCGACGATGCTGAGCTGGGTTTCCGTTTCAATCAACTGCTTTTCATACAAAGCGGCATTTTGCAGGTATAATCCAGATTCTGACACAACGTCTGTCAACCGATTTTCCGTAAGGAATTTCTCGACATTTTTCTCGACATCCCCAAGCTCGTCGGCTATCAGATCGATGCGGTGTTTGATGAACTGCTCGGTTTTTTTGGAGATATAGCTCTTATCGGCTATAGCCTGTTCGTTGTAAATGGCTATCAGTTTGTCCAGAAAATCCTCGGCCTTGTCGCGCACCGGATGTGTCATGGCAAGTTCGACCACGCTGGTGTTTTTGCCAACAGGCGTAATGATCAGCTTGCCGCGGAAAGACAGCGCAACGTCTTCCAGACGGTTAAAGTTAACTTTGACGGCAAACTCCAACGGCGACGGCTTAACCGAATTGCGCTTGACGACTACCTTGCAATAGTCCAGCTGAACCATCGCTCCAAACTTGTAGGTCCCCATAGGTTTGCCGGCTGCCGAAAGCAATTCGTACTGATCTTTGCCGATAGCCTTAACGGTGTAGCTTTTTGGTTTTTCATAAAAATGATCAGATGGATCAAAAACCTGAAGCTCGATGGGATTGTCTTTGTAAACCTCGACAGTCTTAACCATTCCCTCAGTGTAAAAGGAAATGTTGTAGTTGAGTTTTTTGACGGTCGATTCAATAAGGGTGTATGACTTGATGATTTCAATCTCATTGTCAACATTGCTCTTCATCCCTTTGGTAAGGCCAAGATCTTCAAAAATTGAAAGTTCGCTTTGCATCCCGCCCTTGCGCTCATCCTTGACCAAGATCATCGAGGACGCCCGGAACATCGGTACCGTATAGCGCAAATACAAAAAAGCCCCGGACAAAAAGACAATCACACTCAACAAAAACCATTTCCAGTGCGACAGATATTTTTCAATCTGTTCGCGAAGGTTCAAGCTATCATCGGTTGTCTCTTTTTCCTTATTGAGGGATGGGTGTACTTCCATAAAAATATTGGATTAGCGGGAAAGGATTACAAACAGCGTTGTAAGCACGGAAATACCCGAGAAAATAAGATAAATGTCAGGCCCGATCCTGGATGTATGAATTTTGGTTTTGTTAGGTTCGACATAGATGATGTCGTTTTGCTTGAGGTAGTAGTACGGCGAGTCAATAAATCCTGCATCGGCAAGGTTGATGCGCGTATGTTCTTTTTTACCTTCAGTTTCCCGGATCAGCAAAATGTTGTCGCGCCTGCCGTAAATGGTCAGATCGCCGGCAAGCCCAAGTGCTTCGAGCAACGTTATCCGCTCTCCCTGACTGGTGTAGTTGCCGGGTCGCAACACCTCGCCCAACACCGACACTTTGTAATTGACAATGCGGAAATTCACCGTAGGATTAACGATGTATTCACTGATCATTTTGACCATTTTTTCTCGGGCTTCAGTCCTTGTAAGTCCGGCCAACTTGATACGACCCAAAACCGGAAAATCAATATACCCTTGATTGTCTATCAGATAGGTTCGGATGTTTCGGTACTCAGAGTCGTTCTGACCCATCTCAGGCAAGTTAAACGGAACCGTCACTTCCTGGTTTTCGCCCAAAACCTGAATGGTCAGCAGGTCGTCAGGTTGCAAAACAGGTTCGTATTGCGTAACCTGTTCATAGGCTTTGTCCTGAATATTGTTGGCATAAACAATTTCCCG
>CAZIBV010000154.1:0-1940 GCA_964537345.1 uncultured Flavobacterium sp. | reverse complement strand
CAAAGCGTCCGTCCTCGTCGTCCTGCCCGAATCTTGACAACTGGTTTTGCACCATAATCAGGCTTCCGGGATTGGCGTGCGCCTCGTCGAGAAAGGTTGACACCATCATGTCAATCTGGCCCATCTGTCCGTACAAAACCGCAATCTGATAATTCAAATGGTAGCGCCCGGGTTGGAGCTCATTAGCCAGTTTGTAGCTGTTGAGCGCATATTCCAGCAAGCCGCGCCTTTCAAAAACCTGCGCTACCGAATAAACCTCGGCGGGATTGGCGCGCAACCTGTCGAGGGCCTGATCAAAATATTTTTTTGATTTGGCGTCCTTGAGCAGTTGATAGTTGTAGCCCAACTCGATAAGCAGCGTTGTCTGATTGTAGATTTTGAGCCGGTCTTCAATCGCTTTCTGGGCGTCGGCGTAGCGTTGCAATTGTTGCAGGCTTTCCAGATAACGCGTAAAATAAAACGATTGCCCGGGCTGGCTTTTTAAAAGTTCCTGGTAGCTGATGAGCGCCTTTTCAAAATCGCCCTTGTCAAAATAATGCTGGGCCAACTGCTCGTTTTGGGCAAAGGCAGCCATCGACAAAAACAAGGCGATATGGAGAAACAGGTGCTTCATAAAAACAGCACTAAAGTAACGCGATTTGAGTCACTTTAGCGCTGAACTTTAAAAAGATTAACTTAATTGATGATGTCGAATCCGCAATACGGGCGCAACACTTCCGGAATGATAATGCCCTCGGGCGTTTGATAGTTCTCCAGAATTCCGGCCAAAACGCGAGGCAACGCCAGTGAGCTTCCGTTGAGGGTGTGCGCCAGTTGGTTTTTGCCGTCCTTGTCGCGGAAGCGCAGTTTGAGTCGGTTGGACTGGAAAGTTTCAAAGTTTGACACCGAACTGATTTCCAGCCAACGGTCCTGCGCTGTCGAAAACACCTCAAAGTCATAGGTCATCGCCGAGGCAAAGCCCATGTCGCCGCCACAAAGACGCAACACGCGGTACGGCAGTTTGAGTTCGTCGAGAATCATTTTGACGTGGCTGACCATGTCTTCCAGCGCGGCATAGGAATTTTCAGGTTTTTCAATGCGCACAATCTCGACCTTGTCAAATTGGTGAAGGCGGTTAAGCCCGCGAACGTGAGCGCCGTACGATCCGGCCTCGCGCCTGAAACACGGCGTGTATCCGGTACAAAGCACAGGCAGTTCGGCCTCCGGAATAATCACATCGCGGAAAAGGTTGGTCACCGGAACCTCGGCGGTTGGAATAAGGTAAAGATCGTCAATCCCAACGTGGTACATCTGACCTTCCTTGTCAGGCAGCTGTCCGGTTCCAAATCCAGACGCCTCGTTTACCAGGTGCGGAACCTGATATTCCTTGTAGCCGGCATCGGTGTTTTTGTCGAGAAAATAACTGATGAGCGCGCGCTGCAAACGGGCTCCTTTTCCTTTGTACACAGGGAATCCGGCGCCGGTAATCTTGACGCCCAATTCAAAGTCGATGATGTCGTATTTGCGGGCCAGTTCCCAGTGCGGGAGGGCGCCGTCGTGCAATTTTGGAACCTCGCCGCTTTCAAAAACGTTTTGGTTGTCGTCGGCTGATTTTCCCTGAACCACCGGATCAGCGGGCGTATTGGGAATCTGATACAGCAATTGCGTGAGTTGGTTGGCCAGCGCGTCGGTTTGTTCTGACAATTGCTTGGCCTGCTCTTTTAGAACGCCGGTTTTCTCCTTCAGGATGGCGGCTTTGGCGGTTTCGCCCGATTTCATGAGTTGCCCGATGTCCTTGGCCAGTCGGTTGGCTTCGGCCTGAACATTTTCAAGTTCAAGCTGGGAGCTGCGCCGCGAGTCGTCGATGTCCAAAACCTGGCTGACGATGGCTTGCGCGTCCATATTCCGTTTGGCAAGCGCCTGAATCACTTTTTCACGATTTTCCCTGATGTGGGCTAGCT
>CAZIBV010000153.1:0-1999 GCA_964537345.1 uncultured Flavobacterium sp. | reverse complement strand
AAATACCGTCGCCCTATCCATTCTACATTCATCCAGTTCCTACCGGCGACGGTGCTTAAACCAGGACACAGGTACATACCTGCGCCAGGCCTGCATTTAGCGGGTCTCTGCTTCTTCCAGTAATCTGTCGATGGCTTCAAACGGTGAATTAATGCTTTGAAATTCAGGAACAAGCTCTTTCATCATCCTTACAATAAGCATGTCGTCATAATCGAACGAAACTTTTATCAAATCTTCAATTTTTTGATTCACTTCCGGGTATTCATACTCCCGAACGTCAGCGATCATAATTTTCTCATGATGGGTCGGTTTGGTGTGTTCGGCAACATTCAGCAGTTCTTCATAAAGTTTCTCACCGTGACGTAATCCGGAAAATTCAATCCTGATATTCTTCAAACCCGAGAGACTAATCATCCTTTTGGCTAAATCAAGAATTTTCACCGGTTTACCCATATCGAATATGTAAATTTCACCACTCTTTCCATGTGCTCCTGCTTCCAGTACCAGCTGACAAGCCTCCGGAATGGTCATAAAATAACGGATAATCTCAGGATGAGTCACTGTAACCGGACCGCCCCGTTTGATTTGTTCTCTGAACAACGGAATGACAGAACCGTTTGATCCCAATACATTTCCAAATCGTGTGGTGATGAATTCGGTCGTTTTCTGACCGTTTTTCTCCAACTGCTTTGCCAGCGCCTGCACATATATTTCACAGATTCTTTTGGAGCAACCCATTACATTCGAAGGATTCACGGCCTTATCCGTAGATATCATCACGAATTTTTGCGCTCTGTACTTCACAGCCAGGTCAGCCAGTATTTTTACTCCCAGAATATTGGTTTGTACCGATTCCGAAACATTGTCCTCCATCATAGGTACATGTTTGTATGCAGCGGCATGAAAAATCAGTTGGGGCTGTGTCTTTTCAAAAACCTTCTCCATACGTGTAATATTGCCTATGTCTGCAACAACGACTTCAGTATGCAAATCCCTCCAGTTCTCCTGCAGTTCCAGCCTCATATTGTTCAGGGGTGTTTCTGCCTGATCTATCAGGATAATACTGTAAGGATTAAACGCTGCAACCTGCCGCACAATTTCACTCCCGATGGAGCCTGCTGCACCCGTTACCATAACACGACGCCCTTCAATATTGGAGGCTATCTTCTTCATGTTGATCTGAATGGGGTCCCGTGCCAGTAAATCTTCAATCTGAATATCTTTCAACTGCTCTTTTTTTATCGTTGTACCGTCCCACTCGTTGAAGGGAACCGTGGTAAGCAACGAAATATTGTGATCAACAAAATTAGTCAGGAAATCCGAATCCTTTTTCTCTTCCACAACGAGAGGTGATACAATAATGGTCGTTACATCTTTGGCCTCCAATGTTCTGAAGAGGTTTTCGTTGTAGGCGTGTATGGTTACTCCCATTAATTCCTTACCTATCATGTGGTTCTCGTCAGTTATAAATCCAAGCACCCGAAAGTTGAATTCGTTGTTTCCTTTCAATGCCTTTGCCAGTCTGATACCGGGCAGTTTCGTTCCGTAAATAAATACATTTACGGGTTTAGAACCATTGCCGGTAATCCTTTCGAAGACCTCTTTGGCCAGTATTCGCGAGAATATCATCAAAAACATATTGAGCAGGAATATTGCTGTAAAGAGGACATCGGTGATATAAAAATCGGGGTTAAACTTCTTCAATACAATCACTGCCACATACGAGAAAGCATAGCCTATGAGCAACGCATAGATTATTCTCATAAGATCCGAAAAGGACGAAAATCGAAGGACACCCCTTGATGTACGAAAGAAAATGAAACTGATCGAATTGAATAGGATAAGGAATAAACAGATAGTCATTAAATCGGTTCTCACATCCGGGGTCATATCAATAAATCCATATTTCATCAAGTACATGAATAAACATGAAACAAGGATGATGAGTATGTCGATTAGAAAAACAGTAAACATCGACAGTACATTGTTATTCAAAAAA
>CAZIBV010000152.1:0-2053 GCA_964537345.1 uncultured Flavobacterium sp. | reverse complement strand
GATTCTGCTTTTCAAACTGGACGAAATACGGGAGTGGATAAAATCCGGTCGCCATGCGACTATGGATGAACTGCGTCAGAACGTGTAATTGGTCATCACACCAAATCTATGAAAAAAGCGCAGAAACTAAGGGAGGAAAAAGACGGCAAACAGATAGTAAGGCTTTCGCTGGTAAAGCTCTTTATGAAAAAACGGTCGCACATTCAGTCAGTACCGGAGAACAAGTTTTGCAGGTTTTTAAATCTAACAAAATAGCATTGATTATGGCAATAGTTTATATCTGTGGGGTTGACAACCCCGATGATGAAAAGGATAGCTGTGTTGACACCGAAAAAGTAAAAGCCCGGCTCAAATCGTTGAAGTGTGCAGTGGTAAACCCATCGGAAATGGCTTTTTCTAAGATGAGCTGGTCGGATACCCTAAGCAACCGGGTAGAACTGCTTAAAAAGAGCCACGCCGTTTATGTGCTGCCCAACTGGAGGGACAGCATCATGGCACGCATCGAGCTGACCGTGGCAATGGATTTAAAGCTGCAAACCTTCTTTCATCCCATCAGCAACAAGGAATTAAAGCAATTAGTAACCACCCTTGACGGATAGCAATGGTTCCGGTGGGGCTGTACAAGGGCAGCCCCACCACTTTTTTTGTATTCAAACTTAGATTGACAATTATGGCAACAGCATTGCATCCAAATACGGTCTCAAAGCTTTACTATCTTGACAACAGGATAAAAAGCTTCTATGAAAAAAACGGTTATTCATCCATCCCTTTCGATGGCCGGAAAGTGCAGGAAATGATTCAGGCATCGCAAAAGGAGCTGGCCGAATTGTTCCTCAAAATATGGGGAAAGAGCATGGGCGCACATCTGCTCGATAAGTTTTACGATAACCGGGGCAATGTGCTGGATTTCTACATGAGCCTTGATGGCCAGAACCGCCAGCTCTTATCACAAAAAGACTGGTGATGATGGATGCAACCCAAGTAATAGAACACATCAACGGAGAGATAGTCAGTGTCATCTCCAATTTTGTGGAGCTGAAGAAAGCCGGAACCAACTTTTCGGCTAGATGTCCTTTCCACAACGAAACGTCGGCTTCGTTCCATGTGAACCCGGCCAAAGGGATTTACAAGTGTTTTGGCTGCGGCAAAGGTGGCGATGCGGTAAGCTTCATCAAGGAACATGAAGGCGTTGATTTTAAACAGGCCGTTGAGATTGGTGCGAAAAAGCTCAAGATTGATTTTGAGTGGAAGAAAAGCAAGGACTTTGACCAAGCCAAATACCAGCACCGGGAAAGCCTGCACATTGCCTGCAACATCGTGGAGCGGTTCTTTGCCGAAAAGCTTTCCCATCCCGAAGCCCAGAAATACCTCCAAGGGCGTAACATCATTAACCCCTCACACGGTAGTTTTGAGTTGGGTTACGCCCCTAACGGCAATGAACTGCTGGCCTATGCCCGGCAAAATGGCCTAAAAACCGAAATACTGGAAGAAATAGGGGTTTTAAAGAGCAGCGACAACGGGTTGTATGATTTTTTTCGGAACCGCTTAATCTTTCCCATTTCCAATTCACGAGGCCAGACCATCGCTTTTGCAGGAAGGGATTTAACCGACAACTCCAAAGTCAAGTACCTGAACACGCCCGAAAGCAGTATCTACATCAAAGGGAACGAACTCTATGCCCTTAATGCTGCCCGGATGGCCATCAAGAACGAAGACCGGGTATATATTGTGGAGGGCTATACCGATGCGCTGCGGATGCACGCCATTGGCATCACCAATACGGTGGCCACCTGTGGGACTGCCCTGACCAATGCCCAGTCTGTGTTATTGAAGCGGTACACAAACAAGGCCACATTAATCTTTGACGGGGACAATGCCGGACAACGGGCTACCGAGCGCAATGCCGAAATATTGATTAAAAACCAGTTCCATGTATCGGTGATGGTTCTGCAAGAAAAGCACGACCCAGATACGCTGTTCACCACCAAAGAGATGTTTTTCCAGCATAACGAACAGCAGACCGACTACAACATCTTCAAAACTCAGCAATTGG
>CAZIBV010000151.1:0-2088 GCA_964537345.1 uncultured Flavobacterium sp. | reverse complement strand
CCGAGGCCCTGGAAAAAGCAGGCCAGCCAATCGACCGCAAGTTCATCACCAGCGGAATCATCAAGCGTACCGGAAAGTACACCGCCAACGTTCGCCTGCACCGCGATGTGGTTGTCGAACTTCCGTACGAGATCGTTGCCGAACAAGCTTAATCGCTTAAATATTATAGAGAAGCCTTCCAATCGGGGGGCTTTTTTTTTGGGTACAGGGTTCAGGGTTAAAAAAATTACAATTGATAATTGATAATTGACAATTAACTTAAAAATTCAAAAATTGGTAAATCGGAAACATTAAACTTTCACTCACCAAGATCTTCCGACAACCGACAACTGACAACTGACAACTTCTAACAATCAAAGTGACCGCTGAAAGCTGATTGCTTAACACTTTTCAATAATCAATTAAAATGAAATACTCCCGCCTTTCCAAAGAACAATTTGAATCGCTCCACCTCGAGTTTGCAAATTTCCTTGCCGCGCAGTCCATCGACAAAACCGAGTGGGATGAAATCAAAACCAACCGTCCGCACGTAGCCGAGCAGGAACTTGACGTATTCTCTGACCTGATCTGGGAAGGCGTGCTTTCAAAAATTGAATACCTCGAACAGGTTTCGGCCACGCATCTATTCCTGTTCAAAGCTCAGGCAGATACCATACATGCCATCATCCTAGAGGTTCCGCAAAGTATCAATCTCGAAACTGAACAAGGATTCGCCTGGCTGGCAAAAAACCTTTCGTCACCACAGGTTGCCATTACGACGGGCAAGAAATCCTGTGTGCCATGTCGGAATTCTGTTCTTTTTAACTTGATGCTAAAGGGCGCCCAACCTTCAAACGGCGATTTGTATCATCAACTGGACGCCTTCTTGTCTTAGTAAGGTCTTTTTTGCGCTATTTTTTTTGTTTTGGTTGTGCGCAAGATTTCTTATTTTGCGGTACTTACGTCTCACTATGACCGCCCAGCAAAAAATAAAGGAGCTCCGCGAATCCCTCAACCGGCACAATCATTTGTACTACGTTTTGGATGCTCCTGAAATTTCTGATTACGAATTTGACATGATGCTGCGCGAGTTGCAGCAACTGGAAGCGCAGCACCCTGAGTTTTTTGATCCGCTTTCGCCCACCCAACGCGTCGGAGGAGAAGTTACCAAGAATTTTGTCACGCGTCCGCACGAGCGTCGGATGTATTCGCTGGACAACTCATATTCCAAGGAAGATCTGGCCGACTGGCAGGCTCGCGTGGTTAAAACTCTGGGCGGCATCCAGCCTGAGTTCACCTGTGAACTTAAATACGACGGCGCCTCCATCTCCATTCATTATGAAAACGGCAAACTGGTGCGCGCACTCACACGCGGTGACGGTTTTCAGGGTGATGACGTCACGGCCAACATCAAAACCATACGGTCGGTACCTATGACGCTTACCGGCGATTTTCCTGCAAAATGCGAAGTCAGGGGCGAAATCATCCTTCCGCTGGCCGGGTTTGAAAAGATGAATGAGGAACTTATTGAAATTGGGATGGCGCCTTATGCCAATCCGCGCAATACGGCCTCAGGAAGTCTGAAATTGCAGGACAGCGCCGAGGTTGCCAAACGCCCGCTGGATTGCCTGGTGTTTGCGTTTATTTCTAACGACCGACAGGAATCACACTTGCAGTCGCTTGAACGCGCACGGTCCATCGGCTTTAAGGTTCCGCCGCAACTGACGCCTGCAACTTCACTCCAAGATGTTTTTAAATTTATCGACCATTGGGAAACCGCCCGCCATCAACTGCCATACGAAACCGATGGGGTCGTGGTCAAGGTCAACAGCCTGGCGCACCAGGAAGAACTGGGCTATACGGCCAAGTCGCCGCGTTGGGCCATCGCCTATAAATACAAGGCACAACAGGTTTCAACCTTGTTGAACGGGATTGCCTATCAGGTAGGACGCACGGGCGCCATCACGCCGGTGGCCAATTTGGAGCCGGTTCAACTGGCCGGGACAGTGGTTAAACGCGCGTCGTTGCACAATGCCGACCAGATTGCCCGCCTCGATTTGCGCATCGGTGACAGTGTTTTTGTAGAAAAAGGCGGCGAAATCATTCCCA
>CAZIBV010000150.1:0-2159 GCA_964537345.1 uncultured Flavobacterium sp. | reverse complement strand
CTCGATGATTCCCGACCTTCCAACGGTATTCCCTTAAGCGGATTTGACGTTCGTCACGCCTTGGACAACCTGGTGTATAACCGCGCCATGCCGTCGGAGCAAAAGCCCAGCATTGGCTGCAACATCAAGTGGAAGAAATCCAATCAGGACTTGGCCAGCGAAGCCACATAATCGTAAATAAGATTTCCCTCGTCAACCGATAGTTTGGCCTTGAAACGCATGTCCTGAACAATGGGCAACCATTCTTCACGCGTGTAGGCTGATGGAGACGGCAAGTCATGGCAACTTCCGCAGTGCTTTTCAAAAAGCGACTGACCCTTGTTTTCAATAACCGCCACCGATCCCGTTATGACGAGTTCATCCGGAACCGGCTCGGGCGAGGGCGAACTTTCAGCAACCGGAACAGGCTGGGTGGCAACCGTAGTACCGCTGGAGGACATTCGCGGCGAACAGGCGGAAATAATCAGGAGTATTGGAAAAATTAAGCGTTTCATAGTAAACAAATCTAATAAAAAAAACGCCCCGGAGGGCGCTTCTTATCGTACATCCATAAGTTCGACATCAAAAACCAGGACCGCATTTGGCGGAATGACCCCACCTGCACCGCCTGTTCCGTAAGCCAGGTGTGGTGGAATTACAAAACGCGCCTTGTCACCTACTTTGAGCAGGGCAATACCTTCATCCCATCCGTCGATTACCTGGCCGATACCAAGGGTAAATTCGATTGGTTTTTTGCGGCTGTATGAACTGTCGAACACTTTACCGTTCTCCAGTTGACCGCTGTAGTGAACGGATACTTTCTTGCCTTTTTGAGCCTGTGCACCGTTTCCTTTCTGGATCATCTGGTAACGCAGTCCGCTGTCGGTTTTTTCAAATCCCGTGGCAAGTTTTTCAAGTCGAGCTTCAGCTTCAGCACGTTCGGCAGCTTCGCGTTTGGCGCGCGATCCTTCAAAGGTTCGGAAAGCCTCAACCGCATTCCACTTTTGGGCTTCATCGCCCTGGCGGATAATCTGAAGCGCGTTGATCGAATCGCTTTGTGCAATCGCATCTACAACGTCCTGACCGCTTACCACATGACCAAAAACCGTGTGTTTACCGTCGAGCCATGGCGTGGCTACGTGGGTGATAAAAAACTGCGAACCGTTGGTGCCGGGACCAGCATTGGCCATCGACAGGACGCCC
Source organism: uncultured Flavobacterium sp. (assembly GCA_964537345.1). Lineage (GTDB taxonomy): Bacteria > Bacteroidota > Bacteroidia > Flavobacteriales > Flavobacteriaceae > Flavobacterium. The sequence continues at coordinate 977 of CAZIBV010000150.1, read as the reverse complement.
GGACCGTCATGCGTAAGTTCTGGGTGGAACTCGTCGTCAAATTTGTAACCCGGACCGCCCGTACCAACGCCTTGCGGACAGCCGCCCTGAATCATAAAGTCAGGAATGACGCGGTGAAATTTGAGTCCGTCGTAGTACGGTTTGCCTTGCGGGCGTGCCGAATTTTCCAGGTTCCCCTCGGCCAGCGCCACAAAGTTTCCTACCGTCCCCGGAGTTTTGTCATGTGTAAGTTTGACGAGGATCTCGCCTTTTGTCGTATCGAATTTTGCGTAAATGCCGTTTTCCATTTTGATAAATTTTGTGCAAAGGTAGGGAATTTGGGTGCAAGGTGCAGGGTGCAGGGCAATGGACAATGGACAATTGACAATTGACAATTGACAATTGATAATGATTAGTATAAAGGCATTTTTACTTAGTACTTCAGAATGGAATTATTATATAAATGGCACAGGGCACAGGGCACAGGGCGCAGAGTTCAGGGCACTGGGTTAATTGATAATTGACAAATGACAATTGACAATTTTTGGGTGCAAGGTACAAGGTACAAGGTGCAGGGTTTAGGGTTTAGGGTAAATCGCGGGCGCGGGAGGAATTCAATTACTAGTTTGACACATGGGAAAGAAAATCTGGTGTAAACTGAAATGATTCAAAGATTAAAGTAAACTCTAATCCTCCTAGTTCCGCGATCTGCTGTAAACTGTTAACCGGAAACTGTCAACTGTAATGATTAAAAGATTTAAAGATTAGTCGATCGACAAGGGTAATCATCCTACTCCCGTTATACAAGGTAAATTGTAATCTATCATTTTCCTGATACGAGCTAACTGCTGATAGCTAATCGCTGAAAGCTTGAGATATAGCGATTTATTGTAAACCGTAAACTTTAACAAACACTACAGAAAATCTACCTTGGATTGTCGGAAATTTTTTGTATCCGCGGGGTATTCCGCGTTCCCCCCTTCCCGTTCAGGGACAAC
>CAZIBV010000149.1:0-2171 GCA_964537345.1 uncultured Flavobacterium sp. | reverse complement strand
CAGGTTTGGCAGGGAACGCTTTTCTATGTTGATGCCGACGGAGATTTCTTTGGAAGTAACGTCCAGGAACTGGTTTGCGCCTCGGCCCCACCCGCCGGTTACGCTACCAACAATACCGACTGCGACGACACCGACGAACTCATATGGCAATCAGCTGAACTCTACGCTGATGCAGATGGCGACGGATACGACAGCGGACTGGAAACCGTTTGCTACGGCGCGACGATTCCCGCAGGTTACGACACCCAAACTTTGGGATCGGATTGCGATGACACGGATGAAAACATAAATCCGGGCGCCACGGAGATTCCCGGCAACGGCATAGATGAAAATTGTAATGGTAATGCCGACGACGGATCAAGTGAGATCGTTTCCTATGTTTTGCCTGGCTTTTGCGGAACCACACTGTCGGGGATAAACACTACAATCGGAATTTATTCCTATCCGGGTGCAACGGGTTACCGGATAAAGGCAATCAATCAGGCAACTTTACAACAATCTGAAATTGTCCGCACTGTACCGCACTTTAAAATATCGATGTTTCCCATGTATGCCTATTCAGCCACCTACACAATTAGTATCGAGGTACAGCTGGCTGGTGTCTGGACGGGATATTTTGGTCCGGGATGTGAAATTTCGACACCGCAGATCCTTGTGGAAAACGGTCCGGGACAAATCACTCCGGCGCAGTGTGGCGTTACGTTGGCGACGATGAATACACTGATTGCCACCACTAGCCTGGCAGGTGTCACCGGATACCGCTTTAAGGTAACTGATATGGGCACGATGGTATCACAGACTATCGATCGTCCACTGCATTGGTTCTCATTGCCCATGTTGGCGAACTTTAGGTATGGCACCAGTTATCAGGTTGAAGTTGCCTTTAAAACAAATGGCGATTACACCGCTTTTGGCTTCCCGTGTACCGTCAGTACGCCAGCTGTTCCATCCATAAGGGACTGTGGCAAAACCATCGCATCGATTACCGAATCCATCCCGACAACAAGTCTGCAGCATGTAACACAGTATCGATTTAAAATTGAAGGTCCGGGTGTCGATTTGACTATCGAGAATCCGCTTAATTATTTCACTTTTAATCAATTGCCGGGCTTTACGCCGGGAGCAGTATACAGCGTTTCTGTTTCGGTTTTGACTACCGGGATCTGGTCGCCATTTGGAAATTCGTGTACGGTAACCGCACCGGCCGCCGCACGTGACTTCGTTAAGGAAACCCCAACCCATTTTACGGTAACGGCCTGGCCGAACCCGTTTAGTGATACGGCTACCCTTGGAATCTTTGACGCCGGAACTTCACAGGTAACCGTCGAGGTATTTGACATGACCGGAAAACTATTGGACGCCTTTGAAGTGAATGCCGGCCTAGACAGCCTAACCCTTGGCGAGCGTTATCCGGCCGGTGTCTATACGGTTTCGGCAACTTGCCAACAGGTAACCAAGACCGTCAGGATAATTAAACGATAATGCAATCAATCTTAAAAAAAGGCCCTGTGGAGACGCGGGGCTTTTGTCGTTTATAAAGGCTTTGATGTAACATTTTTTAAAAAGATAGATTTGTAACAGCCTGAAATAAAAGTTACTTTTGCGGCAGTTTAACTTATCTTCAATGAAACCCACAACACAACAATTGCAAAACACCGTCATTCAGGTGCGCCGCGATATTTTGCGCATGGTTCACGCGGTCAATTCCGGGCATCCCGGAGGATCGCTTGGCTGTTCCGAATTCCTCGTGGTTTTGTACCAGGCATTGATGGACCGCAAGCCTGAATTTGACATGGACGGACGCGACGAGGACCTGTTTTTTCTTTCTAACGGACACATTTCACCTGTTTTTTATAGTGTGCTGGCCCGCAGCGGATACTTCCCGATTTCAGAGCTGGCCACTTTCAGGAAGCTCAACACGCGTTTGCAGGGACATCCCACCACCCATGACGGGCTGCCTGGCGTTCGCATCGCATCAGGCTCGTTGGGTCAGGGCATGAGCGTGGCCGTTGGCGCGGCGCTGGCCAAAAAACTTAACAACGACAAACACTTGGTGTATTCATTGCACGGCGACGGTGAGTTGCAGGAAGGTCAGAACTGGGAAGCCATGATGTACGCATCGGCTTACAAGGTTGACAATATCATCGCCACTATCGACCTTAATGGAAAAC
>CAZIBV010000148.1:0-2206 GCA_964537345.1 uncultured Flavobacterium sp. | reverse complement strand
GCCACCCGATGCCACCAACCAACCAGGAATGTCCTGAGAGGTGATTTCGACATCGCTCGATGTTAAAATTATACTTTTTCCGGAAATTTCAATATTCAGTTCGCCCTGCCTGTCCAGCCTTGCGATTTGCTCCTGAGAAAACTGCTGTATCTCTTTGGAAATCAAACCCATATCCTTGCCAAAACGCGGGCCTAACGCCTTAAAATTGGGTTTGATTTGCTTGACGAGAATGCCTGACGCATCGTCGAGCAACTCCACTTCCTTGACGTTTACCTCAGCTTTGATCAGTCCGGCAACCGCCTCAATCCTGTCCTTCATTTGCGCGTCAACCACCGGAATCATTACCTTTTTAAGCGGTTGGCGCACCTTGATCATCTCCTTTTTGCGCAGTGACAACACCAGCGAAGAGATGGTTTGGGCATCCTCCATTTTGCGCTCAAGTGATTTATCAACAAAATTTTCAACATAAACCGGGAAATCAGCCAGGTGAACGCTGGCAAATCGCTCGGTTTGGGTGGCTTTGGTCAAATCCATATAAAGCCTGTCCATATAAAATGGAGCAATCGGAGCGCTTAATTTGGCAACGGTCACCAAACATGAATAAAGCGTTTGATAGGCGGCAATCTTGTCCTGTCCGTATTCGCCTTTCCAAAAACGGCGGCGGCACAGGCGAACATACCAGTTGCTCAGGTTTTCCTGAACAAAATCAGATATGGCGCGGGCGGCTCGCGTTGGTTCGTAATCGGCGTAGTAGGAATCGACGTTGCGGATCAGCGTGTGCAGTTCCGACAGGATCCAGCGGTCAATTTCCGGACGGTCGGCCAGCGGAACCTCGGCCTCTGAATAGTCAAACCCATCAATGTTGGCGTATAGCGCAAAAAACGAATACGTATTGTAAAGCGTACCAAAAAACTTGCGCCTCACCTCAGCCACGCCTTCCAGGTCAAATTTGAGGTTGTCCCAAGGGTTGGCGTTGGCTATCATGTACCAGCGGGTGGCGTCGGCGCCGTATTGTGAAAGGGTTTCAAACGGATCGATGGCATTGCCCAGTCTCTTGGACATTTTTTGGCCGTTTTTGTCCAGAACCAATCCGTTTGACACTACATTTTTATAAGCAACGCGGTCAAAAACCAAGGTCGAAATGGCGTGAAGCGTGTAAAACCAGCCGCGCGTCTGATCAACCCCTTCAGCAATAAAATCGGCCGGAAAATCACTGTTGCCATCAATTTTTTCCTTGTTTTCAAACGGATAATGCCACTGGGCATAGGGCATGGCGCCCGAGTCAAACCAAACGTCGATCAAATCGGTCTCGCGCTTCATGGGCTTACCGGAGGGCGAGACCAGCACAATACTGTCGACCACGTTTTTATGCAGATCGACTTTGTCATAGTTGGTCTCCGACATATCTCCGGGAACAAATCCCTTAAACGGATTCTCTTTTTGCAGTCCGGCGCCGATTGATTTTTCAATTTCGTCGTAAAGCTGCTCCACTGATCCCACAACCAATTCTTCTGATTTGTCATCACTGCGCCAGATAGGCAACGGGATTCCCCAGTAACGCGACCGTGAAAGGTTCCAGTCATTGGCACTGGCAATCCAATTCCCGAATCGGCCCTCGCCGGTGGCTTTTGGCTTCCAATTGATTTCGCCATTGAGTTGGGCCATCCGGTCGCGAACCGCTGTAATTTTGATAAACCACGAGTCCAGAGGATAGTACAAAATGGGTTTGTCGGTGCGCCAGCAATGCGGATAGCTGTGCACGTATTTTTCAACCTTAAAGGCTTTGTTTTCTTCTTTCAGGCGGATGGCAATCTCTACATCTACCGACTTTTCAGGAGCTGTTCCCTCATCGTAATATTCGTTCTTGACGTATTTGCCGGAAATGTCGCCCAGGCCGTCGATAAATCTTCCTTGCAGATCAACCAGCGGAACTGGATTCCCATTTTTGTCGAGCACCAGCATCGGCGGAACCTCGGGCGTTGCTTCCTTGGCTGCCTTGGCGTCATCGGCACCAAAAGTTGGCGCGGTGTGGACAATTCCGGTACCGTCCTCGGTTGTGACAAAATCGCCCGAAATCACGCGGAATGCATTTTCAGGATTTTCATACGGAAGCGCCAGTGGCAGCAATTGCTCATAGCGGATGCCAACGAATTTCTCGCCTTTGGCCTCGGCCAGCACCTGATACGGAATTTTTTTATCGCCTTCC
>CAZIBV010000147.1:0-2277 GCA_964537345.1 uncultured Flavobacterium sp. | reverse complement strand
GCGATAGACATCGCTGTCCGGAGGACGGTATGTGATTAACCATAGGCGTAAGCCTGTGGCAGAAGCCCCTCCGGCTCTTCCCGAGGGAGAGTGCCGAAACCGGGTTCTTAGCATCTTCAAGTGTGAGTGAGTAGCCACCCCGTCCGGAGGACGGAATGTGATTAACCATAGGCGTGAGCCTGTGGGAGAAGCCCCCTCCGGCTCCCCCAAGTGGGAGTGCTGGTTTAGCCCCCTATTAATCGGACAATCGTTACAGAGGGTAGTACAAATATAAAAATATTCTCCAATCTTTGCACTTGCAAGGAACAACCGAAGGGCGATTATTGTACCGATGGTTGTAGAAGTGTTACGGCGCCGTGCATTTCGTTAAATATATCATCTTCAACCCCATCGAGGGGTTTCAGATGATTGCAAGGAACAACCTCTTGGCTCTTAATACCCGATAGCTGTTGGTATGGGATCAAAAGTTTGAACTTGGTTGTGCGCCTCTTAGAGTCGTTCTTCACCTCCACATTTCCCATCTCAAACTGCCTCAAGAATTCCAAAGGCGGTAGATACAGTGTTGAACTGTGCAGCCTCTGGTTGTTGTATTTCTCGTAAAAGAGCGTCAGGCATTGCTCCAGGTCATCTATCGACCAGAAACAGTACCGGTTGAGTTTCTTAGACAGTATGGCGTGAAAGCTCTCGATGTGCCCGTTTTCCTGCGGTGTGTAGGGGTGCGTAAATACCTGTCCAAGCTTGTTTTCCTTAAAGAATTTCTGAACTGATGTCGCAATGAACCTTGAGTCGTTATCGTTTCTGACTTCTATGTCAATATTTCTGTTCAAACAGTCGTTGGGTTGCAGGTGGTTTTCTATAATCTGCTCCCACAGTTCTTTTACGGTGGATTGCTTGATACTGTATGCCGTTTTACGACCCAACAGCATCCTGCTGAATGTGTCGATTACAGTCAGGACAAAGGCGTGCCGACGGAACTCCTCCACCCATACAAATTTAATGTCCATCTCCAATACTTGCAGCGGCATGGTAGGTGCCACCCGACGGTATTTGACGTAAGGACGGGGCTGGCGCTGGTGTTTTTCTTTCAAAAGCATGTTCTCTTTCATTAATCGGTAAACCTTCTTATGGTTGATCAAATAGCCACGCATCATCATCGCAAAAGTCATTTTGCGGTATCCGTAATCGGTATCCGGATCGGAGGCAATTGCGGTAATCTCATTCAAAACCTCACTATTATCAGCCTCTCTGAGGTTATCTTCATCTCTCTTTTGGGTGGTAGCGGACGGTTTTCTCCCTTGTTTGCCCGCTTTTTGTTCATAATAGAGCTGATGTCTGGTAATCCCCACAATGCTTATTGCCAGGTCGCGTTTCAAGCCTTGGCAGATGTACCTGCCTACTATTTCCTTTTTTTCTCCAAGGCTTGTTTCTTTTTTAGCAGTTCCCCCTTGAGCCTGTTTTCCAGCTCCTTCTCGGCCAAAAGCAGTTTGAGTGCGGAGTTTTCCTTTTCCAAATCACGAATCCGTTTTAGGTGCTGTGGAGTCATGCCATGGCAAAAGCCCTCTTCGCCCATCTGGTCATATTTATTTTTCCAAGAGTAGTACGAGGCCGGATAAATGCCGTGTTTATCAAGCGTAACCGTCACTCCATGAATGCTCGCTTCTTTAATAATAGCAAGCTTCTCTTCTTTGTTAAATGTTCTCTTTATCATCATCGTAAAGTTATAGTTTATTTTCTATAATACATTCCGATGTTATAGGGGGCTAATACAGTGCCAATACCGGGTTCTTAACATCTCCAAATAGGAGTGAAAGAATACCCTGTCCGGAGGACGGAATGTGATTAACCATAGGCGTGAGCCTGTGGCAGAAGTCCATTCACGACCAACTCTGCCCGTAGGGCAGTACAATGCGGATGAAGAAAATCACCAGTAGCTAAGAGATAATGTTTTCAGGCGGCATCGCCCGTTCAACGGGATCTCTCTGACAGTAGGTATTCGCTTTATATCCCCAGTTCTATTTGAAAACGCGTCATCCAAAATGATTGGTCGCTTCCGGTAATCATATTCTTCTGATCGTAGGTGGCATCAAACTGAAGCTTAAGCGAATGTCCAATCACATATTTGGTAACGCCCAGCGTATATTGATGTTCGTGGCTGTAACCAGCATACGTTTTGATGCTTTGTGCCGTGTTGACGTTGGAATATCTCGCCGCTAATTCCCAATTACTCTTGAATATATAGCTGGTTTGGATATTTAGCCCGTTGCCTTTGAGAATATA
>CAZIBV010000146.1:0-2348 GCA_964537345.1 uncultured Flavobacterium sp. | reverse complement strand
CGGCGAACCATCATCATTCATTTGGGTGAGATTTCCCCTCGGTAGGCCAGGATTACGGGCTTCGCCCGTGATCCTGAAGGGAGGTCCGTTACAGAAATCCAGCGACGCGATGCGTCGCTACGGATTTTTTGTTTGCAAAAAGCGCTTCAAGCGAGCTTGGCGCTTTTATGCAAACAAAAAATCCCGACAGCAGAGCTGTCAGGATTTCTGTCGGGGTGGCAGGATTCGAACCTGCGACCTCCTGGTCCCAAACCAGGCGCGATGACCGGGCTACGCTACACCCCGTGGCGGAGAGTAAGGGATTCGAACCCTTGGTACAGTTTCCCGTACGCATGTTTAGCAAACATGTCCTTTCGGCCTCTCAGGCAACTCTCCGTTGCTTTCAAGCGGATGCAAATGTAATTGTCTATTCGCATTTAAGCAAACAAATGTTTTAATTTTTAACCGCAAATTCTGTAGTTAGTTGAAATGGGTTTACAATGAGGAAATTAGATGCGTCTGCGTGAGGGATGGGAACGGCATCCTTTTGCGGCGGAGCATCGCGGAGCCGCAAAAGATACAGTGGACAGCCCGACGGCGCCCGTATGGGAAAGTCTTGCCAAGAAGTAATTTCACGCAACTGAAGGTTTACGCGCCGGCACGCCCAAAATAATTATATTTAAAGCATGAGAAAAATCTTGTTCCTCTTTTTCACCATTCCGTTGCTGGCTCAGCCGTCTGACACCACTTTCGTCCGCCTGAGCGATTTCAGCGACCAGTTTGTTTACGATATGCGGTATGCCACGACGGATAATTTCCTGAAATCGGCGGTGTATCCCTGCGGCGAGTGCATGCTCAGGTATGCAACGGTCAAGGCATTGATTGCAGCCAACGAGGAGTTTGTGTCCAAAGGTTACCGGATCAGGATTTTTGACTGTTACCGGCCGCTGGACGTTCAAAAAAAGATGTGGGCCATTGTTTCGAATCCGCTGTATGTGGCCGATCCCGCCAAGGGCTCTATCCACAATCGCGGTGGTGCTGTCGACATCACGTTGGTGGACGCCGATGGGAACATGCTGGAAATGGGGACGGATTTTGACCATTTTGGGCCCGAATCGGCCGTGACTTATAAAGGGATTTCACGCCAGGCGCAAAAAAACCGCAAGCTTTTGTCCAGGGTAATGGCGCGGCACGGATTTGAAGTGCTCTCCTCCGAGTGGTGGCATTTCAATTACAAAAACGCCCGGAATTTGCCGGTTTCCAACCAGGGCTGGCCGTGTCCTTAGCGCTCCAGGCAGGCCAGGGTTCGGATAAAGAAAAGTGACGGCTCGAGGATTTTCTTTTCCAGGGTTGATTCCAGCCGCTCTTTTACGATGTAATCGACGGTCTCGGTGGCGTATTTGATCCGCAAAAGTGCCACGGGTGATTTTTTCAATTCTTCAAACGAATCTTTCCGGAACACAAAATAGCCGTTCATCACGCGGTTGTTAACGCCGTTTGTCCTAACCGATGCGCCACAGGTTTCGGCGTCGGTGTGCAGCAGTGTCACTACCTTGCCGTTGTCGAGTTGCAGGTAAATCCGGGAAGTGCCGTCCAGACACTGCGCCTTGATAAAATCTTCACTTTTGCTCACCAGCGTCACGTTCAGCATCGGCACGCCATTGTCAACCGCCAGGGCGAAATAAATGTATGAGGCATTGCCCGCAAAATCCCGCTCGTAAACCAGCGATTCACGCGTGGCCCTGTATTCGCCCAGAGAATCCCGCACCGTGGTGACCCATTCACACGGGTTTTGGGCTTTTGCGGTTACGAGGGAAAAGAAGGCAAGCAAAACGTACAGTCGGGTCATGCGTCGATTTTTTTGCAAAGTAACACTATTTTTTTGTCATCGGTTGCGGTGGTAAAAAAGGCATAACGGTGCCCGCCGTCCTTTATTTTGTAGCGTTTTCTTATCGCCTCAACCGATTCGGGGAAATGACGGACGGAAACGTTCATGGCTTGGCCCGACAGCGGTTTCATTGCCGGTTTTGAGTAGGGAAGGACCGATGTTATCTCGAACACCCTGCCCGGAAAATCCACCAGATCGTCCAGCGTGTACAAATGCGACAGCGGATGAAGTTTGTATAGCCCGTATTGGTTGCCGATGTCGGCAAATGCGCCAGTTTTGAGCAATTGCGGTCCGGGTTCGTAGAGGAATCTTTGCGGCTGGGAAAATCTGGCCTCGGGGGATGAGCCAAATGGCGTGGTAAAAGTTTTCCCGGTTGACACGTCGACGGCTTTGAGTTGGACCGGGCCGTCATAACCGCGGTTTGCAATCCACAAAAGTTCGCGGACTTCGCCTTTTAGCGCTGTGATATGGATTTCCCGAA
>CAZIBV010000145.1:0-2358 GCA_964537345.1 uncultured Flavobacterium sp. | reverse complement strand
GCATCGGCTTACAAGGTTGACAATATCATCGCCACTATCGACCTTAATGGAAAACAAATTGACGGCCCCACCGATGAAGTCCTGAACATGGGAAGCATACGCGCCAAATTTGAGGCATTTGGCTGGACGGTGGTTGAAATCTTTAAAGGAAACGACATCGAATCAATCATTAGCGGGATGACCGAGGCCAAAGCCAAAACCGGTCAGGGCAAACCCGTTTGTGTCCTTTTGCACACTGAGATGGGCCATGGTGTCGACTTTATGATGCACACACATGCCTGGCACGGAAAAGCGCCAAACGATGCCCAACTGGAAGCTGCCTTGTTGCAAAACTACTGCGAGGGCGAATCAGATTACTAGAATGAGGCGCTCATATCACAACTAAACTACGATGAAAAAATACGAAAACACAGGAAGCAAGGACACCCGCTCAGGATTCGGGGCCGGGCTTACCCATCTTGGACAAACCAATGAAAATGTGGTTGCCCTTTGCGCCGATTTGATCGGGTCGCTTAAAATGGACGATTTTAAAAAGAACCACCCTGAACGGTTCTTTCAGGTAGGAATTGCCGAGGCCAACATGATAGGCATCGCGGCAGGCCTTACCATTGGCGGAAAAATCCCCTTTACCGGAACCTTTGCCAACTTTTCAACCGGACGCGTTTACGATCAGATTCGCCAATCAGTTGCGTACTCTGATAAAAATGTAAAAATATGCGCCTCGCATGCCGGGCTTACACTGGGCGAAGACGGTGCAACACACCAGATTCTGGAAGATATCGGTTTGATGAAAATGCTTCCGGGCATGACGGTCATCAACACCTGCGATTATAACCAAACCAAGGCGGCTACCATTGCCATCGCCGACCATCACGGTCCTGTCTACCTGAGGTTTGGCCGTCCGGTGGTGCCGAATTTTACCCCTGCCGACCAGGTTTTTGAAATCGGGAAGGCTATTATGCTCAATGAAGGAACTGACGTAACCATTATTGCTACGGGGCACCTGGTTTGGGAGGCCTTGCTGGCCGCTGAATCGCTGGAAGAAAAAGGAATTTCAGCCGAGGTGATCAACATCCACACCATCAAGCCGCTGGACGATGATGCCATCCTTAAATCAGTGCGCAAAACCGGATGTGTCGTAACCGCTGAGGAACACAACTTTTTAGGCGGATTGGGCGAAAGTGTTTCCCGCGTTTTGGCCTTGAACAATCCTGCTCCACAGGAATTCGTAGCCGTAAATGATTCGTTTGGTGAATCGGGAACGCCCGAGGAACTCATGGAGAAATACGGACTTAACGCAGCCTCGATTGTGAATGCCGTTGAGCGCGTCATCAAGCGCAAATAAGAAAATCCCATAAAATGAAAAATCCCGCTTCTCGGCGGGATTTTTTTATTATTGACAGTTTGGATCGCGATACTTGCGGAGTCGGTTGGGCGAGGTAAAATCGCCTGCGCAATCAGGAGCGCCCTTGGTATCGTCATAAGGCGTGTCGGGATTGTCAACCGCTGCACCGTTAAAGGAATAGTACGTCCAAGCTTCATTTTCATCATCGGGATTTTGCTTGGGTCGACGCAACTCAGTCTTGGTGAGCACGTTATCACCATCGTCGTCCAAATCCAGATAATCAGGTGCCAGATCGCCGTCGGTATCGTCCGGATTAAAGGTTCCCGGAGGAAGCGCGTAAAGATAGCCGTCGCCGTCGATATCCTCCAACCATGACGGAATGCCGTCCTGATCTTGATCGTATCGGGTTACCTCATATAACTTAAAGGTAAAGATAAGCGGGGAATATGCGGGGATTGAACCGGCCGACTGTCCGTAGTAACCCAGTCCTGAAGGCAGGAACATTACGCCGGCGCCAAAGTCAGAATACTGTGTTGGCTGTCCGTCAACCTGAAGCAAATCGCCCGGGCGGAACTGCGGATACACCTCGCTCCAGCCGCGGATTACGCCTTCCAAGCCAAAGTTTGCCTGCGGAAACGGTACGCTTTCAAACTCGAAAGTGCGCAATTCCTCGGGCGTGGTGGCATCAGAATAGCGAAACAAGTAGCTTCCGCTGTAGGCCGCCAGGATTCCATCAACATTACAAGGAGAAAGTTTGTCGTTATTGGCGCCTCCGCCCTCGCGCAACTTAAGATAGTATAATTTGTACTGGATATTATCTTTTGAAACCATCCGGTAGTAAAGATTCGGACTGCTCCAGATAGCCTGCGGATCGCCTTCGTCAACTTTTTCAAAAGTCACGTCCATGTCGTCGGCACCACCCGGGTTGTTCACAACGGTGTATTTGTGCGTTTTGAGGTAAAGTTCAATGTCGGCAATGTCTGCCTGATATTGTACGGCATAGTCGCGCAGTT
>CAZIBV010000144.1:0-2504 GCA_964537345.1 uncultured Flavobacterium sp. | reverse complement strand
TCAGCAACCGGGCTGCCGCGGCGCGTACTTCGATTAGGTTGGCTGCAGCCTCGGGAGAGAGTTGGATTAGCAATTCGTGCATTGCGCAAAGGTAGTGGGGATTTGGAAATTTGCGAATTTGAAAATTTGAAAATGTGGAAATGCGAATTCCAGCAATAACGGGTTTGGTTAACTTGAATTAAAAGCTTTGACTTTGGGTCGGATGGCCAGCGGGAGATGTACAACCTAAGTTCAACGTTTGACAGTAAAAGGCTTCCATCCGGCAACGCAGTTACTGTAAACTGTTCGCTGTAAACCGTAAACTATCCTTGAAACTTTAACAATTTAGGCAGATAAACCGTATCGAAGTTTGGGATTTTTTTTGTGGGAATAAATCCCATTACCCCCTTCCCATTCAGGGACAACCTTCCAAATTTTTCAATTGGTTGTATTGCAGAAAATCTGTCAAAAAAGTTAAAAGGTAAGGTACAAACAGCTCCGTCGGACGATCTCCTCTATAAGCTTCCTTGCATCCTGCGACTAATCGTTAATTAGCTTCGCTCCGTTCGGCTTCGCCTCGGGTGTCAACTGTTAATTGTTTATGGTTGATTAGCCGAACCATTATTTTTGCATCATGAGAAAAATCAAACTAATCTGGGATTTTCGCGGTCCGGAGTCGGCCAAAACCGCCGAGCACCACAAAGTTCACCTCACCGAGTACCTTCAAGCCGAAAAAAGACAGGACGTTTTGGCGGGATTTGAGGTCTTGTCGGACGTTTACGCCATCGCCTTTATTGTGGTTGACGAAGTTGATATGATTTTGTTCAGGGATGCGCTGCGGCCACACCGAGGCGAAGTCTATGAATAAAAAAAGCCGCCCGAAAGCGACTTTTACAATCAGTTTTTCACAAACTTGACATGTTGCGTTTTGGAACCGATGTCAATCCTGACAAAGTAGATTCCATTGGACAGTTGTGACACATCCAGCCCGTTTGAGATCTGGCCTTCACTGGCCGACATAACTTTCACGCCGTTAACCGAATAGACTTCAAGAAGCTTGATGGACTCGTTGGTTGTATTGTGTACGTTGAGCATGGTTGAAGCCGGATTGGGATACAATCTGACCAGAGCCGACGTTTCAGTTGGCACACCCAACGCCACCGACTCCTCAAGATAATCCGGAATTCCGTTTACATTGGTGTCGTCATCAAGCGGATTGTTGTTGTTATCGTAATCCTCGTCAATGGTAAGTACGCCATCACCGTCATCGTCGTTGTCCAGGTAGTTGGGCGTTCCGTCGCCATCGGTGTCCTGAAGTGCGAGCGCACGACCAAACACATATTCTACGTTGGACAAGATCAGATCGCCGTCGTCGTCATTGTCCAAAAAGTCTGGAATTCCGTCGCCATCCGTATCGTCGTTGGCCAGGTTTCCGTCGCCGTTAATATCTTCAACATCGGTTGGTACCGTATCCTGGTCATAGTCCGTACTGCAATCAAGAGCCTGCAATACAACGGGGGTTATCATTCCGTTGCCCGTAGCGTAAATGGTTTGGGTGCCCGCCATCATATTCATATAGGGAGACTGCAAGGCATTGGCTTCCATTTCCGCATCAGCCATAGTTTCGTAAAGCACGATGGCATCGGGATTTGACGGCGACAAATCATTTTGGATGACCGCCAGGTTAAACGATTCAAATCCGTTTGCATCAGCATCGCACTTGACAAAATGATAGTTACCAAGACCGGTGCCAGGATTAAATCGCCATCCTTCCTCAAATGCGGTCCATGCTCCGGTGTTTCGTCCGGGAGCGGCAATTCCCTGAGTGCCATCAACATTGATCAGACCCAAAACCGCAACACCTCCTTGCCAGGTAGCACAAGTTTCCTTTTCAACAATTTGGACATCGACCATGTTAAGCGTCTCATGGAGAATAATCTGGAAGGTACTTTTTACCGCATCGTTGCATTGAAAATGTGACTGATTATCAAAAATCACCACAAACCTGCGATAGGGCTCCTGCCCATATATGCCGTGTGTAATCGTTCCTTGAGCGTCTGAGTTGTTGATGTCGTGATACGGCCCCAGAACTGCATTTTTTACCGGAAAACCTACATTTGGTATCGTCTGGTTGAAACTCCAGGGACACAAAGTTCCCGATGGGAAAACGTTAAAAGAAATTACGCCGTTGGTACCTACCGATACCTGATTATACGCCTGTCCATAAAAATTAAAGCTAAACGGCAAATCAAGCGGTGTTGCGTAATGGTCATCCGATGTACCCTGAACAGGTAGCGAGCCCACATACACCTGATGCGGAATGGGCGATACCGTATACTGAGCATTAACACCCGTGAAAATGCCATGCGCCAATAAAATGAATGCGTAGTGTTTTTTCATAGTCTTTTTTTCAAATATATAAATTATTTGAATTTGAGACTATTAAACTGCGTAAACCTAACGCCCGACGATTCGCTCCATCAGTCGACCCATGACGGCGGCGGCATCGTCGCGGTTCTTGTCAA
>CAZIBV010000143.1:0-2606 GCA_964537345.1 uncultured Flavobacterium sp. | reverse complement strand
ATCCAGGTTGTCACCGATAGATGCAAAATACTCGTCATTGTTTGAAACCTGACCATCGTTAAACTCGGCAGGAATCCAGTTGAACGGATCCCAAGTAGATGGATCAGTGTTCTCAGGGTTTACGGCAACCCACATCTCGATTCCGGCAGCCTGACCGCTAAGACCTGGCTCAACATCGGTAAGACCGGCTTCATAAACCTGGCCGTATACTTCAACTGATTCACCCTCATTGATAGTAGCGCTTGGTGGCCACCACAGGCTGGCGTAATCCGGCAAAGCTGCAGTTGGGGTACAAATTACACTGCGAACGCGGAATTCTGATTCAGCAGTACAGTTGGCATCAACGTGTGAATAAAAACGAATTTCACCGGTAACAGTAGATGTCCAGCTCAATGGCGAAGTGCCGTTGGCCAATACCGTACCGTCGGCAAGTGCAATCGTAATGTTATCGTCGCTAGTCTCTGTATAGCTATAGAATTCCAACTCCTGACCAGAAGCTACCTCCAATACTGAATATTCACCGGCATAACCCAAATCAGTGATTTCATTTTCAGTATTACCGTCGCAGTTTTCAATAGTGTAAACTCCAAAAGGATATTGTCCGTTTGGCGCATTGGTACACGCTCCGTCAGCCTCCTCGGTAGTAAATGTCCAAACCGCACAATCAACTGCGTCACCGGCAGCGTTAAACGGAACTACCTTCCAGTAAAAAGTAAATCCATACTCTTCAACGTTAAGATCAATTGAAGTTTCAGTAGTTGAACCCAAAGAAATGGTTACATCATCCGGAGTCACCCCGTAGAACAGCTTGTAGCCAATAGGAGTCTCACCCGATGTTGGCGCATCCCACGAAAAAGTAACGAGACCATAAGGAACGTCCACCGCACCGTCAATCGGCGTTGGGTTAGACGCGCACAAAGGCACACCGGCTACAGGGGCTACCATTGACACATCGTCAATGAACCAGCTGTCGCCGTCATCCTGCAACATCACAAAGGCTACATAAATTGACTGTCCGATATAGTCTGACAAATCCAGTTGTTTGATGCCAAATCCATCAGTTGCAAAAACGGGAAGGTCAGCCTCCGTTTGGCTCAGGAAGGTGTTGAAAGACGCCTGGTTGGTCTGTGATGTGGTCGAAATGCGAACCTCATAAACCGTTCCGTAAGGATCTGTAAATTGTTGCGCCTGAAAAAACTGAAGCGCAGGAGCCTCGGCCGTAACTGTAATCTGTGGCGTTACAAGCCAGTCCTCGGCTATCGCATCGGGAATCACATTCTCCCAGCGTACAAATGCACACGCGGCACCTGTATTAAACGCAGCAGTCGACCGCACCCAGTTTTGGGCAGTTCCCGCTCCATTGGTCCCGATAAACGAGGCCCAACCAGCCGGAGGAAATGTCGCGCCCTCAAAACTTTCCGGTAATTGTGCGTAACCCTGAGCGACGAACGTCAGCAAGAAGGTTACAAGCAAAGTAATTTTTCTCATGTTTAAATGATTAGGTTAAAACAGTGCTAAAATTAGGGATTTAAAAAAAAGCCTGCAAGTGAGCTGCAGGCTTTTATACAATTTGTTGAAAAATTCTTACGTTGTGGCAGGCGGAATGCTCGATATCTGAACCATCTCGTCAGCATCGGCCGCATAATCCACACTGTCAACCTTAAAGCCAAACAATTGATAGAAATCATCGCGATAGCCCTCGAGGTCGCCAATCTCAGGCAGATTCTCGGTGGTCGCCTCTTCCCAAAGGGCTGCTACGCAATCCTGAACTTTAGGGTCGAGTTCCCAATCGTCAATGCGGATACGACCGCTTTCATCAACGGGGACCTCGCCGCCGGTGTAAAGACGTTGGGCGTACAAACGTTGGATTTGCTCTATGGTACCTTCATGCGTGCCCATCTCCTTCATGGTCTTGTACAGCAGGGAAATGTAAAGCGGAATAACCGGAATTGCTGAACTGGCTTGGGTAACGAGCGCTTTGTTTACTGAAACATAAGCCTTTCCTCCTATCTCGCCCAGCATTTGGCTGATTTGTGACGCCGTGGCTTCCAAATGGTCTTTTGCACGTCCTATGGTTCCCTTTCGGTAAACTGCCTCGGTCACGGCAGGCCCGATGTATGAATATGCAACAGTAAGCGCGCCGTCGGCCAGCACACCTGCGTCTTTAAGTGCCTCCATCCACAAAACCCAATCTTCACCGCCCATCACCTTTACTGTATTGGCGATGTCTTCTTCATTGGCAGGTTCAATGGAAACCTGGGTGACTTTTCCGGTGTGAAAATCAACGGTTTTATTGGTAAAAGTTGTTCCGATGGGCTTCAGTACCGAACGGTGTAAAACGCCGGTTTTAGGGTCAGTGCGCACGGGTGATGCCAGGCTGTAAATCACAAGATCAATCTTGCCCATATCGGCTTTGATCATGTCGATGGCTTGCTGCTTGACCTCGTTGGAGAATGCGTCGCCGTTGATACTTTTTGCATAAAGTCCCGCCGCGTGAGCTTCTTTCTCAAACGCTGCCGAATTATACCAACCGGGCGAAGCTGTCTTGCCGGGTTGCGGTCCTTTTTCAAAGAAAACCCCAAGCGTTGCGGCATCGCTGCCAAAAG
>CAZIBV010000142.1:0-2746 GCA_964537345.1 uncultured Flavobacterium sp. | reverse complement strand
GTTCTAAATATGTTTGTTTTTTTTTAGCATGACTGCTAACGTTTCGGGTATTGCCGAAGTGGGGGCATTTGAAAACCGTCAGCTGAAATATAGCACAAAAGCTGATAGAAGTACAAATGTTGATATACTTCCATCAGCCCCCATTTTGGCAATACCTTGTTAGCTGCAGTATTTTTTTATTGGGAAGTTCCTTTTAATTCGTTTTGTAAACTCGCTATCTTTTCTTTCAGGTTGTTGCTAATTTTTGAAGGAAAATCTTTCACCTTTTTAAGGTCAAACGAAAGAATTGCCAATGAAACTCCTACAAAAATAAACGCCAACGCAGTTGCGGTTACTAATGAAATTCCTGAAAATATTGGGTTTGCCAACAGTATGAATGAAAAGATAATTCCCAATGTACTGGCTATGGCAAGGTTTCCCCATCGCAATATTCCCATACCTTTCATATCAAATGCAATTCCCAATAATTGGAATGAACGGAACATTACCGTAAAGCCTACAACGAATGGTAAAATTGTTATTGAAATTCCCGGATACATTACCAGATAAATCCCCATTGCCAACGAAAATAGTCCGCCTACTAAATACCAACCCCAACCAGAAAGGGTTTTGGCATTTTGAATGGAAAAGAAAATTTCAAACAATCCCGATGTTATAAACGATATACTGAAAATTACGGATAATGTAACATAAGTTTCCAGCGGAACCGTAAAAATGTATATGCCGAAAACTACAAACAAAATTCCCACGATAAGAGGAACGTACCAATGTTTGATTGAATTGGTCAATGTGTTTAGTAAATTAGCCATTGGTTAATTTTTAAATGTTAGTAAGAATTTGCTTTGGCTCTTGCATTAACGGCATCTATAACTGCTTCTTGAGCATCGGATATAGCATCTAATGCAAAATACACACTCATTTCAGCATCATATTCAGCCCATTCTGCACTCAATTCTGCATCAGAAGCTTCCAAATTATATTTAGCCTTTCTAAAATCGGATTTTAATTTCGCAACACCGTTATCCCAATTTGATTTTACGTTGTCCCAATGCGATTTTGCCTCACCTTCAAGCGAAGCCTTTTTTGCTTCAAATGCGGCTTTGGTTTCGGCAACATTTTCTTTAGCTTCGTTTTGCCATTGTTGAAGTTGCTCTTTGGTTTGTCCTTTTGAAGCTTCAAACTTGTCTTCAAGTTGTTTTGCTTTTGCTGTGAGTTCTGCTAATAACTCTGATAATTTTTGTGCCATTGTTTGGAAAATTTAGTTTGCCTACTTCTTAATACGGTGTTCGGCTTGTCCGTTTTTTTATTTAAGTGTTCTGTCTATTTTTGGGTGTCTATGCATATTGCAGCTAACTCGTCTATACACGCCAATCCCCTCCATAGGCGCAATGGCGTGTATACGCCTCGCGCCGGGTTTATATACGCCACAACGGATATATCGAAAGGCGCATTGCGCGTTTTACTTACCCTTTATGGCGTATAAATCCGAATGTGCGACGGGGCAGCTTCCTTGTTTGAGCAAAGCCTGTTGGAGCTTAGCCTGTCACTTCAGAGATTCAAAGTACTTTTGACATGTGCAAATTTAAACCATTCCTTTCATAATGTCAACCCCGGAGGTTAAAAATAATATGCGCTACAAGTTCAGCCTGTCCAAAGGGCTTTGTACACGCTGCCAGCCTACGCGAGTTATATGGGTATATATCTCCGTCGTCTTGCTGCTTTCGTGCCCCAGCAGGTCTTGTATGTAGCGCAGGTCCACGCCCGCTTCCAGCAGGTGGGTAGCGAAAGAATGGCGCAGCGTGTGAACGGTGGCATAAGGGTTGATGCCCGACTTCGCCTTGGCGTGCGTGAAAATGTTCTGAACGCTACGGGCGCTGTAGGCTCCGCCATCCTGCCCTTCAAACACCCATTCTACGGGGCGAAATACTTCTATATATTCCTTCAGTTGCTGCCAAACTTTGGGCGATAGGATAGTGCAACGGTCTTTTTTGCCTTTGCCGCCATAGACGAAAATGCGCCCCGCGTCCGGTTCAAGATCGTCTAAGCGCAGGCGGATCAGTTCGCCCAATCGCAAACCTCCCGAATAAATGAGCATCAGAATGCATTTGTGTTTGGGATTGCCCAAAGCGCGGAAAAGGCGTTCCACCTCGGATTCGGTGAGAACGTGTGGAAGTTTCAGCGGAGTTTTGGGCCGAATCAGATCGCGCACCTTTTCCCTTTGCCCCAGAACCGCCTCATAAAACATTTTGATGGCGCTCAGTATCTGGTTCTGATGGGATTCGGAAATGTTTTTGGTCTTGATTTGATGCACAATAAACGAGTCTATGTCGGCGCGGCCGAGGCTGCTGGGCTTTTGATCGTCATAAAACAGGATGAACTGACGGAATGCCTTGAGGTAGGTTTTTATGGTGTTTTGACTGTACCTTTTCAGCAGCAGCACCTGCTCCAATGCTGTGACGGCGGCTTCGTAGCGGGCGGGTACGAATTTAGGTGTGTAGCGCGTTCGGGGCGGCATTTCTATGCGTTCCGGTAGGTCGGGGCCGGGCGTGAAAGTCCAGTGTGCCGCGCCGGACAGGTATTTTTCAATAAAACGGACGGTCACTTTGGTCAACGGCGCTTCCCAAGCCAAAGCATCGAGATTCCAGCGGCGACCGTGTATGTTTTTCACCGTAGGGAGCCAGGCGGCGGTCAGCTCTCTGGGTAACTATATCCGCAGCTGGGGCGGCTTGGAAGGGAGTTGCTTCAA
>CAZIBV010000141.1:0-2982 GCA_964537345.1 uncultured Flavobacterium sp. | reverse complement strand
TTTGTACGTCGTCACGGGTTGAGAACGTAAATTCCGAACCCAGAATATTTTCCTTTACCGTTGTCGCGGCCACGTCTTCCCAAGTGTAATCCGTAAAATCCATCGACAGGCCAAGATTTTTTGGACGGCACATGATGATACGCCTGTCGGTAAGCACGATGCTGTCGGGAAATACGTTTAATGCAGGCTTTTTCTGTACGCCGATATACCCGACTTCTTCATTCTTCATCAACAAATCCTGAAGTTTCTGGCTGATTTTTTCAACTGCCTTTGAATCCTGTTCCTCGTTTAAAAAACTCTTAAGTTGCTCTTTCATGGCTCACGGATTGGTTGCAAAATTACATCAATCGGCGGATTGCCCTATCTCATTTTGCAATTTTTTAGTCAAACTTAATAAAACCAATTCATACGAATGGTCAATAAGTTCCCATACCAATGTATCCGGCACGTCGCGGTTGATACTCACGGTATTCCAATGCGTTTTGCTCATGTGAAATCCGGGCGTAATGCCGTCAAAAGCTGCTCGTAGCTCTTCGGCCCAATCCGGATCGCACTTGAGGTTTACGCCAGGCCGGTCATGCTCCCACCCTGATAATGACGAAAGCGCAAACATTTTCCCGCCAACCTTAAAAACCAGTGTGTCCTTGTCAAACGGGAAATGCTCCGTCACACCGGGCTTGGCCAGACAATACTCGTAAAATTGGTTAATGTTCATCCTAACGTTCAATTGCGTACAAAACCGGCTTGCTTGGGCTGGCGTCATTTTCAAAACTCGAAATCTGCAAATTCAACAAATAACGCCCGTCAGGAACTGAATCAGGAATAAAAATCATTTCAGTAATCGTAGCGTCGTGCCGCGCGTCTTCATTAAGATTTTGCACGTCTTTTACGTTCCAGAATGCCTTATGACAAACTAGCTTTCCCTGGTCTTCTTCACGGTCGACGCTGGGCAAGTCGATCAGCAAATGTTTCACGCCGATTTCCCGCAGATAAAGCGCTGCCGATTCCTCCAGATACGGGGGATTGGTGTGCGAATATTTGGTTGATTTTTTAGCGATCGAGTTTGGAAGCGTCCTGATCGCGACGGCCTCGGGCGATTTATTTTCCAGCCAGGCCTGCAACTGGATTTTGGTAATTACCTGATCGGTTCCTTTGTGATACGGTTTGACCGAAATCAGCTCGGCCAAAAAGAAAAAAGTTTTAAGCGCTTGATTGACGCTGTAAAAATCGCGGGTGATATGACCCAGACATTCGGTGTGTGTGCCGTGTCCGTGCGGATTAAAATGGATGTCGTTAAAATTCGTCGACGCTCCGGCAGCCACCTTCCCTATCCAGTCACCCATGCGCACCGGCTCGATTTTAGGTTTGTCCAGATACCAGGCAATGGGATTTTCATCTGAATTTGTCAGTGGAATCGAAAGGTCGATCGGCTTTGACAGATCTACCAAAAAAGTCTGCCCGCCGTGTTTAATGGTTGCTTTCATCATTTCAAATCTACCCAAAACAATCCAGACGCCAAACCGTCCGACAGAAACTTGCCTTTGGGTGTTGTCAAAAGCACGCCGTTTTCCAGGATGAGCAGTCCGTCGTTTATGGGTTTTTGTGCCGATAGCAAAAGATGTTGCCTGAATCCGGGTCCAAATTCGTCCAATTTGTTCACCGATACGCCCCAAATGGTACGGAGCCCGGTCATCACATATTCGTTATATCTGTCGGTGGCCGAGAGCATTTCCTTTTCCATCGGCAACTCACCGCGGTTGATGCTTTTTAGATAAAGCACATTGCTGGATACGTTCCAGCTGCGGGAAACACCGTCAAAACTGTGCGCCGAAGGCCCTAATCCAAGGTACTTTTTGCCCAACCAGTACGCCGAATTGTTACGCGAAAAATAACCCGGTTTGCCAAAGTTCGACAGTTCGTAATGCACAAATCCGGCGTCAGCAAGCATTTGAACCAAGATTGCGAAATGCCTTGCGGCGGTTTCGTCGTCGGGCGAGGCTATTTTTCCCGTATCAATCAGTTTGCGCAGCGCCGTCCGGGGTTCGACGGTTAGCGCGTAGGCTGAAATGTGCGGAATCCCGTACGAGAGAGCGGCTTGGATATTCCTGCGCCACCGTTGGTCGCTCATGCCGGGGATGCCGTAAATCAAGTCGATGGTGACATTGTCAAAAAGGCGGGCAGCTTCTGTCAAGGATTCCCGGGCTTCGGCCGAATGATGCGCGCGGTTCATCAGCTGCAAATCCTCGTCGTAAAATGACTGGATTCCAATCGACAACCGGTTGATGCGGCTTTGCGAAAGTTGTTTCAACCGGTCGTCCGACAAATCGTCGGGATTGGCCTCGAGTGTGATTTCAACTTCCTCGACCACTTCAAAATTCTCGTAAACCAGATTGATGATCGAATCGATTTCCGCGTCAAACAAAACACTCGGAGTTCCGCCGCCAAAGTAAATCGTCTCAACTGGCTCGTCGATTTCAGATTTTCGCATCTGCAATTCCCTCTGCAACGCCAAAACCATCTCGCTGCGATTCTTTTGCGACGTCGAAAAGTGAAAGTCGCAATAGTGACAGGCTTGTTTGCAAAAAGGGATATGGATGTAAATACTAGCCAATCTTAAATTTTAAAGGTTTGAAATTTGCAAATCATGGCGGGCGGTAACCGATAAGCAATTGCGCACCAATTGAAACAGTTGAGAATTTTGACCCAGGGCAACCCTTCGTAATGATGACTTTTTTTTCAAACTTCGATATCAGATAAGTTTAAAAAAGAAAGCCGATAATTTGCTCAGGCTTTTTCAAATTATCTAATTCTGCTTTCATTCTGTTTAACAAAAGCGTCCCACCCTGAATAACTCTTGGCTGCGCTCACTTTTCCCGAATTGAAAAAATGACACACCGCCGCGGCCAACCCATCGGTTGAATCAAGGTTTTTGGGAAGCTCTTTCAGGCCGAGCAACTGTTGAAGCATTTTGGCTACCTGTTC
>CAZIBV010000140.1:0-3036 GCA_964537345.1 uncultured Flavobacterium sp. | reverse complement strand
TGTTCACCGATCCCGCCAGCAATTTGGCCACCAGGAATACAAACATCGGGCGCATTTGCTTGCCTTTGCGGTTTACGATATAATACGTAATCCGGTTGAGCAGCGCAACGTTTGACGCCATAGAATCGTGGAACTTTCCTTCAAAAAGTTCCATCTCCTCTTTAATGGGTAATTTGATTTGCTCGGTGATTTTCACGAGGGTAAAGATACGGGTTTGGGAGTTTATGAGGTGTCAAAACGGTCATAATTTGCAGGCGCAATTGGGCGTCTTGCCGCAAAAAGCGCTTGCTAAAACAAGACGTTTCAGGGTTAATCTGTTTGGAAATGCAAATGTTGCAAGAGACCTCACGCCTACATAAATTAACATTTTCGGCATTATTTCTGTAACCGACGTGTTAGCCAAATCGTTAGCTTGCTGCCATGGGAAGGGGGCGAGCATGGGAAATTTCCCCTACAAAATTCCCCGAGAATCCGATTACAGATTTACTGCCGAAATTGTTAAAAAAAAACGAGGTGACTTCGCGGAGCAATTCCGGCGATTTGATCCAATCGAAAAAAGGTCAGTTTACGAAAGTTCGCGCGGCTAAATCAACCTTTGTTGGCCAATTGTCCGCAGGCAGCATCAATGTCCTTGCCGCGACTCCGGCGTACTTTGACAACAATGCCCGCCGCTTCAAGGGCGTCGATATACATTTGGATCGCCTCCGGGGACGCTTGCTGAAACTCGCCGTCGTCAATTGGGTTGTATTCGATCAGGTTGACTTTACACGGAACGTACTTGCAAAATTTTACCAGGGCATCCACCGATTTTTTGTCGTCGTTGATGCCTTTCCAGACCACGTATTCATAAGTGACGCGACTTTTTGTTTTCTGGTACCAGTATTCGAGCGCCTGACGCAACTCGGTAAGCGGAAAATTCTTGGTAAACGGCATGATGCGATTGCGGGTGTCCTCGATGGCCGAATGGAGCGACACGGCCAGTTTGAATTTCACCTCATCGTCGGCCATTTTGCGGATCATTTTGGAAACGCCCGATGTTGACAACGTAATGCGCTTGGGCGACATTCCCAGTCCTTCGGGCGAGGTAATTTTTTCAATCGCCTTGATGACGTTGTTGTAGTTCATCAGCGGCTCGCCCATCCCCATAAACACAATGTTTGACAGTGGTCGGTTGTGATAGAGACGGCTTTCGGCATCAATCGCCAACACCTGATCGTAAATTTCGTCGGGATTGAGGTTGCGCATCCGCTTAAGCCTTGCCGTGGCACAAAAACTACAGTCCAGACTACATCCTACCTGACTGGAAACGCAGGCTGTGGTGCGGGCATCGGTTGGAATCAGGACACTTTCGACTACCAGCCCGTCGTGAAGCCTTACCGCATTCTTCACGGTGCCATCGCTGCTGCGTTGCATCGTATCAACCTTTACGTGATTAATGACAAAATGATCTTCCAGCATTTGCCGCGTGGCTTTTGACAGATTGGTCATGTCGTCAAATGAATGCGCACCCTTGCTCCAAAGCCAATCGTAGACCTGATTACCCCTAAAGGTCTGGTCACCGTTTTGTGCAAAAAAGCCTCGCAATTCATCCTTACTCAGCGCACGTATGTCCTTCTTTTGAATTTCCACCAGGCAAAGGTAGCGAATAGCACGGAGAACCAAACTTTTGAGATTACTGAAATTGACGGAACCATCCAGATGACGGACCGGGAATTTCCCTGCGACAAATCATTGGGATTGCGTACCTTTAAAACACAAAAAAATCTCACCATTTCAACGCTTGATTATGCATTTTATCTCGCCTCAACTTGAAGATTACGTTGCCGGTCACTCGCAGCAGGAACCTGAACTTCTGGCCCAGCTTAACCGTGAAACACACTTAAAAATTATGCAACCGCGAATGTTAAGCGGTCATTTACAGGGTCGGGTGCTTGCGATGCTTTCCAAGTTAATCAGTCCCACCGCCATTCTGGAAATCGGGACGTACACCGGATATGCGACACTTTGTCTGGCCGAAGGTCTCGCGCCCGGCGGAACCATCGACACTTTGGACAACAACGAAGAACTTTTTGATTTTCAGCGCAAATATTTTGACCGTTCGCCCTGGGGTGCGCAAATTCACCAGCATTTGGGTCAGGGGTTAGACATCATTCCCACGCTCGACAAAACATTCGACCTGGTTTTTATTGATGCCGACAAGGAAAACTATCCAAACTATTACGAGTTGATCGTCCCCAAAATGCGCAAAGGCGGCATTATCTTATCCGACAATGTGCTCTGGAGCGGAAAGGTTCTGGAAGAGGTAAAGCCAAACGACAAAAGCACGCTGACATTATTGGAATACAACAAGCGGCTTGCCCGGGACCCGCGGGTGGAAACCGTTTTACTCCCTATTCGCGACGGGCTCACTGTGAGCCGCATCATTTAATTTTGGGAAGTACTTGTTCAGGACAAAACCATAAAGTTTGTAGAACGCCCAGCCAAACGTACCTCCGGCGGCAAACCCGACCAAGATATCCAATGGATAATGCACGCCAAGGTAAATCCTGCTGTAGGCAAAAATCAGTGGCCACAAAACCAGCCAACCCATGTGACGCACCCGGCGCAAAATCAGCATGAGGTACACGGCAGCAGCCATAGAGTTACAGGCGTGACCGGAAAAAAAACTGAAAGACGACCGGGAAATCACTTCGCGCATCAGCCCGTCAAGGTTTGGATTGCTGCAAGGCCTGAGACGTTCAAAAGTGTTTTTGGCCAGATTGGTAGTCTGATCGGTGACAACCATCATCACGCCCAAAACAACCAACAAAAGGATCATTTTTCGCCAACCCAAAGTTTTGTAAACCACCCAGGCCATAAACAGGAAAAAAGGCAGCCAGTTGATTTGTCGGGTGATGAATTTCCAGAATCCGTCATAGGTATCACTCCCCAGGTTGTTGAGGAAAAGGAATAATTCGCGGTCAAGGGCGAGCAACGAGTCTATCATCGGGTGCGTTTGATAGGTCCGGTAAAGTCTTCAGGAAGTTCCTGCACGGC
>CAZIBV010000139.1:1697-3098 GCA_964537345.1 uncultured Flavobacterium sp. | reverse complement strand
TGTTTATCGAGAGGGTTCCGATGTTTTGGGATGTCTTTTACCTTCCGGGATTGTCAATGGTTTTTGCCCTGTTTTTGCCGCTGGCCCATTCAGTGCGGATGCGTCCGCGGTTTTTTGGTTGGGTTTCAACGCTTGCGGCCATTTCGTATGCGATGTACCTGCTTCACTACAGCTTGATTCTGCAATTATATAACCATTGGCTGCCCCAGAACGCGGGCTTTAAACTCAGGATGGCAACGGCGGTTTTGTATCTGTCAACCGTTGTTGTAGCCAGTTGGCTTTTCTACCGATTCTTTGAAAAACCCATCCTGACCTGGCGTGACAAATCTTCAAAAAATGTTAATTTAGAATCATTCCAGCCGATTGCGCCACCCGATAAATCGGCCTGAATTTTCAAATTGACAAAATTCGCTTTTTAAAATGCCGAAATAATAAGATTTTAGTTAAAAACTTTTTTTAACGCAATAAAATGCAACGAATCCTTTAAATCGGTGTAGATAATACTTCATAATCCCGATTTTATTGTAAATCATTTTATTGTCGTAATTTTGCCGGACGAAAACCTGAAAACATATTGATATGGCTTTTGATATTGAAATGATCAAAAAGGTGTACGCCAACATGCCTGCCCGAGTGGACAAGGCTCGCGAACTCGTTGGACGTCCGCTTACTCTGACTGAAAAAATACTTTACTCACACCTGTGGGATGGCACGCCGTCGCAAACTTTTACACGCGGTAAAGACTATGTAGATTTTGCGCCTGATCGGGTTGCCTGCCAGGATGCCACGGCCCAGATGGCGCTTTTGCAGTTTATGCATGCCGGAAAAACCAAGGTTGCCGTTCCTACAACTGTTCACTGCGACCACTTAATCCAGGCTAAAGTTGACGCTGCGACCGACCTGGCCCGCGCCAAATCACAATCAAACGAGGTTTTTGACTTTTTGTCATCGATTTCAAA
The DNA here is from genome assembly GCA_964537345.1 of uncultured Flavobacterium sp. Classification (GTDB taxonomy): domain Bacteria; phylum Bacteroidota; class Bacteroidia; order Flavobacteriales; family Flavobacteriaceae; genus Flavobacterium. The sequence goes on along the minus strand of CAZIBV010000139.1, from coordinate 2,139 downwards.
CAAATACGGCATTGGGTTCTGGAAACCCGGTGCTGGTATCATCCACCAGGTTGTATTGGAAAATTACGCCTTTCCGGGCGGTATGATGATCGGTACCGATTCGCACACGGTTAACGCCGGCGGACTCGGTATGATCGCCATCGGGGTTGGAGGTGCCGACGCCGTCGACGTAATGTCGGGCATGGCGTGGGAACTTAAATTCCCTAAACTGATCGGTGTCAAGCTCACCGGAAAACTTTCAGGCTGGACCGCACCAAAAGACGTAATCCTTAAAGTGGCCGGAATCCTAACCGTAAAAGGCGGAACCGGAGCCGTTATCGAATATTTTGGCGAGGGCGCGGTAGCTATGTCATGCACGGGCAAAGGAACGATTTGTAACATGGGTGCCGAGGTGGGCGCTACTACGTCAACCTTTGGTTATGATGCGTCGATGGGACGTTAT
>CAZIBV010000139.1:0-1597 GCA_964537345.1 uncultured Flavobacterium sp. | reverse complement strand
TGGCCAAACAAGTGGCTGATAAAAAACTCAAGACCAAGGCCAAATTTACCATTACGCCCGGGTCAGAGACTGTGCGTTACACGATTGAGCGCGACGGTTTTATCGACCTGTTCGACAAGATTGACGCGACGGTTTTTGCCAATGCCTGCGGTCCGTGCATCGGAATGTGGGACAGGGAAGGAGCCGAGAAAGAAGAACGCAACACCATCGTTCACTCGTTTAACCGTAACTTTTCAAAACGCGCCGACGGAAATCCCAATACACTTGCATTTGTAGGTTCGCCTGAAATTGTAACGGCTTTGGCCATTGCGGGCGACCTTTCCTTTAATCCGCTTACCGACACGCTCATCAATGAAGATGGACAGGAAGTGAAACTCGACGAGCCAACCGGCGACGAGCTTCCGCCGCGCGGATTTGACGCTGAAGATCCGGGATATCAGGCTCCGGCCGAGGACGGATCAAGCGTTCAGGTAGCCGTAAGCCCTACATCCGAAAGGCTTCAGCTGCTGGCCCCGTTTGAACCGTGGGACGGAAAAAACATCACCGGTGCCAAGTTGTTGATCAAGGCGTTTGGCAAATGTACCACCGACCACATTTCGATGGCTGGTCCTTGGCTCAGGTTCCGCGGACACTTGGACAACATCTCCAACAATATGCTTATTGGAGCGATTAACGCTTTTAACCAAAAAGCCAATTCGGTCAAGAACCAGCTTACCGGTAATTACGACGCCGTGCCAGCCGTTCAGCGCGCCTACAAGGCTGCCGGAATTCCGTCAATTGTAGTGGGCGACCACAACTATGGCGAGGGTTCGTCGCGTGAGCATGCCGCTATGGAGCCGCGTTTTCTGGGCGTTCGTGCGGTGCTGGTCAAATCATTTGCACGTATCCACGAAACCAACCTCAAAAAACAGGGAATGCTGGCGCTGACTTTTGCCAATGAGGCTGACTACGACAAGATTCAGGAAGACGATACGATCAACATCACCAACCTTACAGAGTTTGCCCCCGGCAAGCCGCTGACACTGGAATTCGTTCACAAGGACGGATCGGTTGACATCATCATGGCCAACCATACCTACAACGAAGGCCAGATTGGCTGGTTTAAGGCGGGATCGGCACTTAACCTGATTGCAGCCGGAAAAGCTTAAATTTTCCCTTAATAATTAAAGCGCCCCTTGTGGGCGTTTTTTTATGTCTTGATGGTAACGACTTTGGTTTCAAAATGTTGGTTAATGCTGATATTCCTATAGCCCGTGTAACTTACATCGCTGATTACTTTTGGCTGATGTTTAAGGATCTGGTAGGAAACTGCCGGCGTGACAAACTGCCGGATGTTGCGATATTCCGCCTCGTGTTCGCAGTGGTTGTGTCCGCAAAAAATAAAAACAGGATGGTTGTGGTTCGTCAATATGTCCCGGACGGCATCGCGGTTGGCCAGCGGATATTTTTGATCAACAATTGACGGAACGGGCAACACCGGGTGATGGATAAAAACCAGGGTTGGTTTTTCACTCAGGCTGAGTTGTAAAAATTCAAGTTGCTGCATCGGCAGGGTGTCGCTGGATGAATCCAGAAAAATCAATCTGGCAACATCGGT
>CAZIBV010000138.1:720-3110 GCA_964537345.1 uncultured Flavobacterium sp. | reverse complement strand
GTGCTGTTGTCAGGTTGTATCCCAACTTGTTTCCATCCGACTTTAATCAATTGTCGTCAAGCCAAACCATTCATTGGCTGCTCAATATCAAAGGAAAGGTTGATCCGGCACAGTTCGATGATGCATTGGTGCGTGATACACTTGAGTCGTTTGCCGTCATCCGCGAGATTCAGGCCTCCAATGGACCGTTGGGCGCACATCGCTACATCATTAGCAACTGTCGCGGAGCAATCGATATGTCGAAGGTGGCGGCCTTGGCCCGCTTGTGTGCTTGGGGCGATGAACCTCTGACGTTGGATATCGTTCCGCTCTTCGAAACCATCGATGACCTAACGAGTGCCGGTGATTCGATGAAACTGATATACAGCGATGTTGATTACAGCAAACATCTGAAACAGCGCAATATGCGCCAGTCCGTGATGCTTGGCTTCTCCGATGGAACTAAAGACGGTGGTTATCTGATGGCCAACTGGGGAATCTATCAGGCAAAAGAGAATATCACGCTTATCTCACGCCAAAACAATGTGGAGGTGGTATTTTTTGATGGTCGTGGCGGACCTCCGGCACGCGGAGGCGGAAATACGCACATGTTTTACTCGGCATTGGGCAAAAGCATCGAAAACAAACAAATTCAGATCACTGTGCAGGGTCAAACCATCAGTTCGCATTATGGAACTCGGCTCTCAGCAGCCCATAACCTGACGCACCTGCTTACCGCCGGCCTGGAAAATAATTATTTTCACGACTCCGATGTGCAGATGAGTGCCGATCAGCGTGATTTGATGCAGGCCATGGCCGATTGCAGTTATCAGAAATACGAAGATTTTAAAAATCATCCGCTCTTTTTACCGTTTCTGAAAGATCAAAGTACACTGAAATATTACGGAATGACCAATATTGGCAGTCGTCCTTCTGCGCGAGGCAAGAGTGAGGATATCCGTTTCGAAGATTTACGTGCCATTCCTTTTGTGGGAGCCTGGAGCCAGCTGAAACAAAATGTGCCGGGATTTTTTGGTCTTGGTTCGGCATTGAAAGAACAGCAAGAAAAAGGCAACTGGGATGCTTGTGTGAAGCTGTATCAAAACTCTTTGTTTTTCAGAGCTTTAATAGCCAATAGCATGCAGAGTATGAGCAAAAGTAATTTCGAAATCACCCGATATATGGCAACCGATGTTAAGTTTGGCTCTTTTTGGCATCTGATTCACGATGAATACCAACTAACCAAAAATTTGGCCCTTAAAATTGCAGGAATGACCGAGATGATGGAAGACAATCCGCGAAGTCGCCTCAGCATTCAGTTGCGCGAGAAGGTGGTATTGCCTCTGTTGATCATCCAACAGTATGCCTTGATGAAAATTCAATCGCTAAAGCAGCAACCGGAAGACGATAAACTGGTTCTTTACGAAAAAATGGTGATTCGGTCGCTTTTTGGCAATATCAACGCCAGTCGCAACTCTGTGTGATTTTGATTATTGACAATCGATAACATTCAAACGATGCAGGCATTGTTGGATTTTTAATCCTTTCATTACCATTGCAAAACAGGATTTGTTGCTTTTAAAGATATTTCAAACAGAATATTTTAGATGTTGAATATCATTGCACGAAAGGAATGATTCTGTCATGACGATAATATATTGGTTAATAATCAGTTTGTTTAATCTAAAAGTATGACCAGACTAATTTTTGTTTTGTTAGTTGGCTTTGCCACATTGGCAATAAATGCCCAGAAACATGAACTACGCTTCAATTCGGAAGGGAGATTTAAGATTGCCCAGTTTACCGATTTGCACATCGCTTATCAGGATCAGCGTTCAGAGGTGGCTTTTGAATGTATTCAAAATGTGATAGAGACTGAGCATCCCGATCTGATACTCCTCACCGGCGATATTATTTACAGCCAGCCGGCCGAAGCAAATTTTCGCAATGTGCTGAATTTTGTCGCGAAATTTAAAATTCCTTTTGCTCTCACTTTTGGAAATCACGACTGGGAGCAGGGGATGAGCAATGCACAATTGCTCCAAATCGCCCAAACAATACCATATTGTTTGGTTGCCGATGCAGATGGTGTTACCGGTGATGGCAATTATTTGTTGAAAATTCTTGCCTCCTCATCAAGCAAAGTGGCTTCAGTACTCTATTGCATCGACTCCAACAGCTATTCCAAACTGAAGGAAAGAGGCGTGGAAGGCTATGATTATATCCATCGCGATCAAATTAATTGGTATGCCGAAGAGAGTGATAAAATCATTCGCACGAACGGTGGACAACCTTTGCCTTCGCTGGCTTTTTTCCACATTCCATTGCCCGAGTATGCTATGGCTGCCTCCCATCCCGATGCTCAACTTTATGGAACACGTCGCGAAAAAGTATGCTCTGCCGCTCTTAAC
>CAZIBV010000138.1:0-710 GCA_964537345.1 uncultured Flavobacterium sp. | reverse complement strand
ACTGTTGGCTTATGGCCGTTTTAGCGGTGGCAATACCGAATACAATCACTTGACCAACGGAGCCCGTATTGTTGAGATGACCGAAGGCCAACGAACTTTCCGAACTTGGATTCGCCTAAGAGATAAAGAAGTGGTGCAGCAAACCATATTTCCTTCTGATTATGAAAAGTGATTTTGTTGTTTCATTGTAATTTTTTTACATAAAATAGTGTTTTCTTATCCAAAACACTATTTTTGTATTACAATGTGTGTGCGCACACACATTGTGATACAAAAAAGAGTATCAATGCCGGAGACCAACATAAGGATTGTAGATATTGCCCGACGGGCTGGAGTATCTGCCGGGACGGTGGATCGGGTGATTCATCACCGAGGCAGAGTATCATCGGCCAAACGCGAATTGGTAGAGAAGGCTTTGGCAGAGATGAATTACGAACCCAACTTGGTTGCCCGCTTTTTAGCTTCAAAGAAGCGCTACTCCATTGCGGTGGTGATACCTGCCTTTGAGGCAGGCGAGTATTGGGAACTGGTGCATGATGGCATCAATAGGGCTTGGGAGGAGTTGCATCGGTTTAACGTGGATGTCAAATATTTCTATTTTGACCAATATGATGTCAACTCTTTTTCGAAAACTACTCAAGATATTGTCCGTCTCTCTTTTGATGGGGTGATGATGGCCACGCTGGCAATGTTCAGGGCGAAACCGGCCT
>CAZIBV010000137.1:0-3154 GCA_964537345.1 uncultured Flavobacterium sp. | reverse complement strand
TCGGGCTCGGGCATTTCGCACACGTCCTCATTGGCAAAAACCGACGTGATGGCCGCAATCTGACCCTTGCAATAATGCACATTAAATGACAGCCCCATGCTGCAAAGCAGCAAAAGCAACGAGAGCATCAAAGAAACTGATCGTTTAAAACGCATACGGCAAAGTTACTATTTTGTTTGGCGGCAACACTTTACAAAATGTTATTTTTTTTCAGAACGTTGCTGAACATAAAACGCCGGAATGAACAAAAGTATCAGTATGGGCTGGATCAAAAACCGACGTGCGTAGAACAACATGGTTTTTTGCTCGCCAAAAATATCTTTCCAGATCAAGAGAAAAGCCAACAGGAAGATCACAAAAAATCCGGCGTACAACACGGCCGAAAATTTCGTAATGTCGCGGTTGGCAAAAAGCACGTGGAGCAAGGCCACCGACAATCCGGCATTAAGGGCGTATCGGAACAGATAATTGAGCAATAAAAGGAAATCGTCGGCCGGTGGATAACGGAGCGCCGTATAATCGCGCTTGAAATAGTCGAGAAACGGATCGTAAAAAAGCCAGTTTTCAAAGGCGCGCACACCTATCAGCCCTAATACAATCAGCGCGGAAAGGAGAATTTTCTTTTTGTTGTCAAGCAGGATTTTTAACATACGAATATCGGTTAACCCAAATAATCCATAGAATGAAAACTATGCTGTAAATCACAAACGGGAACACCACACCGTGCAAAAAGGATTCGTACTGCGGCCAGTGGTAAAGTGCCGATGCCAAAAGGGAAATCCGCAGGACGTTTAAAACGTAAATCACAGCGAAGCCCATCAGCAAAAACCAGATCATGGTTCGCAACTTGCCGGAAAATGCGATGACAAAAGCCGCGAACAAAACCATCACGCTGATGGCGTTGCATCCTTCAATGATTCGGGCGACGAATTTCCCGTTGTACAAAAGTTTCATGCAAGGCTGCGCCGGATGTGGGACTGATTGCGCGTCCGAACCAAAAAAACGCAACACCCACGCCGACTGATCGCCCACCGCTACTGTGATGGGGTCAACCTGATTCCGGGTCACATCGTATTGGGAAAGATACAGTTGATACAGCCCGGCCATAACCAGATAGGCAACAAAAAACCGGGCAAGGAAACCCAGAAACGGCTTGTATTTGCAGAAAGCTGACAAATCGGTTAAGTTTTAACAAAGCTATATAATTTCATTCCCGCCTATCACTTAATTTTGTAAAAAAAAGCCATGACGTTTGAGGAACTGAAACCAAAGGTCGACGACATCCTGACCAATACCAGCACACTGCGCGACGAAAAGCTGCAAAAGATTTGCTTTTTGCTGCACGAGCATATTGATTATTACGACTGGGTTGGGTTTTACTTCCGAAACGGCGACAAGGAGGAACTGATTCTTGGGCCTTACGTTGGCGAAAAAACTGACCACACCGTCATTCCTTTTGGGAAAGGCATCTGCGGACAGGTTGCAGTTTCCAATAAGAATTTTGTGGTTCCCGATGTATCGGCACAAGACAACTATATTGCCTGCAGTATGACAGTCAAGTCAGAGATTGTGGTTCCTTTATTTGTTGATGGCGAAAACATCGGGCAAATTGACATCGACTCGGAAGTTCTTGACGCATTCTCTGAAGCTGACGAACGTTTCCTGGAATACGTGAATGCCGGCGTGGCAAAGTTGTTTAAAAAGTAAACGATCAAAGCCCTTGCGGAAACGGGTTTTTCAAATTCCTTATTGGATTATCCACAAATGCCAACTTGCAAAGCCCAAATAACCAAGTTCGTGCAGCAGAATCATTTAACATTTTTGGCAGATTATCTGTATCAAACGAATTGAAAATCCGGCTAACTTCGTACCAATGGGTAGGGGAACAATGGATTATCCCGAACGAAAAAAAATAATACGTCGGATACAGATTTTATGTAAAAATTCATAAAGTTTGAAGATTCGGCAACACACCTAAGATTTGTGTCAACTGACAATTCAAACGCAAGTCCGTTCGGATGAATCCTCAAGCCCAACTTTCGGAAGAAGGTTTATCATTTCTCTTGATTCATTTCGAAACTCGTTACCGCCCCTCGACAAAATTTGTTTATTCAAAATAATACCGTACTTTTGCGCCCGTATCCGAAAGACGGAGACTACATAAAAATCATTTTAATAATATTGGCATGTATTTGACTAAAGAAGTTAAAGCTGAGATTTTCGCCAAGTACGGTGGGTCAGAAACCAACACCGGATCGGCTGAAGGTCAGATCGCGTTGTTTACACATCGCATCAACCATTTGACGGGTCACCTTAAAGTGAACCGCCATGATTACAACACCGAGCGCTCGTTGGTGAAACTGGTAGGAAAAAGAAGGTCGTTGCTCGACTATCTTAAAAAGACCGACATCAACCGCTATCGGGAGATTATCAAGGAATTGAACATCAGGAAGTAATTCCCGAATGATAAAGAGGTGCCTGCGCGCCTCTTTTTGTTTTGTCAGCGCAGGAAAAAAAAGTTTGTTTTTCATTGGGTCACGCAACAACTACAACAACACAACTACCCATTGTTTAACACGTAAATTGGAGACATGATTCCAAATGTAACGAAAGAGGTTATCGATTTGGGAGATGGCAGGTCCATCTCAATCGAAACCGGAAAATTAGCGAAACAGGCCGACGGTTCGGTGGTGGTTCGCATGGGTGACTGTATGCTGTTGGGTACTGTAGTATCGGCACGCAAAGCCAGCCCCGGAGTTGATTTTTTACCCCTAACCGTCGACTATCGCGAGAAGTTTGCCGCTGCCGGACGCTTTCCGGGAGGTTTCTTTAAACGCGAGGCGCGCCCGTCAGACAAGGAAGTATTGACGATGCGCTTGGTTGACCGCGTGCTGCGTCCACTTTTCCCGGACGATTACCACGCTGAAACTCAGGTGATGATCCAACTGATGTCGCACGACGATGAAGTAATGCCGGACGCTTTGGCCGGGCTTGCCGCATCTGCCGCGCTGGCATTGTCAGACATTCCTTTTGAAACACTGATTTCGGAGGTTCGCGTTGGACGCATCAACGGCGAGCTGGTCATCAACCCAAGCATGAAGCAACTTGAAGAGTCGGACATCGATATGATGATCGGCGCATCCAAGGATTCGAT
>CAZIBV010000136.1:0-3157 GCA_964537345.1 uncultured Flavobacterium sp. | reverse complement strand
TTTGTACGTCGTCACGGGTTGAGAACGTAAATTCCGAACCCAGAATATTTTCCTTAACCGTTGTGGCAGCCACGTCTTCCCAGGCATAATCGGTGAAATCCATCGACAGGCCGAGGTTTTTGGGCTTGCACATGATGATTCGCCTGTCGGTTAGTACAATGCTGTCGGGAAAAACGTTGAGTGCCGGCTTTTTTTGCACGCCGATATAACCCACTTCCTCGTTCTTCATCAAAAGATCCTGAAGTTTATGGCTGATTTTTTCAACTGCCTTTGGATCCTGTTCCTCGTTTAAAAAACTCTTAAGTTGCTCTTTCATGGCTCACTGATTGGCTGCAAAATTACGTCAATCGGCTGATTGCCTAATCTCATTTTGCAATTTTTTAGTCAAACTGCCCAAAACCAATTCGTAGGAATGATCGATGAGCTCCCGTACCATTTTGTCGGGCACGTCGCGGTTGATACTCACCGTATTCCAGTGAATTTTGCTCATGTGATAACCGGGCGTAATACCGTCATAAGCCGCCCGGAGTTCCTCGGCCCGGTCCGGATCGCACTTGAGGTTGACGCCCGGCCGGTTATTCTCCCACTCCGAAAGCGACGAAAGCGCAAACATTTTCCCGCCAACCTTAAACACCAGCGTGTCCTCGTCAAACGGGAAATGCTCCGTCACACCGGGCTTGGCCAGGCAGAATTCGTAAAACTGATGAATATCCATTCTGTCAAATTAACAATTAACAATGTACAATTAACAATGACCTTTATGTAACGGCGGAAGCTACATAAATCTCAAATTACGTTATGGTAATGCCCCGCGTTCACGAATCTATGAAAAGAACAAATCTCGAAATCAGCAGAAAAACACTCAACGATACCCGGAACTCTATTGTTAACTGTTAATTGTTAACTGTTAATCGAATAAAGTACCGGCTTACTCGGCGCGGCATCATTCTCAAAACTCGCCATCTGCAAGTTCAGGAGATAGCTTCCGTCCGGAACTGAATCAGGAACAAAAATCATTTCAGTAATGGTAGCGTCGTGTCGCGCGTCTTCATTGAGATTTTCCACGTCTTTTACGTTCCAAAACGCCTTATGGCAAAGCAGCTTTCCCTGGTCTTCTTCGCGGTCGACGCTGGGCAGGTCAATGAGCAAATGTTTCACGCCGATTTCCCGCAGATAAAGCGCTGCAGCTTCTTCCAGATACGGCGGATTGGTGTGCGAATAATTGGTTGATTTTTTATCGGTCAGGTTTGGAAGCGTCCTGATCGCGACGGCCTCGGGCGATTTGTTTTCAAGCGCCGCCATCATCTGGATTTTGGTGATTACCAAGTCCGTGTCTTTTTCATACGGCTTGACGGAAATCAGTTGGGCGGTAAAGAAAAAAGTTTTCAGCGCTTGGTTAACGCTGTAAAAATCGCGGGTGATATGACCCAGACATTCGGTGTGCGTGCCGTGTCCGTGCGGATTAAAATGGATATTGTTGAAATTAGTCGACGCTCCGGCTGACACCTTACCAATCCAATCACCCATGGTAACAGGCTCAATTTTGGGTTTGTCCAGATACCACGCAATGGGATTTTCATCTGAATTTGTCAGCGGAATCGATAGGTCGATCGGCTTTGACAGATCTACCGCAAATGTCTGCCCGCCGTGTGTAATGGTTGCTTTCATCCCTTCAAATCTACCCAAAACAATTCAGACGCCAAACCGTCCGACAAAAACTTGCCTTTGGCGGTGGTCAAAAGGATGCCGTTTTCCAGGATGAGCAGTCCGTCGTTTATGGGTTTTTGTGCCGATAACAAAAGATGTCGCCTGAATCCGGGGCCAAATTCGTCCAGCTTGTCAACCGATACGCCCCAAATGGTTCGGAGTCCGGTCATGACATATTCGTTGTATCTGTCGGCCGCCGATAAAATTTCCTTTTCCCTTGGCAACTCTCCGCGGTTGATGCTTTTCAGGTAAAGCGAATTGTTCGATACGTTCCAGCTTCGGGAAACGCCGTCAAAACTGTGCGCCGACGGCCCGATGCCCAGGTATTTTTTGCCCAGCCAATACGCCGAATTATTACGTGAAAAATAACCCGGCTTTCCAAAATTCGACAGTTCGTAATGAACAAATCCGGCATCACCCAACATTTGGGTGAGCATCGCAAAATGCCCGGCCGCCACCTCATCGTCAGGCGTCGAAATTTTTCCCGTATCAATGAGTTTGCGCAGTGCAGTTTTGGGTTCGACCGTAAGCGCATATGCCGACAGGTGCGGAATTCCAAGCGACAATGCACGGTTGACGTTTTGCGCCCAACGCTCGTTTGTCATGCCGGGAATGCCGTAAATCAAATCGATGGTAATATTGTCAAAATGACGCACCGCCAACTCGAGCGACTTTTGCGCTTCCTGTGCATTGTGGGCGCGGTTCATCAGTTTCAAATCGTCGTCAAAAAATGACTGAACGCCAATCGACAGCCTGTTGACCGCACTGGCAGCCAATTCCTCAATCCGCTCCCGCGTCAAATCATCAGGATTGGCTTCGAGGGTGATTTCCGGATTGTCGGCTACCTGAAAATATTGATAAACAGTGGCGATCAACGCGTCAATTTGCGCCATGTCCAGCACGCTCGGAGTTCCGCCGCCAAAATAAATCGTCTCAATGGGCTCATTTACGTCATCCCGACGCATCCGCAATTCCGCTTGCAGCGTCAAAACCATTTCATTGCGGTTTTTTTGCGACGTCGAAAAGTGAAAGTCACAGTAATGGCAGGCTTGTTTGCAGAAGGGGATATGGAGGTAAAGGCTGGCCAATTCTTTTATTGAAAGATTTAAAAATTCAAAGATTAAAAGATTGAAGAATTAGAAGATTGAAGGTTCATTAACTCCCAATCATGGTTCAAATCACCCTTTGAACTGGGGGCAAATTTTAACTCGCTATGGCTTCGTTCAGTTCGCCTATAAGACTCGGGTCAAATTTCCAAATTACCTGATTACCTAATTCTATTCTCATTTTGCTTGACAAACGCATCCCACCCCGAATAACTCTTCCCAACGCTCACTTTTCCCGAATTGAAAAAATGGCACACCGCCGCGGCCAGTCCGTCGGTTGAATCAAGGCTTTTGGGAAGCTCTTTCAGGCCGAGCAACTGTTGAAGCATTTTGGCTACCTGTTC
>CAZIBV010000135.1:0-3229 GCA_964537345.1 uncultured Flavobacterium sp. | reverse complement strand
GCGTTTACGTAAACATAATCGGCCGGAAGGCTTACCAGCCAGAAAACGCCGCCCACATAAATGGCTTTTGACAGGATGTTGAGTATGGTAATCCATTTAAAATTCTGGACGCCCTGAAAAAACCACATCGGGTTTACGGCCTGACCGGCTACGATGAGCAGGCTTAAACACATCTGAAACCAGTCGCGACGCAAAAACGGTATGGCAAAAATGATGGCAGCCGACAGTATCAAAACGGCGGATAGCATCATGAGTTTCCCGAGGTAAATCCGCGTGAACTGGCGCCTGAGTTGTGACGGATTGGTGTTGCTGACGGCAATTTCGCGGGTTCCGTTGATGTACGATCCGCCATCGACCAAAACAATCGCCATCATAGCAAATGAAAAACCTATGCCGATTCGTCCCAGATTGGCCTCGCCGCAGTGCATAACGATAAAGGGCACCACCAAAAGCGGACTGACCACGTTGACCGCCTGGCCCAGGGCATAGATGGAGAGGTTTTTAAAATTGTTCCCAAAAAAGTTCAAGGGCGGTTGTTTTGTGATTGGCGGCTAATGCCAAAGATAAAAAAAGCCCTAAACCGAATTCGATTTAAGGCTTGGAATAGTTGGTCTTAAACGTTTACTTGGCGATTTTGGCCAGGTCGTTGTTTAGTTGAATTGTAGAATTGAAAAGTGGATCATAGCCTCCGTCGGCCAGTACAACTGGTGTAGCGGTTGCGGTTGCTGCATCAAATTTAACGGTTTGATCATTTGCCATAAAGATGTTTGCAAAATCGGTTCCGGCATACTCAACCTTGTTTGCATTGCGCGAAATGGTCATTTTGTTAATCACGATAGGTCCTTGCTCCTTATTGAATCCTAAATCCAAGCGGAGCATTGTTGGCAAAACATCTTTAGGAAGTTTCCAGACGATGTCCTGAGGTTGGTCAGATCCTTTAAATTCAGTGTATAAAGACTCTTCTTCCCGGAAAGGTGCCTCGACATCCATATCAACTTTGTAATAGATCTGAAAGCTATCGTCTTTTTTAGCCGTTACGTTGAGCGTAATGACAACCATGTCTTGATCTATCGGCGCAGGAGCTTCAGCATGAGGCGTTTCGGTCTCTTTTTTCTCGTCTTTGCAGGATCCGAATGCAAGAGCCAACAATAAGATACTTACTATACTTTTAAGTTTCATAACGTGTTCGAATTTTGTCGCAAATGTATATCTTTTTTGGTTTTTAAACAGCGTTGCCGCCAATTCCTAAAATTATTTTTTACTGTAGGTTTTTCCGGTTTTTACCAATCCTCTTTTGCCTGTTTCGGAATCCTCGACCAGCAAACCGATCTCATAAACTCCAGGCGGAACATTTAACCCAATTTCGGCGGAAAATCCGGAACGGTCCAAATTGAGTCCATTGCCAAGAGCTTGGGTGACGTCTTTTCGATCATACGATGTTGTTGTGGCCTTGCGGGCGTTCTTTCCGCGCATAAGCAATACAGTTATTTTTGACTTGTCGGCGGCCTGGTTTTCCAGAAACGCCCATCCAAACATGGTTGCCTTATCGTCAAGAACTTCGTACTTGTCGATATTGAATTTTATCGGACTACCGTTAGCCTCCTTAATTTGTCCAAATTCAGCGAGTTCCATAATTCCATTTCCGGTCCCTACCGTATAATAACGCGCCCATGCATCATAACCTTCCCATGAATTTTCCAGTGAAAAATGCTCCGTTAAAAATCGCTTTTGCTCGTCGCTCAACTCGAATTTGCTTCCGTGCGCATCGGCATACCAGAATGGCTGCCGCCTGGTAGAATCAGCCATCATCTGAGCAATGAAAACATCCAACGGCTTGTCAATGATGGGGATGTTTTGCCCATTGTTCTGCAAATAAAAAGGGAAGTAAAAGCCCAATCGGGAAACCACTGAATCCCTTTTTGTGTTGTTGTTTATGATAAATTGCGACACCTCTCGAAATTGACTTTTGTAGTGCGCGCTGTAGAACTGTTTGACAAACAAAAGATCTGTTAGGGAGAAAACCAGGATGATCGTCAAAATTCCAACCTGGATAAGACGGCTTCGGATAGAGGTAAGCCCAATTGCAATCATGATGAGTAGGGCAGGAACTATACTGATAAAGTAACGGTTGATCATAATCGGCAAATCAGTGTAGCTGCGAATCAACGGCAAAAGCAAGGTCAAAAAAATCCAAACCGAGAAAATTAATGCTGAAAACATCAGTTTATCTCGTTCCGGGCTAATAGACCAAGCCTTAACGGTCGAGGAACGCATCACCTGAAACCAATACAACAAAAGCGACAGTAATGTAAACATGACGACAACCTCGGCACCGCCAAAAAAATCTTTGTAGAACTGCGTAAAGACATCCGGGCCCGGCGGATCGATCCAAATACTGGTGCGATCCTGGTTCTTTGCAATAATTCCAATGACAGGAATGTATAAAATTGCACTTGTTACAGCGGCAGTTGCAGTATATAGCACCATTTTTTTTGCCGACGCAGCATACGGGCGCAAAATAAAAAAGGCCAGAATGCAATACTGAGCCGCAAGGACGAATAATCCCGAGAGATGGGAGTAAATCATCAATACCGACCAAAGCAGATATAGGATAAACCCTTTGTTGGTTGGATGCTTGATGAATCTGATTAGATAATAAAATGCCAGCGTGGTGGTAAGGTAAAGCATGGCATACATTCGGCCTTCCTGAGAATAATAAAGGCAGAAATAATTAAACGCAGCCAAAATTGCAGCGTATCGGCCAGCATTCCTATTGTACAGTTCCTTACCGAGTTTAAAAGTGGCCCAAACTCCGGCAACGCCCATCAACACTGATATGAACCGGAGCACAAAACTGGTATAGCCAAAGATTTTGAAAAAGAAATAAACAATGACAAAGTACAGCGGTGGGTGCGGATCGGACGTGAAAATTGAGTTTTTAAGTTCCGAAAGTGAAAAGCCTGGATTGGATTCAATTGCAGTATAAACCTCATCAACCCACAAACTCATCCGGTCTAGTCCAATGATGCGCATCACAAATGCTATCAACAGAATCGCAACCAGATCGGCGTTCTTCTTTATCCAGTCCATCGTTTTTTTTAGTATTTTGAGAACAATCTGTAAATCTCCCGCAAAATCTTAACCCCCGTACGCCAGCCAAGCTTTGAGCCTTCCACGTCAACCCAATTGCGAATGGGAATTTCGCGGCCGTGGGTAAGCAATCCCTTTT
>CAZIBV010000134.1:0-3310 GCA_964537345.1 uncultured Flavobacterium sp. | reverse complement strand
CCCAATGCCAACCAACTCGACAACTACGTCCAGTTCAATTTTTCGGCAGCGCATATGCGTCAAATCACCACGCGAGTGGCTTTGAGAACAGGAATTTCTGTCCAAAACGTACTTGATTCGCAGCCAACCATCAACCGCAGCTACCGCATCAACACCTTTGACGCCACCGTTCAGGAGATTAACACCGTAGCTCTCGGACGCACATTCAATGTGTTTGTAAGGTCTTGTTTTAATCAACCGGAGCAAAAAATCAGGCCGCATGAACTATCTTTGCGGCAAACACACAACCATGAAAGAAACACTTATTGCACCGTCGGTTCTGTCGGCTGATTTTGCTAACCTTCAGCGCGATATCGAGATGATCAATACCAGCAACGCCGACTGGTTTCACATCGACATTATGGACGGCGTCTTTGTGCCCAACATCTCCTTTGGGATGCCGGTGCTCGAAGCTATCTCCCGACACGCCAAAAAAACCATCGACGTCCACCTGATGATTGTCGATCCCGACCGATACATCAAGACTTTCGCATCATTGGGCGCGAACAACCTCACTGTTCATGCCGAAGCTTGCACACACCTTCATCGGACACTTCAAGCCATCAAGGCCGAAGGGATGAAAGCAGGCGTAGCGCTAAATCCGCACACCAATGTCAATGTTTTGGAAGACACCATAAAAGATATTGACCTGGTATGCATGATGAGCGTCAACCCGGGATTTGGCGGTCAGTCGTTTATTGAAAATACCTACCAAAAAGTCGAGCGCTTAAAAGAACTGATTCTTCGCAAAAATGCATCAACCTTAATTGAAATCGACGGCGGCGTATCTGATGCCAATGCCGTAAAACTTCGCGATGCCGGAGCCGATGTTCTCGTAGCCGGAAATTTTGTCTTTAAATCGGCAAATCCAACCCAAACAATCGCACACTTGCGCAGTCTTGTCAATCAGGCATAAAAAAAGCCCCCGGAAAGTGAATCTCCCCGGGGGCTTTGATTTTTAGCATTTACTGCTTTACAATCTTCTTGACCAATCGGCCTGAAACTGTTTTAAGGTTGACCATGTAAGTCCCCGACGGAAGTTCGCCAACCGCAACGGTACGGATGTCGTCACCCTTGACCGACTTGACTTTACGTCCGGTCAAGTCAAACAGCTCAATTCCCGTAACCGGCACCGAACTGTTGATGTTAAGCGATGAAGACACCGGGTTTGGAAACAGCGAAAGCGAAACCACTTCCTGCTCCTGATTGGCCAAAACAGTTCCGCGCACGTTAAACGGAACGGCTACGGCCACGTCGGGTGCGGCAGCGGGATTTCCTCCGTCAATCAGGTTTGTCCAGCCCAGCGTAGCGGTTGTGTCGGTAGTGGCAATAATGTTCTGTTTGCCATTGGCGCCCGGAACCAATCGAAATCCCGGAATGGTCGCGCCCGGAAAGAAAATGGCATTGTCATTCAGCGCGTGCACTTGCGCCACAACCCAATACGTTCCCGCGGTCAGGTTACCTGAAAGGTTGCCTACAAATCTCCAAATCTTGCGTGTGGTTCCCGGAGCAGACGGCGTAGGCACAAGCGAGTTAAAGATACGGTACATTTGGGCATCACCACTTTGCGCCGAGTTGAGCACGTTTGCGGTCAGGTTGCCAAGAATCGGCATGGCACCGGGAGTTGCAGGATCAACGTTGTAAACCGCGATGCGAAGTGCGTCGATAGGAATAGTAGTTCCGGTGTAACCCGTCTGGTAACCAAAGAACTCAAATCCTGTAATTCCCCAAGTGAGGCCTTCCGGTACGGTAAAATCATCTCCAACGGCAAAACTGATGGTTCCCGCCGTGTTGAAATGCCCTGAAAATCCTCCGCTGGTGTTGGATTCGGTAGTGTTTCCCGTGTCGTTTTGAACTTCACTCCAGGTATAGCCTGAAGGCGCCGCAGCACCACTATTGGAAGTGGCACCGGTTGAAAGCGGAGCATAAGAGCCCACAACCTGAGCACTTAAAGGTCCGGCTGCTATTACGCCAATCAAAAGCGCATGAGCCCAGCTCTTAAAAAAAGTAGTTTTTCTATTCATAGTTTTGGTGTTAAAGTTTAAGCTAATGTAAACAAAATCAGCACACAAAATACTTAAGCGAAAATTTTTACAGGAGCCTGAATCCAGTGATATTTAACACTACTGTTGGAGGCGAAAAAAAAATCAAGAATTCACCACTTTACGGATGCTGGTTGATCATCCGCCCTATACTTTGATAAAGCTCGGGAAACATACGCCGAAACTCTCCGGGTGTTTCAAAAAAATGCTCGAGCACCACGGCCAGGAATTCATGCTCATTCGCATAGGCATAGTTGCGAAAATAACCTGAGGCCTCGAGTCGGTGGCGGTTAGGCGGATGATTGACCTCTCGCAACACCTTGTCAAACCGGATCGCAAAATTAGCCGATGAATTGTTGTGACGCTTTCGGCTGTGAAGGTGAAAAACATGCGCAAACTCGTGAATTCCCAGATTCATGTTGTCATTGTGCGCCAGGCCTTCGTCAAAATGCTTCCACGAAAAAACCACCACTTTATAAGCCGGGTTAAACTCGCCTTTGTGCAACTCGCCGGTAATCTGAGACGTATAAACATCAGGATATAACAAAATATCCTTCATGTTGTCAACCAGGTAGTGACGCATGCCAAAAGTAAGCATCACATAAACACCGGCCACCTTGACCCGCATTTCATCGGTCACTTCCAGTCCGTTCTTGCCGTGGAACCTGTAGGTCTGGATAAATTTGGCCACGCGATGTTCAAAATACGCTTTGTGCCTGGCCGACAGCCGTCGGTAAAACGGATTCTGGGCCAGGAAAAAAGTCTTGGACGGCGAAAGTTTATATAAAGAAGGATAAAAGTGAACGTAAAGCGGCTTGTGGGCCACACTCATATAAACCGGCTCGATAAAATGGGTTACAACGCCATCAACAAACCGCACGGCCACAACCGCGGTCAACAGCAACACCATTATGCCGATCAGGACGTTTTCCACAAGTCGCAAGATACACTTTTGACGTCAGATTTTTTGGGCGTGCCGGCGCAGATCAATTGACAATGGATAATTGACAATTGACAATTTACCATAAAACTGAGTTCAGTGTCAAATGGATGGCGCCGTCGGGCTTTCGGCACTCGCTTTTGCGCGCCAAAACAAATCCCTTTCGCGCAAAGAGCTCAAACAATGCCTCTATCCCTCACGCAGAGTTTAATCTTATAATCAAGCAATCGGCTGTGGCAACAATCAAAGACTTGCGGTCGCGGGAAGAGCAAATCCTCGCCCGTCGGGA
>CAZIBV010000133.1:0-3349 GCA_964537345.1 uncultured Flavobacterium sp. | reverse complement strand
TTGATGTTGCGTCCGTACTTTTCAAAAGCGACCAGGTGCGCAATCTCGTGAATCAGCGTCATCAAAAACCTATAGCGGTTCAGGCTGGCGTTAACCGTGATTTCGTGTCGGCCCATATAACTCCTGTAGTCGCCATGGCGCGTCACCCTGTCGTTGACAATCTTGAGGTGGACATTGTTGGCCACGATCAGATCAAAGGCGGGCTTTACGGCAAATTCCGGGAGATATTTGGTAAGGACGTCCAAGATTTAGGGAGTTGATGACGAAACCTGTAACACTTTTCCGTTGTAGTAAGCGTTTCCGGTAAGCGCAAAATCAAAAATGTAGGCAGCCATGGCCTGAGCAGTGGTTGGCGCCTGATAACCGGGAAAAGCCTCGGCCAGCATCTCCGTCTGCACCGCGCCAAGAGCCAGCGTATTAAAGGCGATGCCGCGCTCCTTGTATTCCTCGGCCAGCAATTCCATCAGCGTGATAAGTGCACCCTTGCTGGAGCTGTAGGCTGAAAGTCCGGCAAATTTCATACTTCCCTGAATGCCGCCCATGCTACTGATGCCCACCACGTGCGCGCCTCGCTCCATATACGGCAAAAGGGTCTGCGTCAAACGGGCGACGCCAAAAACATTGACTTGATAAATCCGCAAAAAATCGGCGGGCGTGGTTTGTTCAAATGGTTTAAGGGCGATCGCACCGGCGTTGTGAATGACGCAGTCGACGGTTTTAAAGTCAGATTGAATAAACTGTGTCACCTGTTTGAGTTCCAGGTCATTTTCCAGGTCGATGGCAAGCTGCGTGATTTGCGGATTGCCCGCTAGTTTGTCTGAAATTTTTCGGGACAAAGCCAAAACCCTGTGGCCGGCCGATGCAAACATAAGCGCCAGTTCAAGCCCGATGCCACGCGATGTTCCCGTAATGACTACGTGTTTCATGGAAGATATTTTTAGCCAACGGTAAAGCGGTGCGAATACTCCTGACGGTCGGTGAGATCTTTATAGCGGATGCGCACCTGGTCAGGACCAACAACGGCCTGCGTTATGCTGAGTGTTTTGAGAAAATTGTTTCGGTTGATGACCAAGCCGTTCTGGGTGTCGGCCGATTCAGTGTAATGGTGAAAGTCATACACGTCCTGCGGATTGGCCTTGCGGTTAAAATGCATGAACTTTTCAAACCAACCCTGACGGCGCTCGCGAACTTCGGGCGTGTACAAAGGCGCTGATGACCAAATGTAAGATCCGTCGGCGTCCAGCGGCGTGGTTTCGCGAACCTGTCCGTCCCAGCGCAACTGAAAAAGTGAACCTGATTCAAAAAGCACAACGGTAAACGGTTCGATGTTATCGAGGTCGACAAGTTCCCAATGGGTTGATACCGAATCCTGTGTCATCAAATCCAGCAGAATCAACCCGCGGCTGCGACGGTACGGCGGATTCCACTGATGCTTTTGTGCGGCACCGTTTAACAACACGGCTGCAGTTCCCGACTCGCTGACGGCAAACCAGGTTCCGCCCGCCTGCGGATCTTTTGGAAACACAAGATTGCGGCCATTGATGTGGTACGAACGCGGCTCGATGGCACGACGAAGCGCCTGCTCATCTCGATTAGAAGTCAGGATAGAGAGGTTTTCCGATTTGACGTAGGTTACGGTACACATGCCGCAAAGGTAGTGTTTTAGCTTTTAGCCTTCAGGTTGCTCTGATTCCGAGAGTCGAAAGACGAAAGACGAAAGTCGAAAGACGAAAGTCAAAAGTCAAAAGACGAAAGTCGAAAGTCAAAAGACTAAAGGCAAAATTCCAAATTCCAAATTCCAAATTCCAAAGACGAAAGACGAAAGACGAAAGTCCAAAGACCGAAATCCCAATCTAAAATCTGAAATCTAAAATCTAAAATTCATCAGCAGTCAGATTGGCTGTGGACAAACATCAACTTCCCGAAATCCCTATTTTGAAATTCCAAATTCCAAAGACTAAATTCCAAAGACGAAAGACGAAAGACGAAAGTCAAAAGACGAAAGACGAAACTCAAAAGACCGAAATCTCAATCTAAAATCTGAAATCTAAAATCTAAAATCTAAAATCTTAATGCTATCCCCTCAGGAGTCCTCGTGAGATTACGATTTTTTGAATCTCGGATGTTCCTTCATAAATCTGGGTGATTTTTGCATCGCGCATCATACGTTCTACGTGGTATTCGGCCACATAGCCGTTTCCGCCGTGAATCTGGACAGCCTCGATGGTGACGTCCATGGCGGTTTTTGACGCGTGCAATTTGGCCATGGCACCAGAGATTGAAATGTCCTTGCCCTGATCTTTTTCAACCGCGGCTTTAAGACAAAGCATGCGGGCTGCCGTTACCTGGGTAGCCATGTCGGCCAGTTTAAAGGCGATGGCCTGGTGGTTGCAAATCTCAGTTCCAAAAGCTTTGCGCTCTTTTGAATATTTCAGGGCGAGTTCATAGGCGCCGGTTGCGATTCCCAAAGCCTGCGATGCGATTCCGATGCGGCCGCCGTTGAGCACTGCCATGGCAAAGTTAAATCCAAAGCCATCCTCGCCGATTCGGTTTTCCTTGGGAACCTTTACGTCGGTGAACATCAGCGAATGCGTGTCCGATCCGCGGATACCCATCTTTTTTTCCTTGGGTCCGATTTCAAACCCCGGCCAGCCTTTTTCAACGATAAACGCGTTGATGCCCTTGTGACCTTTTTCAACGTCGGTCTGGGCAATAACGATGTAAGTTGAAGCCGTGGCGCCGTTGGTGATCCAGTTTTTGGTTCCGTTCAAAAGGTAGTGATCGCCTTTATCGATGGCGGTTGTTTTTTGTGAAGTGGCGTCAGATCCGGCTTCAGGCTCCGAGAGGCAGAACGCTCCGATAACTTTTCCCTGTGCAAGCGGCACCAGGTATTTTTGCTTTTGCTCTTCGTTGCAATATTTTTCGAGTCCGGCGCAAACCAGTGAATTGTTCACCGACATGATCACGGCAGCCGATGCATCAACCTTGGCAATCTCGGTCATGGCCAAAACATACGATACGCTGTCGAGGCCGGACCCGCCGTATTTTGGATCGACCATCATACCCATAAAGCCAAGATCGGCCATCATTTTTACCTGCTCTTCAGGAAATTTTGAATGTTCATCGCGCTCGATCACACCCGGCAACAGTTCGTTTTGTGCAAAGTCGCGGGCGGCTTGCTGAATCATCAAATGCTCTTCGGTGAGGTTAAAATCCATGGTTGTAATAGTTTATAAATCAGTCGGGGGCAAAGATAATATTTTGATTTGTACTTTTGAACCATGCAAGAGCAAAACTATAACGTTGTAGGCGTCATGTCGGGAACCTCACTGGACGGTGTCGACTTGGC
>CAZIBV010000132.1:0-3404 GCA_964537345.1 uncultured Flavobacterium sp. | reverse complement strand
TCAGGGATTCGGCAATATCATGATTCCCGCCGAATCAGGCGAACTCGCCAGCGGACTGGTGGGCGAGGGGCGGATGGCCGAACCGGAAAACATCGTCTCCTTTATCGAGGCTGACTTGCTGTCAAAACTGCCGCTTAGGGGAAAGACCATTCTCATTACCGCCGGACCAACTTATGAACCAATCGACCCGGTGCGCTTTATCGGCAACCGATCGACGGGCAAAATGGGATTTGATCTGGCGCTTGAAGCCGCTTCCCGCGGGGCGAACGTGATTTTGGTATCCGGTCCGTCACATCTTACATTGTCGCATCCGCTTGTCCAAGTCATTAGGGTGGATACCGCTGCGCAGATGCACGAGGCTTGTCACAGTGTTTTTGGCACGGTTGACGTCGCAATTGCTGCGGCCGCCGTTGCAGATTATCGACCTAAAGTTGTAGCCGATAAAAAAATAAAGAAGGGTGAAGATGCGTTTGTTCTGGAACTGGAAAAGACCCCCGATGTTCTGGCGTCACTCGGTCAGGCCAAGACCCATCAGTATTTGGTAGGTTTTGCGCTTGAAACCGACAACGAAATTGAAAACGCTTGTGCCAAAATCCGGAAAAAAAACCTAGATTTGATTGTCCTGAACTCACTGCGCGATGAGGGCGCCGGCTTTGGTCATCCCACCAACAAAATCACCTTTATCAACAAGGAATTTGAGGTGACGCCCATGCCGCTCAAGGCCAAGGAAGAAGTTGCGCGCGACATTCTGGATAAAATATTCGCCCTATGAAAAAGTTTTTGTTTTTGTTTTTGCTCAGCGGATCGTTGGCCACGGCCCAGCTGAATTGTACCGTTACGGTAAACTCCGAAACGATCGCCAACGCCAACCCGCAAACTTTTAAGACGCTTCAAAAAGCCATTTCTGAATTCGTCAACAAAACAGATTGGACCGGCTCGCCTTACAAGCAGCACGAGCGCATCAATTGTTCGATGTACATCACGCTCAACTCCTACAACGCCGATCAGTACACGGCCACCATTCAGGTGCAATCGGCGCGGCCCATCTACAATTCAACTTATTCTTCGCCCGTACTCAATATCAACGACAAGGATTTTTCATTCCGGTACGTTGAGTTTCAGCAGATGGTTTTCAATCCGGCTGATTTTGATTCAAACCTAATCTCGGTACTGGCGTTTTATTGCTACATGATTATTGGTGCCGATGGCGATACGTTTTCGCCCAAAGGCGGCGATCCGTGGCTGGAAGTGGCCCAGCAAATCGCGTCGGTGGCCCAGCAAAGCAATTACAAAGGCTGGCAGCAGGCCGATGGCAACCAAAACCGCTTTTTCCTGATCAATGACATGATGTCGAGCACGTTTGAACCGTTTCGCGACGCCATGTACCAGTATCATTTTGAAGGGCTTGACAAAATGGCCGACGATCCAAAGAACGCCAAGCAAAATGTGGCGAACGCCCTTCAGACGCTTTCGCAACTGCATTCGGTACGTCCAAACTCGTATCTGTCGCGGGTTTTCTTTGACGCCAAGTCCGACGAGATCGTATCGATTTTTTCAGGCGGACCCAACGTTTCCATCTCTGAAGTAGTGGACAATCTCAACCGGATTTCCCCGCTCAACTCCAATAAATGGTCGCAAATCAAATACTGACAGCCGGCCATGATCGCATCGTTATCTATTGAGAATTTTGCCTTGATAGAGAGGCTCTCGGTTGATTTTAAACCGGGATTTTCCATTATCACAGGCGAAACCGGCGCGGGCAAGTCGATTTTACTGGACGCCCTCGGCTTGGTTTTGGGCCAGCGAGCGGATCTTTCGGCGCTGTTTAACAAAGAACAAAAATGCGTGGTCGAGGCGCAGTTCCAACTGGACGGCTATCAACTGGAACCGTTTTTTCAGGCGCTGGATTGGGATTTTGATTTGCAGACTATCATCCGGCGGGAAATTCTTCCGGGCGGAAAATCGCGCGCTTTTGTCAACGATACGCCCGTAAACCTGGCCGATTTGCAGCAGCTTGCCGTGCGTTTGATCGACGTGCATTCACAGCATCAGACGGCTGAAATCACCGATGCCGGATTCCAACTGGCCATGCTTGACGCCGTTGCCGGACAACAGGAAACGCTGGCTGACTACACCCGGATCTTATCGGAATACAAAAAACTCAACACCCAACTGACTGCCGCGCGCGACAAAAAAAGTGCGGCCATAAAGGAGTCGGATTATTTGTCGTTTTTGCTCGAGGAGTTAACCGCGGCCCAGCTTACGGACGGAGAACAGGAAACGCTTGAAGCCGAATTTGAAAAAGGCAGCAATGTAGAGGCGATCCGGCAGCACCTGGACAAAGGGCTTTCACTCTTGCACGATGACCAATACGGGATTCTGACGCTTTTGCGGGAATTCAAAGGTGCGATGCAAAAAATGTCGGCGCTTACGCAGGAATTCCAACCGCTGGCCGACCGTGCGCAAAGTGCGTTGATCGAACTCGACGATCTGGCTGCGGAACTTGCGGCCTCGGCTGATTCACTAGAAGTGGATCCCGAACGATTGGAAGAAGTTTCACAAAAACTGCAACTCATCTACGCCCTGCAAAAAAAGCATCAGGTTCAGACGGTGGCTCAACTTTTAGCCATCCGCGAGGATTTGGATACGCAAACCGTCAGCATGGCGTCGCTTGATGATGAAATTGCGCGGTTGGAGCAGGATGTTGAAGCATTTCACGAAAAGTTGTCGGCCATGGCCAAAATATTGTCAGACGGACGCCGTGCAGCCATTCCGCGCCTTGTAGACTCACTCACTGAGGTGCTTTCACAACTGGGCATGCCGCACGTCCGCGTGAAAATTGACCTGACCCCGTCGGCCGACTTTACGCCAACGGGCACGGATGTCATCAGCTTTTTGTTTTCGGCCAACAAAGGTGCCGAGTTTGGTCCGCTTAAAAAAGTGGCGTCGGGAGGCGAGCGGTCGCGGATCATGCTGGCGGTCAAATACATTCTGGCCAAGCATTCCACCTTGCCGACCATCATTTTTGATGAGATTGACACCGGCGTTTCAGGCGAAATGGCCGATGCGATGGGCAACATCATGAAGTCGATGAGCAGTTCGATGCAGGTTTTTGCCATCACCCATCTCCCGCAGATAGCAGCCAAAGGCGATCAGCATTTTAAAGTTTCAAAACGCACTGATGGCGCCCGGACCACGTCGACCCTGACACTTTTGGACAAGGAATCGCGCATTGCCGAAATTGCCCAAATGCTTTCCGGATCGGCCGTATCAGATTCGGCCATTAATCACGCGCGTGCCTTGCTCAACTGAAAATTCGGGCTATCTTTGTTTAAACTAGCTAAACACACCCTATATGATCATTGAACCAAGAATGAGAGGATTCATCTGCCTGACCGCTCATC
>CAZIBV010000131.1:1756-3434 GCA_964537345.1 uncultured Flavobacterium sp. | reverse complement strand
CTTCACACCGTGAGGCACCAGATCCTAAGTCTGGCGTGTCTACCAATTTCACCACGCCCGCAGTGAGCGGCAAATATACAAACAAATGCCAATTGGCAACGCATCCGGCAGATTTTTTTTGCGTTGAAAACATGACCTTCATTGCTGACGTTTAATCTGAACAACTCTCGGTAAAATCGGTAGTCGGTGATACTATAAATCAGACCGAAAAACCGCAAAACAAATACCAATCGCCGACCGATAATGCGGGTAGTTTGCCCGAGTTTTGTTATTTTTGAAAAAACCTAAACCTGAATGGACAACATCAAGCAATACGTTGCGCAAAACAAGCAACGCTTTATCGACGAACTTATTGAAATTTTAAAGATTCCATCGGTGAGCGCCGATACCGCCTATTCACAGGATGTGCTCGACATGGCCGATGCCGTTGCCGATTCACTGCGGAAAGCCGGGTGCGACGCGGTCGAAATTTGCGACACCGAGGGCTATCCCATCGTCTACGGCGAGAAAATCATCAACCCGAGCCTTCCAACGGTTTTGGTATACGGACATTATGACGTCCAGCCGCCCGACCCGATGGATTTGTGGGAATCTCCACCGTTTGAACCGGTAATCAAATCAACACCTATTCATCCGGACGGCGCCATTTTTGCGCGCGGTGCCTGCGATGACAAAGGCCAGTTCTACATGCACGTAAAGGCCTTTGAATACATGATCGCCAGCAACAACCTTCCCTGCAATGTC
Organism: uncultured Flavobacterium sp.; assembly: GCA_964537345.1. Classification (GTDB taxonomy): domain Bacteria; phylum Bacteroidota; class Bacteroidia; order Flavobacteriales; family Flavobacteriaceae; genus Flavobacterium. The sequence goes on along the minus strand of CAZIBV010000131.1, from coordinate 2,690 downwards.
AAGTTTATGATTGAGGGCGAGGAAGAAGTCGGGTCAAAAAGCCTGGCTGGTTTTGTGACCAAAAATCAGGAGAAGTTAAAGTGTGATGTGATTCTGATTTCAGATACGGGAATGATCTCAAACCAGCAACCGTCTATTACTACAGGATTGCGCGGATTGAGTTATGTTGAAGTTGAAGTGACCGGACCCAACCGCGACCTCCACTCCGGACTGTACGGTGGCGCCGTTGCCAACCCGATCAATGTGCTGGCCAAAATGATTGCGTCGCTGCACGATGAAAACAACCACATTACGATTCCCGGATTTTACGACAAAGTTCAGGAGCTTTCAGCCGAGGAGCGCGCCGAAATGGCCAAGGCACCGTTCAGCCTGGACAAATACAAACAGGCATTGGATATTGACGATGTGTATGGCGAAAAAGGCTACCTGACCAACGAACGCAATTCCATTCGCCCGACGCTGGATGTAAACGGAATCTGGGGCGGTTACACGGGCGAAGGCGCCAAAACCGTGATTGCGAGCAAGGCATTCGCCAAAATTTCCATGCGATTGGTTCCAAATCAGGATTGGGAAGAAATCACCGACTTGTTTGCCAAACACTTTGAGAGCATTGCCCCGGCGGGCGTCAGGGTTAAAGTAAAACCACACCACGGCGGACAAGGTTACGTCACGCCTATCGACAGCATCGGTTACCGCGCGGCCAACAAGGCGTACACTGAAACCTTTGGTGTTCCGGCGATTCCGGTGCGTTCGGGAGGATCAATTCCTATTGTGGCGCTTTTTGAAAAGGAACTCAGGAGCAAAACCATTTTGATGGGCTTTGGGCTTGACAGCGATGCGATCCACTCGCCCAATGAGCATTACGGGATTTTCAACTATCTCAAGGGAATTGAAACCATCCCGCTGTTTTACAAGTATTTTACCGAGATGTCGA
>CAZIBV010000131.1:0-1656 GCA_964537345.1 uncultured Flavobacterium sp. | reverse complement strand
CTACCAATGACCACCGGCCTCATCAACCGGCGCAAAATATCACAAACAGTTTTACGTTACTAAATCATCATCAATCAGCGCGTAATCCCGCACAAACGAACCGTTATGCTTAAAAAATTCTTTATTCTGTGCTCGGGTGCCGACACCGATATTCTGGACGGCTGTTCCCAGGGCGAGCAAACCAAATTTGCCGGAATTGGCGCGACTGTCTTCTTTACGGCGCTCATGGCCGCCATTGCCGGAAGCTATGCACTCTTTACGGTTTTCGACAACCCGTGGATCGCTTCAATTTTCGGGCTGGTTTGGGGACTTTTGATTTTTAACCTCGACCGCTTTATCGTATCAACCATCCGCAAGCGCGAAAAATTTCGGGCGGAATTCCTCCAGGCGCTCCCACGGTTGATGCTGGCCGTACTGATTGCGATTGTCATTTCAAAACCGTTGGAGATCAAAATATTCGAAAAGGAAATCAACACCGTTCTGCTCAAGGAAAAAAACCGGATGGCGCTGGAAAACAAAAATCAGGTGGCCGGTTATTTTCAATCAGATTTGGAGAAAAACCAAGCCGAAATGGACAGCCTCAAAGCGTCCTTGGCAGCCCGCGAAAAAGAAGTGGCCGCACTGTATCAGGCGTATATCACTGAAGCCGAGGGAACCTCGGGCACCAAAAAAATGGGAAAAGGCCCAATTTACAAGGAAAAACGCGAGGCGCATGACCGGGCCGCCGTACAGTTGGATTCGCTTAAAAAATCAACTGGAGTGATGCTGGCCCAAAAGCAGCAACGCGCACAATCGCTTCAGGAAAATCTGGATAAAAAAGTAGCCGATACCCAACCCGTAATCGACGGATTCGACGGACTGATGGCCCGAATCAATGCGCTGGGCACACTTCCGCTGCTGCCGTCACTGTTTATCATGTTGTTGTTTTTTGCCGTCGAAACCGCGCCCATCTTTGCCAAGCTACTGTCGCCAAAAGGCGAATACGACTACAAACTGGAAGATGTTGAAACAGCGCTAAGTGCGACGATTTTGCAGGACAAATACCAACGTGAACTGCTGGTAAAAACCTCATCGCAAATGCACGACAGGGTTTACGCCGACATTGCCGACGACCGGGAAATTTTTAATCTGCAACGCTCCAAAGCCAAGGAATTGCTGGAGTTACAAGCCAATGCGTTTTTGGAAAAACAAAAAAAGACAATTTAGTAATGCACCCGCAAACTACATTTTTTTCAGGATCTCATCCTTCAGCCTGTCGTATTCTCCCTGTAGGATCAGGCCGTTGTCAAGCAGTTTTTTGTAGTTCTGAAGTTTGACAAAAAGTTCGTCGGCATCAACGTCGGCGCGCTGGTCAGCCGATGGCGATTCCTCCGGATGCTGTTTTTCATCGCGGAAACCCGACTGCGCCACGGGAATGATTTCCGAAAAATCGGTCACTTCTTCAGTAGGTTCAATCACTTGGGCCTCATAAACCGGCTGAGCCGATGAATCAGTTTCAGCTTGCGCAGATGGCGACGGTTTTGCCTTTAGCAATTCGAGTTGCTCTTTGGCGTAGGTGTAAATTTTACGCGCCTGGGCTTTAGGCAGGTAATCTATCGAGATTTGTACGTCGTCACGGGTTGAGAACGTAAATTCCGAACCCAGAATATTTTCCTT
>CAZIBV010000130.1:0-3477 GCA_964537345.1 uncultured Flavobacterium sp. | reverse complement strand
ATTTACTTCATCGAGAACGAAGGAATGGCTTGGGGAACTGAGATTCCCGGCGAATACGGCAAACTTGTCCTGACGCTGTTTCGCATTTGTGCCGTAATAGGGATTGGATATTGGTTGTGGGATTCGGTGCGACGCAACTCTTCGCGTTACCTGATTGTCGCCATCGCCCTGATTCTGGCAGGCGCGCTTGGCAACATCATCGATTCAGTCTTTTACGGAATCGTTTTTAGCGACAGTCACGGCGAATTGGCTGCGCTTTTTGCCGAACAGCCTTACGGAACGATTTTTCACGGAAAGGTTGTCGATATGCTTTACTTCCCGATCATAGAGGATTATCCCATGCCTGATTGGGTGCCATTTATCGGCGGACGGCCATTTACGTTTTTCAACGCCATCTTTAACATCGCCGACGTAGCCATCTCCACAGGCGTCGGAATTTTGATTGTCTTTAATAAAAAGGCGTTTGAAAAGCCCGAGGAGCGCGAGTACGTTGGCCTTGACGACGAGGAAAAACTTCAGGAAACAAAGGAGTGAACCCCGCGCGGTGTCACACAATAATCCAGTGCGACATCTTCATCCCAAACGTCTTCAATCAGCGGTTCGGGATCAAATAACGAAAGTCCAATCTTAATGACATCCGGGCGGCATTCCTGCAGGAAATTGTCGTAAATCCCTTTGCCGTATCCAACGCGAAATCCACGCGTGTCATAAGCGAGCAGTGGCACAAAAACCACGTCCAGCTGTTTGGGGTCGACGGGTTTTCCGGATTGCGGCTCGGGAATTCCCAATTCGTTTTTACGGATCCGCGTATCGTCTTCCAGCAAGAACAACTTTAGCGTCGAACGATCAAAATCACTTTGCGACAGCACGGTTTTCTTATCCTTTCCCGCCAGAATGTGCAGGATGTTTTCAGTGTCAATCTCGCGCATCGTATCGATGGTGAGAAACACGTGAAAATACTCCAGCTGCCATAAATCCATTTGCAAAACCCGATTGGCAATGGCAAGGCTGCCGTCGGACAGTTCATAGTCAGATAGCTTGCGTCGCCTGGCTTTGTATTGTTTTCTGAGTTCTGCTTTGGTCATTGGCTAAATGTAGTTAAAAAAATTATTCGGTATGACGCGACTCAAAAAATTGCCCGCTCAATTGACTACCTTTGTGTTATGGACCGTCCGTCGCTCGCCCTTCAAATACAAACGCTTCCCGACAATCCGGGCGTTTATCAGTATTTTGACAAGGACGGAAAGATTTTATACGTCGGAAAAGCCAAAAACCTAAAAAAGCGCGTATCGTCGTACTTTAACAAAATCCACGACAGCGGACGCACCAATGTTCTGGTCAGGAAAATCGCAACGATCAAACACATTGTCGTTCCCACCGAGACCGATGCGCTTTTGTTGGAAAACAACCTGATCAAACAACTTCAGCCGCGTTACAACGTCTTGCTCAAGGATGACAAGACCTATCCTTGGATTTGCATCAAAAATGAACCATTCCCCCGCATTTTCAGCACGCGAAACAAGATCAAGGACGGATCAGAATACTTTGGTCCGTATACCAACTTCAAGACGGTTTACACCATTCTCGATATGATCCGCGAGCTTTATCCGCTCAGGACCTGTAATTACGATTTGACGCCGCAAAACATCAACTCCGGAAAGTTCAAGGTTTGTCTGGAATACCACATCGGCAACTGCAAAGGACCGTGCGAGGGTTTTGAATCCCGCGATAATTATGAACGACAGGTTACGGCAATCCGCGAAATCCTCAAGGGAAACCTCAAGCAAAGTTTAAAGGATTTTAAAAAGCAGATGCAGGAGCTTGCCGCTGATATGGAATTTGAATCCGCCCAGAAAATCAAGGAAAAAATTGAAGTTCTGGAAAAGTATCAGGCGCGGTCGACGGTGGCCAATCCCAAGATGACCAATATCGATGTGTTTTCGATTGTTTCCGATCACACGGCGGCCTACATCAACTTTATCCAGATTGCACACGGATCGATCATACGCACCCACACGCTCGAAATCAAGAAAAAGCTCGAGGAAACTGATCAGGAACTGTTGGAACTGGCCATTGTTGAACTTCAGGAGCGTTTTGGCCTGGAGTTTCGCGAAGTGGTTGTACCGTTTGCCATCGACCTTGGCGAGCGCATCAAGGTAACCGTTCCACAACTGGGCGACAAAAAGGAACTGCTGGAACTTTCAACCCGCAATGCGCGGTTTTTCCGGATTGAACAGTTAAAGCAACTTCAGATTGTCGATCCTGACCGCCACACCAATCGGATCATGGCCCAAATGCAAAAAGACCTGCGGCTTCCGGTCGAGCCACGTCACATAGAGTGTTTTGACAACTCCAACATACAGGGAACCAATCCCGTTGCCGCCTGCGTGGTTTTTAAGGACGGCAAACCCAGCAAAAAGGACTATCGCCATTTTAACATCAAAACCGTCGACGGGCCCAATGATTTTGCCTCGATGGAGGAGGTAGTTCACCGGCGTTACAGGCGCCTGCTGGACGAAGATCAGCCATTGCCGCAACTCATCATCATCGACGGTGGAAAAGGACAGTTGTCATCGGCATTGAAAAGTCTTGATCGGCTTGGGTTGCGCGGCAAGATTTCCATCATCGGTATTGCCAAACGTCTGGAAGAATTGTTTTACCCCGGCGATCCGGTTCCGCTTTATCTGGACAAAAAATCTGAAACGCTTAAAGTGATTCAGCAACTGCGAAATGAAGCCCACCGCTTTGGGATCACGCATCACCGCGACAAACGCAGTAAAAGCGCGCTGACCACGCAGCTCGAGAGCATTCCCGGCGTGGGCGAGAAAACCATGCAAACCCTGATCAAACATTTCAAATCGATCAAAAGGCTCAAGCTGGCTTCACAGGCGGAAATCGCTGAGGTGGTCGGGCTTTCAAAAGCCAAAAAAATTACCGACTTTTACCAAAACCCTGAGAATTTAAAATGACGCTCAAAACCACCATGCTGCTGTTTCTGTTGTCCGTATGTGGATTTTCGCAGACGCAGCAACCGCTTAAGGTAGGCGTGGTGCTCAGCGGAGGTGGTGCCAAGGGATTTGCCCATATCGGCGTTTTAAAAGTGCTCGAGGAAGCGGGCGTCGAGGTCAGCTACATTGGCGGAACCAGCATGGGTTCCATCATCGGTGGGCTTTACGCTTCCGGGTACAGCGCGCGCCAGATTGATTCTATTTTTAACGCGACTGATTTTGATGCGCTTTTGCAGGACTACATTCCGCGGTCGTCAAAAAGTTTTTACGGCAAGCGAAACGACGAACTCTACGCGTTGACTTTGCCGTTTAACCGATTTAAGATTGGTATACCGAGAGCCTTGTCAAAAGGAATGTACAACTACAATTTGCTGGCGCGATTGACGCATCCGGTTCGCCACGTGCGCGATTTCAGCAAGCTGCCCATCCCTTTCCTTTGCATCGCCACCGATATTGAAACCGGCCAGCA
>CAZIBV010000129.1:0-3488 GCA_964537345.1 uncultured Flavobacterium sp. | reverse complement strand
GTCTTTGTCGGTCGGCTCTCCAACGCCCAGCGCGTGGGCCAGGTTGTGAAGACCCTCAAGGGAACGCAAAAGACCGTGGGTCTCACGGAAATCCACCGCACGGCCTACCGTCCGTGGGGCGGTTATTCGTCGGTGTCAACCAATACCGAGGGAACGCTGTACATCGATTTTATCGACGCTGCCAGAAAGGAACTCGTTTGGCAAGGCGAAGGCCGTGGAACCCTGACCCGCGATGCCGTCAAAAAAGACGAGAAAGTCAAGGAGTTTGTCTCGAGAATCCTGTCGCAGTATCCGCCGGAAAAAAGAAATTAGAAAAAGAAAAGCCGCCAATTGAGCGGTTTTTTTATTGGTTTCCGTCAGCAATCCGCTTTTCTATATAGGCTGAATTGAGCAGGTAAAGAGCGCCCATGTATTGTAATTTGAACGAAATGATATCGCCTACCGAATACGACTTGGCGCTTTTGGAAATATCGGCAACCAGCATGTCTGAACTGGCGTCAATCAAATCCACCCCGGAATCGTCGGGAATAAGATATTGCGGCTGCATGTCCAAAAGTCCGATGTCGAGAATCGCCCGGAGCGAGGTTGCGCCCAAGTCACTGGCGTCGGGGATGTCCTGCACGCTTCCCGTAACGTTGGGACCAAGTTCGCCTGATGGGATGGCCGGTTTTTCATTGATCTCGATGATTTCGGCACGCAATCTAAAGACCTCGTCATTCATCCCGTCGATGGTTTGGCCTGTAAACAAATCCTTTCCAAAAAACAAAGCTTCGCCAATCCGGAAATGATTTACCGCCATGGGCCGGACATTTCGCAAAATGAGCGGAATCGCAACCGATGTTCCGCCCGAAACCCAGGGAATGGAAATGCCAAGTTTGGCTTCGACAAGTTGCTTGTAAAGACTTAGTTGAATAAGTTTATCCTGAGTCGGCATGACGCCATTCAGGCAATTCAGGTTTGTTCCGATGCCACTGATGGTAATGTTGGGCATCCTTAGAACCTGTCGGTAAAAGTCTACAAGTTCATCGCCCATGACGCCTTCACGCAGGTCGCCCATCTCAATCATGATGATAACTTTGTGCTGCTTTTTTTGCCGGACGGCTTCATCCGACAACATCCGTATCGTGGCCAGTTCAGTGTTGAAACTTACATCGGCATGGGTGACAATCCCCGGAATACTCCGTTTGGCGGGCGGCTTGATATACACGGTTTGAACATCGGGTGCCAGCGACTTGACCTTCCTGAGGTTTGAAATCCTTGAATCGTGAATCTCGGTGACGCCTAATGACAATAGTTCCTTAAGGTAGAGTACGTTTCCGCATAAAATCTTTGAAACCACGCCCCAATGGATTCCGCGATCGGCAAACAATTTGTCGAGAAAGCTAAAATTCTCTTCTAGTTTTTTTCGGTAAAGTGTCAGGAAAGCCATTATTGAGTAAGTCGCATTTCAAGATATTTGCTTGTAAAGCCCAGCTTTTTATACAGAAATACCGCCGGATTTTCAGGTTCGACGTGCAGTGCGATACTCCCTTTGGAAATGTCAATCGCGCGTTGCATCAAGGCCATTCCGTAGCCTTTTCCGCGGTGAGCGCCATCAACTGCGATATAAACCAAAATGTTCTCGGGAATATAACCTGACATGCCCGTTTGGTTTAAAATGGTGACGCCCGCGATTTTCTCGTCGTCAAGACCGATGAGGATGTTCCCTCCCCTATCCGGATCCATCACATAACTGATGCATTTAAGGATATCCTCGACCGAATCGCCGTATTGTTCAAGATGCTTGGCCAGGAAGTCGGCGATTTCCAAACGCGTAAAAACAGGATGATCACCCGTTTGGGCGTTAATCTGTACAAAATCCATAAAACTTATTTTTGATTTACCTCCCGTGATTGTAGGGAAAAGAGGGACGCCATAACGGCATTTACAAAAATAAGTATCCCCAAGGCCTTGACCAAACCTCAGGGATTTTTGACATTACTTTAACGCGTCCTGCAAGAATTAGTAGTCCAGCAGTTCCAGCATTTTGGCGCGGACTTTTTCGGCAGATGGGATCATCGTCTGTTCCAGCGTGGCGTTTAGCGGAATGGCGGGAAGATTTTCCGCTCCGATTACCATTACGGGCGCATCGAGGAATTTAAAGCATTTTTCCTGAATCATTCCCGCCAGGCTTCGCGCAAAGGAATTGTTAACCGGCTCCTCGGTGACGACAAGGCACTTTTTAGCCTTTTTTACTGATTTGACGATAGTTTCCTCGTCCAACGGATATAACGTCCGCAAATCGACGATTTCAACTTTATGTTGCATGTCGGCCGACGCATTCAGCGCCCAATGCACGCCCATTCCGTACGTGATGACGGTAATCGTTTCCTGCTGGTCATCCGGCCAGATTTCCTGAACGACATTGGCGCGCCCCAACGGCAAAATATAATCCGTTGAAGGTTCGTTGACGCGGGCCGTCTCGGTTCCTTTCACTTTTGACCAGTAAAGTCCTTTGTGTTCCAAAATGACCACCGGGTTCGGGTCGTGATAGGCGGCCTTCATCAAGCCTTTCAAATCGGCACCATTACTCGGGTAAACGATTTTTATGCCGCGGATGTTGGTCAAAACGCTTTCAACCGACGAGGAATGATACGGGCCGCCGCTTCCGTAAGCGCCAATCGGCACGCGCAAAACCATCGATACAGGCCACTTCCCATTGCTGAGATAACACGAACGCGCCACCTCGGTAAAAAGCTGGTTGAGTCCCGGCCAGATGTAATCGGCAAACTGAACCTCGACAATTGGCTTTAATCCCACCGCCGACATTCCCACCGTCGACCCCACGATAAACGCTTCCTGAATGGGTGTATTGAAAACGCGTTCGTCGCCAAACTTTTGCGCCAGTGTGGCCGCCTCGCGAAAAACGCCTCCCAGTCGGGCGCCCACGTCCTGTCCGTAGAGCAGGCATTCCTTGTGCTCGCGCATCAATTCCTCAACGGCAAACAAGGCGCAGTCAACCATGACGACCTTGTCTTCGCGCTCGGGATTGCGCTCGCCCAATTCCTCGGTTACGGGCGTCGGAACAAAATCATGGGTAAACAAATCTTCCGGTCGCGGATCCTCGGCTTCCAAAGCGCGCTGATAATCGGCCTTTACCTTGTCCATCGCCTCGCTTTCCATCTGCGCAATGTCATCTTGCGAAAAACCGGCCTGCAAAAGCTGATTCTTTAGCACCGGATACGGATCTCGGCTGCGGGCTTCGTCCAGGTCATCGCGGTACCACTCCATCCTAACGCCGGAAGTATGGTGATTGAGCAACGGAACCCTGGCGTGAACCAGGAACGGCCTGCGCTCGATACGGATTTTTTCCAAAACCTTCTGCAGCGCGGTATAACATTCGGCAAAATTGGCGCCGTCAATCGATATGGCTTCAATCCCGTTAAATCCTTTTGCGTATTCAAAAGCGTTCTGGGCGCGGGTTTCCTTGGCATTCGCCGATATGTCCC
>CAZIBV010000128.1:1437-3601 GCA_964537345.1 uncultured Flavobacterium sp. | reverse complement strand
GTAATCGAAATTTGCCCTCCGGCCACATACTGTTTGGCACCTTTGGTGTCAGTAAAATAACTACCTCCGGCAACCCCCCAGTCGGAAAAAACCCAGCCATTAGCCATCAGCCAAGGTTCCGAGGCGTTACCTTGCACCGTGTAATTACCGGCCAGGGTGGCAGCTGGCATATCCTCCGCATTGATGGCTTCGAATGAAGCAACATTATTTCCGGCAGGATCGGAAATGGAGAAAGTATATTTGAGAACACCTGGATGAACCGTGGGGGAACCTGAATTGTCATAAGTCACCACCGGCGATTTTGTCAACACAGCCACATACCCGCTTGCCTCGGGATCATCTTCCCCTATTTCAAAGGTGATAACACCCTTGAAATAGCAATTAACCCATTGACCACTTTCTGTTTCAAACAAACCAGTAAAAAAATAGGTACCATTGATCAGGGTCACTTCAAGGTTTCCTGATTTAACTTTGCTAACTACATTTTGGCTTTTCAATGAAGCCACATACTGCTTATCCGAGGAAACAGATTCGACCACAGAGTAAACACCCCCTTGCAATACCCACTCGCTACTACCAATCCGAAGATCCAACCGGTTATCCTGGTCATCCACCAGAGCGATGTTCAAGGCCTTGACACCCTTCGTCAATTTCTCGGTTGATTGCTGCACTACTTCATCAAACTCATAGCGGTTCATATCGTATTTCCCGGTCAAGGAATCCAATGAATTGCCATCACATGCCATCAACAGATACGACATGAGCAGCATCAGCAATATATTAATTTTCCTCATAATATAACTATTTAAATAATAACGAATTACCAATTTTCATTCTGAACCATATTGGGATTTAATTCCAGCTCTTTACGCGGGATGGGCAACAACTTATGCTTAACCTTAAACCCGTAAACTGAGTTTGTAAACTGGGAAACAACCCCTGTGGCAGAAAAGCTAGGAATCTCTTTTCCCTGCTCGGCCATCACATTGGCTGCATCGCCCCAACGCACAAGATCCTGAAAACGTACGCCCTCGAGACACAACTCCAAACGTTTCTCATTTTTCACATCCGCTAAAGATACTGTGGTAAGATCGGCCAAGCGAGCCCGTGATCGTACCTGATTGATATAATCCAGAGCTTTTTCCTGACTGCCTCCCAACACGTGCGCCTCGGCAGCCAACAAAAGTACTTCGGCATATCGCATCACTCGCAGGTTGATATATTGCAAGGCCTGGAAGTAAGAAGCATCATAAACACAATCCTCCTTCAATGCCCGGTTCTTCCACATAAAATACCCCTCATGCCCTATCATGTAGGCACCAGGCTGAATGGAGACGCCTATGGCAGCCATCTGTTCCGAGGTGCGCATTGTGCTGCGCAAACGATACCCGTTTTCACCCTCCATGGCCACAAAAGCATTGTATAAAGTTTTGCGCGGGTTCATAAAGCCATAAGTTCCCGGGGCGATATAGGATGAAGCAGCACCACCGACATTCAATTTATCGGAACGCCACCCTTGCATGATGAAGGTCATGGTCATTTGATTCCAAGCCTGTTCCGAATCTTTGCGTTTTTGCACTTCAAGCATTGATTCGCAGCTACCATTGGCCACGGCATGAAGCAGCATATCGTACTCCCCTTTATAGAGGTCATATTTTCCCGATTCAATTACATTATCGAGCATCGCCGCGGCCTCACCGTACTTTCCTTGAAAAAGGTAGGCTTTGCCAAGCAGAGCCTGAGCCACTTCCTTGGTGACACGAATACCAGTTTCCTGGTCATCAACACCAGCCTTGGAAGGCAGAGCCTCAGAATTGAGGGCCGACATCAAATCGCTCTCAATAAAACTCCAGGTATCTTTGGGATTGCTGTTGCCCAGCCGATATTCATCGGGAGAGAGCAGATGGTCAACTATCGGAGCTGTTCCAAACAGGGTGACCAGCTCAAAATGCGACCATGCCCGGAAAAACATGGCCTCTGCCACGGCCCGTTTTTTGGCTTCCGTATCGGGAGCCAACAAATCGACAATCAGGTTCGATTTATAAATAACACCATATAAGCCTGAATATAACGATTGCACCATCCCATGGTCAGTATCAAATGTATATTCATTCAGTTGTTCCATACTGGCATTATCGCCACGCGACCCGCCACCGCACCACAC
>CAZIBV010000128.1:0-1427 GCA_964537345.1 uncultured Flavobacterium sp. | reverse complement strand
CAAGTATTGTACAAGGAGGCCAACGCCTGCAAGGCATCATCATCGGTTTTATAAAAATCTTCCTGACCGCCCAGATTTCCATGCTTGGGAATATCAAGACGCTCTTCGCATCCTGTGCCTACAATCGATAGAATCCCCAACATCAGAATATAGATATATCTTGTTTTCATCATTTGTATCGTATAGAAGTTAATTAAAATTCAATATTCAAACCGAACACCACTTTTTTGGAACTGGGATAAGATCCTTTGTCAACGCCCATACCTGAGGTGGAATTGGCAGCAGCTTCGGGATCAAACCCAGGATATTTGGTGAATGTGAAAAAGTCGTCCAACGAGCCATAAATACGCAGATTACTGATAAATGCCTTTTTGAGCATAGCTTTGGGAAATGTATAGCCAAACTGCAACTGCTTGATCTTAAAAAATGAACCATCGTAAACCAATGCATCCGAAATCTGGTACTTGTCCATATCGCTGGCGCCGGCACGCGGAACCGTTCCGGTGGGATTGGCCACCGTCCATCGGTTGTCGTAAAAAACTTCCTTCAGCTTATTGGAGGCTGCATAATCGGGACGATTGATGCAATTGAAGATTTCGTTGCCCTGCGAACCGCTTCCAAATATGGTCATATCAAGGCCTTTCCAGGCCGCAGTCAAAGTGATGCCATAGGTGAAATCGGGGATAGCATCGCCAATATAGGCCAAATCACCATCGTTCAAATCGCCACTTTCATCCAGATCGTGAAAAAGCGGATTGCCATTTTCAGGATCCACACCCTTGAACTTATAACCCCGGAAATAATAGACAGGAAAACCTTGCTCGAAATAGGTTATGGTACTGGTGTGAAAGTTGACACCTGAAAGACGGGTGATGGAAGGATCGATGTAAGTCACCTTATTTTTCAAAGTAGCCAGGTTCCCTCGCACACTATAGCTGAAATCGCCGATGCGGTCGCGCCAACCCAATTCAACCTCCAAACCATTATTGCTAACATCACCTGCATTCATGGGGGAGGTAGCTCCACCAATAATCAAAGAAGGCGTGGTGCCGGAGACCAAAAGATCCTTAGTCTTTTTCTCAAAATAATCGAGACTTAAAGATAGCCGGTCAGCCAAGAAACGGGCATCTACACCTAAATTTACCTGCTCGGATGTTTCCCATTTCAATTTATCATTACCCATGGTTGACGGAGCCGCACCTGTTACATAGCTATTACCGGCAACAAAAGGATAAAGTCCACCCATTGACATATCGGTACTGTAAAGATACCCGCTCAGGGCAGCAAGGCTTCCGTTTTGCCCCCAGCTCAGACGCAATTTCAAACTAGGAACATACTCTTTCAATGAAGAGAAAAACGCCTCTTCTGAAACCGTCCAACCGGCAGATACCGCAGGGAAATACCCCCAACGGTTGGTGGATGGCAGT
>CAZIBV010000127.1:0-3642 GCA_964537345.1 uncultured Flavobacterium sp. | reverse complement strand
CCACCCGGGACTGTAGTTGTTGACGTTGACCTGTTGTGTCGATTTTGTAAAGAAACTTACCAAAAGATCGGGGTTGTCACTTTTGGTGAAGCCTTTGGCGTTCATCTCGGTTTCGATGGCAGCCAGGATCCGGCGCTTGTCCAGGTCAGAGATTTCAACCTTGTCGATACTGTTCTTTAGGAACGCGTAGGTTTTGTATTTGCTGAAGTCGGTATTGGTGTCGTGGTCGCTCGAAACCGAAACGGAAGCGCAGGAACCAAGGACAAGCAGCAAAAGCACGGGCAACATTTTAATGGTTTTCATAGCTTATTTATTTACTTTTTTGTTTTTCGCGGATGATTTTTACTATTCCCCACAGGTTCATTACCATCGACGCAACCAGTAAAGCGGCCTGATACCAAGGATTAAGCGAATCCAGGACCAACGCGATAAGCAAAAGCCCCGATCCCATCAAAACCAATGTTGTACCGGTTACGTCTTTCATAAAGTGTTTAAAACTGAATCGTCGACAAAATTGGGCAGGGTGACCTTTAGCAAAGGTTCGTGCTCCATGGCCCTTTTGATGGCAAAAACCGCCTCGTGGTTCCGGGCCCAGCTGCGGCGTGAAATTCCGTTGTTCACATCCCAGAAAAGCATGGATTTAAGGCGTCTTTCAGCATCCGTCGAGCCATCAAGAACCATACCGAATCCGCCGTTGATAACCTCGCCCCAGCCTACGCCGCCGCCGTTGTGAATTGACACCCAAGTCGCGCCGCGAAAGCTGTCGCCAATGACGTTTTGAATCGCCATGTCGGCCGTAAAGCGCGATCCGTCGTAGATATTTGAAGTCTCACGGTAGGGCGAGTCAGTTCCGGACACATCGTGATGGTCGCGACCCAAAACCACGTATCCGATATCGCCCCGCGCAATGGCTTCATTAAACGCCTGTGCAATTTTGATACGGCCTTCTGAATCGGCGTAGAGGATTCGCGCCTGCGACCCTACCACCAATCGGTTTTGTTGGGCGCCTTTAATCCATTGGATGTTGTCCTGCATTTGCTGTCGGATTTCATCAGGTGCCGACAAGGCCATTTCTTCCAGGACCTTGCGGGCGATTTCATCGGTTTTTTGCAAATCGTCAGCCTTGCCTGAACAGCAAACCCATCTAAACGGGCCGAATCCGTAGTCAAAACACATCGGACCCAAAATATCCTGAATGTAGCTTGGATAGCGGAAATCGATTCCGTTGGCGGCCATCACATCGGCGCCAGCCCTCGAAGCCTCGAGCAGGAAAGCGTTGCCGTAGTCAAAAAAGTACGTTCCGCGGGCGGTGTGTTTGTTGATGGCAGCTGCGTGACGCCGGAGCGATTCCTGAACTTTTTCGCGGAACAATACCGGATTGCCGGCCATCATTTCCTTGGACTCCTCAAACGACAGCGCTACGGGATAGTAACCGCCGGCCCACGGGTTGTGAAGTGATGTTTGGTCAGAGCCAAGATCGATGTAGATATTCTCGGTATCAAATTTTTCCCAAACGTCTACTACGTTGCCCTGATAGGCGATGGAAACGACTTCCTTGTTTTGCTTGGCGCGACGGACTCGGTGGGTGAGTTCATCGAGGTCGGTGATGACTTCATCCACCCAACCTTGCGAATGACGCGTGTGTACGGCCTTGGGGTTGACCTCGGCGCAAACCGTAATGCAGCCCGCAATGTTCCCGGCTTTTGGCTGAGCGCCCGACATGCCGCCCAAGCCTGAGGTCACGAAAAGTTTTCCGGCCAGACCTTCGCCGTTTTTAGCGATTTTGCGTCCGCCGTTAAGAACTGTGATGGTCGTTCCGTGTACGATTCCCTGCGGCCCGATGTACATATAACTTCCGGCCGTCATTTGTCCGTACTGCGTGACACCTAAAGCATTGAACCGCTCCCAGTCGTCGGGTTTGGAATAGTTGGGAATCATCATGCCGTTGGTCACGACCACGCGTGGCGCGTCTTTGTGCGAAGGAAAGAGCCCCATCGGGTGTCCGGAATAAACTGACAGTGTCTGCTCATCGGTCATTTGGGCCAGGTATTGCATGGTGAGCAGGTATTGTGCCCAGTTCTGAAATACTGCGCCGTTTCCGCCATAGGTAATCAATTCATGCGGATGCTGTGCCACGGCATAATCCAGATTGTTCTGGATCATAAGCATAATGGCCTTGGCCTGTTCTGATTTTCCGGGATATTCATGGATCGGCCGCGCCTTCATTTCATAATCAGGCCTAAAGCGGTACATGTAAATGCGTCCGTAAGTGTTGAGTTCCTCCATGAATTCCGGGGCCAAGGTGGCGTGATGCTTGGGGTCAAAGTACCGCAAGGCATTTTTGAGCGCCAGTTTTTTATCGGCGGGCGTCAGGATTTCCTTTCGCTTGGGCGCGTGGTTGATGGCGGCGTCATACGGTTTTGGATTGGGTAGTGTATCAGGGATTCCCTGTAAGATTTGTTCCTGGAATGTCATGTCGAGTATTGTTCTTTCCGTATTCTTGGGTTTTTTACTTAGTCTTTTGCCTGATCGTGCCGGTATTCTTGTCAAAGCCATACGGACAATGCCTGCACCCGCTGCGACAACAATAACCGCGTTTAAGATGCCATTTTTCAGTAAAGCATTTGTATCCCTCGGGCGTGTAATAAAAGTCCTCGCCTTCTATTGGGTTATTTTGGCTATTTTCGTCCTGCATTGTACAAAGGTAAGGATTTGACATGTTTTTTATCACCTCAAAATATCTTGTCCCCAAGGGTTTCAGCGGGCTTACGGTGTTTCCGTTTGTCTTTTTCCGAAAAACGTCTTTAAGGGCAGATGCGACTTTTGTCAACCATGAAAAGATTCATATAAGGCAGCAACTTGAACTGATTGTAGTGCTTTTTTTTGTGTGGTATCTCCTGGAATTCCTGGTACGGCTGATGCAAACCCGCAACCGATACCAGGCCTATCGGCGTATCAGTTTTGAAAGGGAAGCTTATGAAAATGAAAAAGACCCCGATTATCTTAACGCGAGGTCTTTTTGGAGATTCCTGAAATATCTTTGACTTATTCCGAAGGTTTTGAGGTTGACCTTGCGTTAGTCTTGAATTTTGGCGCCGGGGTAAACCTGCCGGAATATTTGGCCACCCGTGTCTGGCCGGTTGACGAGGTGTAGGTCTCTTCGCCCCGCGTGGCCACGATGGAATAGGAAAAAGGTGTGTCGGACGTTCCGCCGTTAAGCTCGATCACCTCAAACGACCGGGCCGATTTATTTGTGACGTAATCCAACGCGTGCCGTTCCAGTAGTGATACCCCGGGACGACGTTGTTGGGCGCAACGCCTGCAGGGGCGGTATTCCATACTAATGTACCAATGACAATTGGCGTTCCCTGTGGGTTCACGACGGGTGCTGCAGTATTGGCCGCGGTAAGGGCAACACGCGGCACCAAAAAGCCATTGGTGGCGGAGGTGACATCCAGCGCCGCCTCGGGAGTGGGAGTGCCAATTCCCACTTGGGCATACGCCGAAACCATCATGCCGAAAAAGACGAGGAAGTAAAATTTTTTCATGACTGATTTTTAGTTAAATGTATTCAATGCCGCGAACTTGAAAATCAGCAAAAGACCTAAAATCGATGAATAACCGATAAACTCGACCAACGGC
>CAZIBV010000126.1:0-3677 GCA_964537345.1 uncultured Flavobacterium sp. | reverse complement strand
GCTATCGGGACTCTGATTAACAGTCAGATGCTCTAACCAACTGAGCTAAGGAGGAAGGCGTATTGCCTTTTAAAGCGGTTGCAAATATAAAGTCATTTTTTCTTTCTGTCAAACAAAAATCAAAAAAAAATTACTTGCCCGTTATCGCTTTGTAAATATCGTTTCCGTTGGCAAAAAGAACCAGCGCAATCAGGATGACAAAGCCTGTGATTTGGGCGTATTCCATGAATTTATCGCTGGGTTTTCGGCGGGTAATGATTTCGTACAGCAGAAACATAACGTGACCACCGTCCAATGCCGGAATAGGCAAGAGGTTCATCACGCCCAACATGATTGACAAAAGTGCGGTAATCGTCCAGAAAGCTTCCCAACTCCAGGACTCAGGGAAAATGTTGAAAATCGCGTAGAATCCGCCCACGCCACTGTACGCACCCGTTTCAGGATTCACGATAGCCTTGAGCTGAACCCAGTAACGCGACAGTTCGTCCTTGCTGCGCTTGATTCCAGCCGGGAACGCCTCAAAAAACGAGAATTTCTCGCGGCTGATTTTATAGTAACCCAGTTTTTCCAGGTTGTCGGGTTTGACGCCGCCCTGAACCACCATCAATTTTCCGCTGTCGTCAGTTTTAAGCGTAACCGGAACGTCTTCGCCTTTTCTGAATACCACGGCATCAAAACTCTTTGACGGATTGGCTTTCAGGAATTCCATCACCTCGTCGGCGTAGCGCATCGGCTTGCCATTAATAGATCGCAGTACGTCGCCTTGTTCCAAAACGCCTTCATTGGGCGAACCATCGGCCACCTGCGACACCACAAACGGAAGCCTGAGCTCGATGTAGCTGCGTTTCTCCTTGACGATTTTCCCCAAAAGGTCAGTCGGAAGTTGGATTTCCTGCTGCTTTCCGTCGCGTTCAACCGTCACCGATTTTGAAAAATTGATATGGTAAAGCTGATCGCTGAACTTTTCGTACTGTTTGCCGTCAACCGCCAGGATTTTATCACCCGTCTTGAATCCGGCCTGTTCGCCCAATTCGCTGGTTACCCAAATTCCGTCCTTTAGTTCTGACGCTGCAATGTATTTGTTGCCATACATCCACGCCATCCCAATATAAATGATAACCGCGAGGATAAAATTGACCGTAACGCCACCCAGCATAATAATCAAACGCTGCCAGGCCGGCTTTGAACGAAATTCCCACGGCTGTGGCGGTAGCGCCATCTGATCCTTGTCCATGCTTTCGTCGATCATGCCGGAAATCTTGACGTATCCGCCCAGCGGCAGCCATCCGATTCCGTAAACCGTTTCGCCCACTTTTTTCTTGAAGAGCGAGAATTTTACGTCAAAAAACAGGTAAAACTTTTCAACCCGGGTCTTAAAAAGTTTGGCGGGGATAAAGTGCCCCAGTTCGTGAAGTACGATAAGCAATGAAAGGCTCAGTAAGAACTGGGAAAGTTTAATTGCAATTTCCATGAATTATGCAGCGTTTGGGCACAAAAGTACAGTTTTTTGCACGTGCCCAAGCGGTAAAAGATTGTTAATAGATGTTATTCTGGTTATTGACGGATGAATCGCAGGGTTTTTACACCCGTATCAGTGGTCACGCGAATCAGATGTACGCCTTGCGCCAGCCCGGATACATCCAGGGTGGATGATTGGGTAGTGAAAATCCGTTGACCGATCGCATTGAAAACTTCGGCTTGCGTAAATGATACGCCATGCGGAATGTTAAGCTGCACCTGATGCTCTCCTGGATTCGGATACACTGACAGCGCGCCCAAACCATCAATCTGACGGACGCCCAAACTTGCGGTGTTGTTGCGGGAGATGATATGCTTGTCCGGGTCGAACTCGATTCCCGTAATCTCAAACGGCATCGGAACCATAAACTGCTGGCCGCTGACGGTGTGATCAAAAACCATGTCGATAAAATCAGTTCCCGAACCAAAAAAGCGAACGGTTACCGGCATTTCAAAAAACGATACCGACGGGTGTGACTGCGTTTGGTTGATGGTTACCAAAACCTGGCTGTTGTCGAGATTCTGAGCCGTTACCGAATACGTCGGATAGCCCTGGCCGTAAACCCAATCCTGGAAAAATTCGTCCAGTTCCATACCGGAGGCCTGTTCAAGATGTGTCAAAAGCTGCGGTGTCACGGCATACCGGTAGGCCAGTTGCGGATCGTTGAGGTAGTTTTGCAGCGCGGTAAAAAAGACTTCGTCGCCCAATTTGTATCGCAACATGTGGATCACCATCGCACCTTTATTGTAAGTAATCCTCGAATCAAAGATGGCGTAGAAATTCTCAGCCTGTGCCGGCGTCAGGTAAACTGATCCGCCGGGCGATGAGGTGATGTTGTTAGAAAGCGAGCTGCGTCGGTTGCGAAATGCGGTGGCCCCGTCAAAGGCTTCTACCACCATGGCGTCCATGTAGGTCGCAAAGCCCTCGTTGAGCCAAATGTCCTGCCAGCTCCCGCAAGTAACCTTGTTGCCAAACCAGTGGTGGCCCAACTCGTGGGCAATCAGTCCGCGGCTAAAATTAGCCATCAGCGAAACCGTGGTGTGCTCCATCCCGCCGCCGCCGCTAAATTGCGCGTGACCGTATTTTTCATTCCTAAACGGATAGGGGCCAAATTTTTCTTCAAAAAGGTTCATAATGGCGGGCGTCACGGCCAAGCTGTTCTGACTTGTGGCCGCATTTTCAGGATACAGATAGTTAACGATCGGGAAGTGCGGATTTTCGGCAGTTCCCGCGCCGGCCTGTTGGGTAAAAATCTGATAATTGGTTATCGCTATCGCCACCAGGTACGCCGGAATGGGATAGTTGTGCTTAAAGTGTGTCGTCTTCTGGAAGTTTGGGCTTACCGTTACGCTTTGTTGCACGCCATTGGCCGCCGCCGTAAATGATGCAGGCGTGGTCAGGTAAATGTCGATGCTGTCGATCTTGTCGTTCAGGTCCTGCTTGGTCGGCCACCAGTCGCGGGCGCCAAACGGCTCCGACAGCGTCCACATGACGGGCGTTCCGCTGTGCGATGCAAATTCAATCGATCCAAAGGTACCAACCGGTTCTCCGGAATAGATTATTTCAACCGCGGCAGAGGCTCCGGTGGCGATAGTTGTCGGGAAATTGATGATGAGTTCCTCCTGGGTCTGTGAATACGTCAGGTTGATTCCGTTTCGCTTGACTGAACTTACCGTCAGGGGATTCATCAAATCAAAAGTCACACTGTTCATGGGCGATAGCGCCGTGAAAGTCGAGGTCACCTTCCCGTTGATAAATTCCACACCAGGGTTAATGGTGAGTTCCAGTTTGCAATGTGTGAGGTCGTAGTTTTGGGTGTTGGGGTTGGGAACAAAGTTCACCAGACTCGCCTTGGCCTTCATTTCAGCCTCGGCAATCGATGCGGTCATGTCATCCTGGGCAAACCCAATTGCAAACCACAACATAAAAAGGGGCAAAAACCGATTGGTCATTTTTTAAAAATTTTCCAAATGTAGTTAAATATCATCCTCACAAATGTTAATTTGATGGCAGATTGTTTTTGAAACCAGCTGTATAGCATCGGCTTAGCCATTTTATAAACATTTGACTACCTTTGCACCTTAAAATTTCAAGCCATGTTACAGCTAGCCCACATCAGGGAAAATCGTGAAAAAGTGATTCAGGCGCTTGCCAAACG
>CAZIBV010000125.1:0-3862 GCA_964537345.1 uncultured Flavobacterium sp. | reverse complement strand
CTCTTTTAAGTGCGGCACCAGGTCGTCCATTAATACTAATTCTTTTTCGCGGCGTTCTTTCCAGCTCAGTTCAAGCGGGGCGAGGAAATCGGTGAGTTCTTCGCCGTCGAAAATCCTGCGGCTCACGATGTCGTTTACAAACGTCTTGAGTTGCTCGAACTCCAGTCCGTGTTTTTGGGCGATGTGCGCGAGTTCCCTCTCGGCCTTTTCGGCCATGAAACGCTCGAGCCCGTAATGCACTTCGGCTTCGTTGAGCGGCCGGCTCATGTCGAGTCCTTCAATGTATTCGGTAATGACCTCGCGTTTGTCGGCAAATTTGGCATCCGAAGCAATCAGCCGGACGACCTGTTCCTTGGTCATTTTGGTTTTGGTGGTTTTTTGCGTCAGGTCGGCAATCAACCCCATGATGTAATCGTAATCAATCGTCGCCGAGGCAAACAAAACAAACTCAAAATCGAGTTGCTGCACCTCGTCGTTGTCTTCTTCCTTGACTTGCTTTTCGCGAAGTTGCTTGGCTGTTTCGAGATACGCCGCCTTAAAACCGCGCAGTTCGTCCTGCGGCAGGAGCGTTTCGATTTTTTGTTTTTGTTCAGGTTCGATGTCGGTATACTGATCCAGTTGCGTCTTGATGCGCTGCACTTCCTTGAACCGGTTGATGAACTCGCCGCGCGCACGGTCGCCCCGCAGGTTGTTGACTTCTTCCGGTTTGCAGCTGAGCCCGTAGGATTGCATGAGCGTGCCCAGATCGGCGATGGCTTTTTCGTATTTCGCGATGACTTTAGGCGCGGGTTCCACCAGCCAGATTTCGCGCGCCCGGCCGGTATCTTCGCCCGAGAACAGCGCGATGGCATTGTTGACCGCCTCTTTTTGCTGACGGAAATCGAGAATTTTTCCCGCCGGCTTGGTGTCGTTCAGCACGCGGTTGGTGCGCGAGAACGCCTGGATGAGGCTGTGGTATTTCAGATTCTTGTCAACGTAAAGCGTATTAAGGTATTTTGAGTCGAAGCCCGTCAGGAGCATATCGACCACAATCACGATGTCTATCTTGTTTTTGTGCGCGTAATCCTTGTTCGAGAATTTGTGGTCTTTGATGCGCTTCTGGACATCCTGGTAATACGAATCGAATTCGTTGATCGTATGGTTCGTGCCGTACTGGTTGTTATAGTCGGCAATGATTTCGCGGAGCGCGTTTTTCTTTTTCTCGGGTTCAAACTGGTTGTCGAGTTTTTCCTGTTCGAGGTCTTCCTGAATCTGGCGGATGTCGGCATTACCCTCAGCCGGTGGCGAAAACACGCAGGCGATGTTCAGCGGAACAAAGCTATCGTTATCGGCTTTGCGTTTTTGTTGCCTGTCTTTGAAATACTGGTAATAGTCGATGGCCTCGTTGATCGATGCCGTAGCCAGCACTGCATTAAAACGCCGTCCGTTGGTGGCTGCATCGTGTTTGTCGAGTATGGTTTCGATGATCTGGATGCGGTGCGGGAAACTGCCCACGGAAACGGTTTGCTCGGGCTTGAAATAATCGATCTGAAACCGAAGCACGTTACGGTCGTCGATGGCATGCGTGATGGTGTAGGCGTGCAACTGCTTTTCAAAAATATCATCGGTGGTTTTAAACGAACCCTGATTGCCGTCGACTTTAACGAAGCTGGCATTGTCGTCAAAAATGGGCGTCCCGGTGAATCCAAACAACTGCGCTTTGGGGAAAAATTCCTTGATGGCCTTGTGGTTCTCGCCGAATTGCGAACGGTGGCATTCGTCGAAAATAAAAACGATGCGTTTGTTGGCAAGCGGTTCGAGTCGTTCCTTGTAATTCTTTTTGTTGGTGCCGTCGAGTGCGAGCCCGAGCTTTTGGATCGTGGTGACGATGACCTTGTCGGCATAATCATTTGACAGCATCCGGCGCACGAGCGATTCGGTGTTGGTATTTTCTTCGACGCTGCCTTCCTGGAATTTGTTGAATTCCTCGCGTGTTTGACGGTCGAGATCTTTACGGTCGACGACGAAGAGGCATTTTTCGATATCGGGATTGTCTTTGAGCAGCGTTGATGCTTTAAATGACGTGAGCGTTTTTCCGCTTCCGGTGGTGTGCCAGATGTAGCCGTTGCCGCGGTTTTCGGAAATGCATTTTACGATGGCTTCGACGGCATAAATCTGATAGGGCCGCATCACGAGCAATTTCTGTTCGCTTTCCACCAGCACCATGTATTTGGAGATCATTTCGCCGAGCGTGCACTTGGAGAGGAACTTTTCAGAAAATGTGTCTAGGTGGTCGATTTTCCTGTTCTTCTCGTCGGCCAATTTGTACACCGGCAAAAACTGCTCGTCGGCATTGAAGGCAAAGTGCTGTTTCCGGTTGTTGGCAAAGTAATACGTATTGGTTTTGTTGGAAACGATAAAGAGCTGCATGAAGCACAAGAGCGAGTTCGAGTAGCCGTTGCCGGGATCGTTCTTGTAATCGACGATTTGCTGCATGGCGATACGCGGGCTCAGTTCGAGCGTCTTGAGTTCAATTTGTACCACCGGAATGCCGTTGATCAGCAGCATGACGTCATACCGATGGTTGCTCCTGTCGGTGTTCATACGGAGCTGGTTGACAACTTCGTACTCATTCTTGCACCAGTCTTTGATGTTCACCAGCGTGTAATGCAGGGGCGTTCCGTCTTCGCGCTGGAAGTAATTGCGTTGGCGCAGAATTTTCGATGCCGTAAAAACATCGGGGTTGACAATTTCGTCGCGAAGGCGTGCAAACTCGGCATCGGATAAACGAACCCTGTTAAGCGTCTCAAATTTTTCCCGGAAGTTGTGTTCCAATGCCGCCTTGTCCCGGATGTCGGGCCGGTAGGTGTATTTCAAGTCGGACAGTTTGCGGATGAGCCCCGCTTCAATCTCGTGTTCTTTGGTCATGTGCTTGTTTGGCCGGATGTTATCCAACCCTGGAAGATACTTTTGCAGGTTCGGGTGGACTGTTTTCCGCCAAAGCCAAACATATTAAAAATAAAGTAAATGGGCAATGATAGTTTGTGGTGGAGTTTACAGTTGTCGGTTAACGGTTTACAGTTGACAGAAAAATCGCGGAAGTTTTTAGCTGTTAGCGGTCAGCTGTCAGCGATTAGCTTGTGTACAATTAACAAATAACAATTAATAATTAACAATGAGATTACGGTAGCAGGATGATCAAAGCTGTCGAAATGCCAATTTTAACTCGCTATCGCTTCGTTCAGTTCGCCCAAGGGCTCGGGTCAAATTTTCATCCCGATAGCCATCGGGATCAAATTTTCAAATTGCCTTCCCTGCACCCTGCACCCTGCACCCTGCCCCTTACACCTATCTTAAGAAAAATTCGTAAACTAGCAGAGAAATTTTCTGAAAATCCACAAAAAATCAGAATAATTTAACTGTGATGCCCATAGCATTCATTGACACCGAGATAGATGTTCGTACGCGAAAAATTCTGGACATTGGCGCCTTAAAGGATGACGGGGCCATGTTCCGCGGAGCGTCGGTTGTGGGGTTAGCTGATTTTTTGGGTCAAACCCGTTGGTTGTGCGGGCATAATTTACTGTATCACGACTTGCAATATATTCGTGAGCCATTACGTACTGCGGGATTGACGAATTTCAAGTTTATTGATACGCTTTACCTGTCGCCACTTCTTTTTCCAAAAAAACCGTATCACAAATTGGTAAAAGATGACAAGCTGCAATCAGACGAACTCAACAATCCGTTAAACGATTCCATAAAAGCCCGCGACCTTTTTCACGATGAAGTGGCGGCGTTTGCCCGCCTGAATCCGGCGGTTAAAGAAATATTCTACTCGTTGTTGCGCCATCAGCCGGAGTTTGAAGGTTTTTTTGACTAT
>CAZIBV010000124.1:0-3962 GCA_964537345.1 uncultured Flavobacterium sp. | reverse complement strand
AGTTGGTTAGAATGCCGCCCTGTCACGGCGGAGGTCGCGGGTTCGAGTCCCGTCCAGACCGCTACCTCGGAAAGAGAACAAAGCACTTTGGAAACAAAGTGCTTTTTTTCCGAAATACGATAGTTGTGTTGTTTTTTGCCGGACCGAAAGGAACGGCAGGTTTAGTAGTTAGACCAATGAAAAGCTTTCCCTTTTAGGGATGGCTTTTTTGCTTTTGGGGGATACCAGGTTCAGGAACTTAAAGATTTGATCGCTGGGTTTGGTTCCATTATTTTGGGCGCTTGCCGGCTCACCGCACCTGCGGATAGCGCGCGGTGAGCCGCCACCAGGCTGTCCGCTTTTATCTTTTACACCGCCAAACCCTGGCGGCGCAAAAGGATAACCGCTGCCATCCTTAGCGCAGAACCCTCTGAATCAACATCAATTTTAAATGAAGCCACCCCGATATTTCCACGCCACCACAACATAAATCCCCAAGAACGAAACACAAACAACAAACTTGATAAACGTCGAGGCCAAAAATCCAACAAATGATCCGGTGGCTGCCCTTAGCGCCTGCTTGTGATTGGTGGAGTTGTTGATGAGTTCACCAACCAGCGCACCTACAAACGGCCCGACGATAAAGCCAAACGGGATGGGCGTAAGCAACCCTATGATCAATCCGATGTTGGTGCCCCAAATGCCCCATTTGCTGCCGCCAAACCGCTTGGTTCCTTCCGCAGGGATAACGTAGTCCAAAACCGTCACGACAACTGTGATAAGTCCCGTGATACCTATAACCCAATAGTTGGCGGGGACGGCATCGGTCCAGTAGAGCAATAGCAATCCAAGGTAGCTGAGCGGCGTTCCGGGAACAACGGGCAGGAAACTCCCAAAGATTCCGCCGATTACACAACAAAATCCCAAGGTAAAGAGCAAAATGTCCATAGCGTTTTTTACTTTTGACTAAAAGTAACAATTTTACGTCACGGCAACGCTTAAAAAAATATTCCTGTTGGTTATGATTTGCCTTGCGGCTGCGTGCGACCGCGTGGTAAAACCCGTTTCCGAGGAGGAACTCCTTAAACGCGAACTGCAATCCATCGACTGGAAAAAGGTTGACGAACTTCCATCAATTGCTACCTGCGACTCCCTTACCGACAAGCAAGCGCGGCAACAGTGTTTCTTTGACGTCTTATCGGCCACTATTCAGGAGAAACTCAACTCTGATACTCTCAAGGCGCCGCACCAGGCTACCGATACACTCATGGTCCTCGTGACAATCAATCCGGACGCTACGGTTGAATTTGAGCCGCAATCCATCCCAGACAGCACGGCTTATCCCATCAACCTTGACAGCATACTGCACGCCCGCCTGGATGACTTCCCTAAAGTAAAACCCGCCATCAAACGCGGGATGCCGGTTAAAACGCAGTTTACACTTCCGGTTGTCATTCAAAAACCTTAACGGAATTTTCGGCCTTTCCAACGGTACGGTCCAACAAGTGAATACATCGCCACTAAAAATGTCCAGAGCGGATAAAACAGGCTTTGTACAATTGGGAATGACAACGCGCTTTTGTAGATAAACTGCCGGGCTTGCATGATCAGCAGCCAGTCGAGGGCAAATTTTAAAGCCCACGCCAGCGCGATCCAATTCCAGGAAAGACTCTTTAAAATTCCAAGCACGACCAAGATCAGCAGTGCGGTGTTGCCCGCAAAGACGGCCAGCGAAATGGTTTGTGCGTAATCGCTTTTATAACTTGAAGCTTTTGCAGCCCAGCGGACGCGTTGGTAAAAAAGTTCCTTCCAGCTTTGCGCGGCCCGGGTGGTCACCATCGCTTGACGGGATTTTAAAAATTGAACGGCATCTGGTCGTTTTGCAACGGCTTTCTGAAGCAGGAAAACATCGTCACCGCCCGGCCATCGGCCACTGCCTTTAAATCCGTCTAACTCATTAAAAAAAGCCTTTTGGTAGGCAAAGTTGGCGCCGTTGCACATAAAAACTTTCCGCAGGCCAAATCCGCCGACGGTTGCGCCCTGAAGGCTCACAAGGTCGGCGCGCTGAAATTGGTTCAGTAAAGAAAATTTTAACGGGTATTTTACAGCACCAGCTACCATTTGTGCGTTGGTTTGTGTAATGAAGGCGTCAAAAGTTGAAAGCCAGTTGGGCGGCAGGATGCAGTCGGCGTCGGTGGTGATGATCCAGTTGTAGGCCGCAATCGGGATGGCCCGCGCAATCGCATCTTTTTTTGGCGAGCCTGAAACGCGTACGTTCTCCATCAATGTGACGTGGAAAGATCCGTTTTCCATCCGCCATTGATAAATGATTTTGGTGCCGTCGTCGGATGAAAAATCGTCAACCAAAATAATTTCAAACTTTTCCAGCGGATAGTTCTGGTTCTTGAGGCTTTCCAAAAGCGCCGGCAGGTTTTTGGCCTCGTCGCGAAAGGGAATGACGATGGAAAATCCGTTGTCGGCCGCGCCTTTGCCTTCAAAGGTTCTTACTTTTTTAAATCCGTGGATCAGGCTCGCGATGTGCCACAGATACCACGCCAGATAGCATCCGCAATAAATCAGGAGGATTTCCATAGGAACTTGAATTTTAAGACAAAATAACTGCCGATCATCACCGGAATCACTACGTTGAGCAGCCACATGATGGTCGTGACCCAAAACGGGATCCACATGCTGACGCCCAGGATTTCAAAAAAATACACCGCAACGCCGCCCTTGATGGCAAAATCCAAAAATTGAAACGTTGGGATGGCCGACGCCAGGAAGTAGATGCTCGTAATGGCCGACAGCAGCAAAAGCCCGTCGATTTCAACTCCAAACAACCTGAAAAGCAAAAAGTACTGCACGGTAAAAAACGCATACCTGAGCGACGCCAGCATCAGGTTTTTGGTATGAACGCGGCGCGGAATCACGGCTATTTTTTGCACCAGTTTCTGGATGGAATATCCCTTGACCGAGAATCGCTTCATAAAAAACAGCGACGCAAAAAGCGCGACAATGGCGGCAAAGGCATAAAGCACCGTATCAGGTTTGATGACGTTTAGCCTTGCGTTAAAATACAACAGCCCGAAAAGTCCAAAGAAAACCGTCATCAGCAATTGCGCTCCGTTGCAGACGACATTGAGCAGCACCACTTTTTTGGCCTTGTCCTTTTCATAGTAAAGTGCCTTGGCTCCGTATTCGCCCACACCGCCGGGCGTGATCGACGACACCGTCATGGCCGACAAAACCTGCCGCGCCGACTGGGCCACCGTGATTTTGCTGAATGACGACACCAGGTTTTTCCACTTGAGGATTTCGGTAAAGCGGTTGCCAAAACTCAGGGCCAGCATTAGCAGTGCATCAAACCACGAAAAATGGCGCGCGGCATCGGCGGGTGAAACGGCCTCGTTGGTGGTTTGGGCCAATCGGTCATAAATAAAGTAACAGGCAAGTCCTACAATGAGGATTTTTACGGCGGTGGTGAGCAATTGCTTGACGCGGGCGCTGGAAATCATCTTGCAAAGTAAGCAAACTTTGCGCATCTTTACGGCAAAGATCAGTCATGGCCGAACGCATAATTTTAGGAATCGATCCGGGAACTACGGTGATGGGCTTTGGGCTGATAAGATGCAAGGGCCAAAAGATGGAATTTATCCAACTCAACGAGCTCCAATTGCACAAGTACGACGATCATTACCTCAAGCTCAAGTATATTTTTGAACGCACGGTCGAGTTGATCGATACGCACCATCCCGATGAAATTGCCATCGAGGCGCCGTTTTTTGGCAAGAACGTACAGTCGATGCTCAAACTTGGCCGGGCACAAGGCGTTGCGATGGCCGCCGGATTGTCGCGACAGGTGCCGATTACCGAGTACGAACCCAAGAAAATCAAAATGGCGATTACCGGCAACGGAAACGCCAGCAAGGAACAGGTAGCCAAAATGCTTCAACAGTTGCTCGGCCTGAAAGAGCTTCCCAAAA
>CAZIBV010000123.1:0-3969 GCA_964537345.1 uncultured Flavobacterium sp. | reverse complement strand
GGCAAAGATAGCACGGAAAAACCCTTTGACACAAACTTTTTTGAAGGATTTTTTTCAATTGGGTGATATTTTGGAAAAAAGGGGTGCAGGGTACAGGGTGAAATAAATTGATAATTGATAATTGACAATTAACTTAAAGATTGAAAGATTCAAAGATTTAAAGATTGAAAAATTCAAAGATTAGTGGGCCGGAAACTATAAACTTCCGGCGTCCGCAATCCAATTGTTCATCGTTAATTGTTAACTGTTAATTGTAAACTAAAAGGATCGTAAACCCACTGACAGCTGATAACTGACCGCTAACAGCTAAAAACTTCCGCGATTGACTGTAAACCGTCAACTGTCAACCGTAAACTAAATGCCCCCGCGTTAGCGATAGCAGCGGAAATCCTTTTTGCCTGTAACAGCTGCGTCGGTTAGTGGTTTGCCCGCGAAAAGATTGCAGCGGATAGCGCGGCGGGGCGGCCCGGCGATGCGGTCAGCATGAGCCGGGCCGCGACGAAACGCCCTTATCTGGGTGCAAGGTGGAGGGTGTTGGGTGTTGGGCGGCCTATTGATTCTTGTTAGCTACTCTATCCACCCAATATTGATTGAGTTTTTCGTAGTCGACGGGATTCGCGGCGGGTTGCTCGACGAGACGGCCCTTGGCAAACGCGCGTACCAAAACGGTTTCAATCAGGTAATCCTGGTTGTCCTTAAAAGGTTCGTACTTTTCCTTAAGGTTGATGTCAAAAACCTTGGCAGTATTGCTCGCCCAGAAAGCCTTCCATCCGCTTTTGTGGTCGCGGATCAGATCAAAAGTGGTTTCGCCGGTCTGGCGATGGATCAGACTAACTAAAATTTGCCCTTGCTTACGGGAAAGTTTCTTGAGTTTGGGCGTAAATTCATCTTCCATATACTTCTCGACAATCTTGAAGTATTTCTTTTTTTCCTTTTCAGTCTTTAGCCGATCGAGGTTTCGGTTAAGGGCCATCAGCCGCTCTGAAGCGATTTTGGCATAGGGATACGTTTTATAGACGCGATTTTGCAAGAGCAGATATTCCTTAAGCGCCATCTGGTCTTTGCTGTTGCCGCCCACCACAATCTCTTCAATCTCGACCATGTCACCCCAAATGGTGTCCTGGCCCTGGACCACGTAGCCAAGTTCCGACACCTCGGTTTTGGTTTCCTGCGAATGCCCGATGCTGACCATCAGGAGCATCGCAAAAATCAAGCGTTTCATTCTCATGTTTTAGGTATCCAAAATTATACATTCTTTACCCAACTATAATACCAAATTTTTAAATTAGCCAAAAATACACCAATGAGCCAAAAAAGCATACTGAACAAGGCTTCCATGGAATTCATGGAACGTTACCTGAACAACGCGTCGCCTACGGGTTATGAAGCCGAGGGACAAAAAATCTGGATGGATTACCTCCGCCCTTATGTCGATACTTTTATTACCGATACCTACGGAACCGCGGTGGGTGTTGTCAATCCCGACGCAAAATACAAGGTAGTCATTGAAGGACATTCGGACGAGATTTCCTGGTACGTCAATTATATAACCGACAACGGCCTGATTTACGTAATCCGTAACGGCGGATCCGATCACCAGATTGCGCCGTCAAAACGTGTCAACATCCACACCGACAAAGGCATTGTGAAAGGCGTTTTTGGCTGGCCGGCGATTCACACCCGTTTGCGTGACAAGGAGGAAACGGCCAAGCTTGACAATATATTTGTCGACGTTGGCTGCGAAACCAAGGACGAGGTTGAGGCGCTGGGCATCCATGTGGGTTGCGTGATCACATATCCCGATGAGTTTATGATCCTCAATAATAATAAATTCATTTGCCGCGCCATTGACAATAGAATGGGCGGATTTATGATTGCCGAAGTGGCCCGCCTGCTGCACCAAAACAAAAAGAAACTTCCGTTTGGGCTTTATGTTACCAACTCGGTTCAGGAAGAAGTCGGCCTTCGCGGCGCCGAAATGATCACCAAGACCATCAGGCCAAATGTCGCCATTGTCACCGACGTCTGCCATGATACGACAACGCCCATGATCAACAAGAAGATCGAGGGTGAAACCCAGATTGGAAAAGGTCCCGTCATTACCTATGCGCCGGCCGTTCAGAACAAACTCCGCGAACTCATCGTAAAGACGGCACAGGACAAGAAAATTCCGTTTCAGCGCCTGGCATCCTCACGCGTCACCGGAACCGATACCGATGCATTTGCCTACAGCAATGGCGGTGTCGCGTCGGCTTTGATTTCGCTTCCGCTGCGGTACATGCACACCACGGTCGAGATGGTTCACCGCGATGACGTCGAGAATGTCATCCGCCTTATTTATGAGTCGCTGCTCAAGATGAAAAACAACGAAGACTTTTCATACTTTAAATAAAAAAGAGGCTGTCATGATTTTGACAGCCTCTTTACATTAACCCAAATAATCAAAGTGAGCCTAGGAGCCTGGATTGCGACAGCTTACTTGTCTGGCGCTCGCTTCCCAGCGGTTGCTCAGGCTCAAGTTGTGTTTCAGTTATTTCCAGGTCTGCGGCTATGCAGGTTTCAATGAGTTGTCCGTTGCAGATCGCAACCGACTCGTCCTCAATGATTTCAAGATCGTTTTGTACGTTTTCAAATGAAACTTCGTGTAGAGGTTCAAACTCGGCTTCAGGCTGCGAAACCTGCTCGATGATGGGAGCGGCTTCAATAGACTCTAACCCTGAGGCACAAGCAAGCTGGGTAAGCACCAGCATTCCGGTAATGATAAATGATTTCATGACGATGATTTATTGCGCGGGTGCGCGTTTGATGATTGATGATGATTGTGTTACGCTTGACGCAAAACCTGGGCGGCGTCTTCAGCGTTGAATTGTTCGGCAACCTTGAGAGCGGTCATCCCGCGGGTATTGCGCACTTTTGTGTCGGCACCCGCTTTAAGCAACATAGCTACGATGTCGGCGCGGTTGTAACGCGCAGCAATCATAAGCGGCGTGTAATCATTGGAGATTTCGTTTACATCTACACCGTATTCGATAAACTTTTTGACAGTTTCAGCATCACCTTTGCTGATGGCGACACAAAGTGGTGTGTGTGATCCCGACACGGTGGTTTTGGTTTCTACCCTGGTGTCGTTGTTTGCAGATGCGATGTGACCCAAGGAGAGGGCGAACACAAGCATGGCGGTTGCAAAAATGCGGTTTACGTTAAAAACCGCCGTCTGATTTTGATTCGTTTTTTTCATGATGATGATGATTTAAAAATGATTGATTGACCACTAGACGGGCATCATCAACTCATGTTACAGCATCATCAAAACGATAACATTTTTTTAACGTTAAACGCTGCGCAGATAGGCCTCTACATTTTGCCTGATTCGCGCGTGAATGTCCTCCACATCGGCTTTGACAAACGCTTCACCCATGATATTCTCATAGAGCTCAATGTAGCGTTCTGAAACTGACGCAATATAATCATCAGACATTTCGGGAATCACTTGGCCGGATTTTCCCTGAAAACCATTTTCAATCAGCCACTGACGGACAAACTCTTTTGAAAGTTGCTTTTGGGTTTCTCCCCTCGCCTGCCGGTCAGCATATCCGTCAGCATAGAAATAGCGGGACGAGTCAGGTGTGTGGATTTCGTCGATCAGTACGATTTTGCCATCGGCAGTTTTTCCAAATTCGTACTTGGTATCCACCAAAATCAGTCCGCGCGCGGCTGCCATCTGTGTACCACGTTCAAAAAGTGCGCGGGTGTATTGCTCCAGAATCACATAATCCTCCTCCAAAACTATTCCCTGGCGCAGGATTTCCTCGCGTGAAATGTCCTCGTCGTGGTCCCCGTCGGCGGCTTTGGTCGATGGCGTGATGATGGGTTTTTCAAAGCCGTCATTCTCCTTCATCCCTTCCGGCATGGCGACGCCGCACAGCATCCTTTTCCCGGCGGCGTATTCACGGGCGGCGTGGCCGGAAA
>CAZIBV010000122.1:0-4334 GCA_964537345.1 uncultured Flavobacterium sp. | reverse complement strand
GTTTTTCCGCCCATTCCGGCTTTCTTTATTTCGTCAGATGTGGGTACTTTTTTCAGGAAATCGGCGGCTTGCTTGCTGGCTGACGCTTTTAAACCGGGTTCCACTTCGCCTGCTTTTTGGGCTGTTTGGGCCGCCAGATAGTTTAGTGCTTTGGCCTCGAACGGACTGGTAGCACAATCATTGGCTCCGGAATACATTTGGGCCAAAAGCAGATACGCCTTGCCAAATTTTGGATTTTCTTCCACCGCCAATTTGAGTTGCGCGGCAGCAGCCGGTTTGTCCGACTGGTTAAAAACAGCCAGATTGTATCGCAATTGGGCGCGCTGGATTTTGTCTTTTTCAAGGTTGATGGCTTGCTGCATCAGGCCAAGGGCTTTTTCCTTTTGCCCGTTTCGCATATGGAGCACTGCCAGATTTTCGGCAGCATCGGCGGTGGGCGAAAGTTCAAACCACTTTTGGGAAGCCTTTAAAACCAATTCATTGTTGCCGCAGCTTTTGGGGTAAATCCCCTTGATCATCGATTCCAGCCAAAGAGTGTCCTGCGATTTCTTTTCAAACGCCTTTTCATAGTAGTCAGTGAGCGCACGGCAATCAGGGGTTGGATTCATAAGCGCGAGGATGCCATTCGCGGTGGCCCGGTAGCGGCGGCGATAAACGTCGTCGGCCTGGGCGGAGAGTCGCATCAAATGAACGGAAAGTTCGTCGTAGGTGGCAAACACCCTGGCATCGGCAACTGATTTGTCACCTTTTTTGTGCGCGGCCACCATCAGTTCAAAGTATCGGTAAAACGCTTGTGAATCCTTAAAATTGTCACGGTCCTTGGTGAACGAATCGTCCAAAAGCGCCATAATCTTATCGGCTGGAGCCATCTCATACTTATCCATCAGCATGGCCTTGCGAACCATAAGGCTTTTGGTGTTTTGCGGATGTGTTTTCTGGTACAGGTCGTAAATTTCAATCAGCTTTGAGACATGCGTCTTTTGCGTCTGATTGTTATCGGTAAGGTTGATTTGATAATCCAGGACCTTTTCAGCATCGGCCAGAATTCCGTCGTCACCCGTGGTGCAACCCAGCGGCATCGCCTCAAAAACCTGGGCAGCCAGGGCGTAACGCTTTTCCTTTAGATGGAGGCGCATCAGCCTTCCGCTTTCGGCGCAATCCAGTGACTGGGCAAACATGGGCACCCACAACAGGCAACCGATCAGCGCGACAAGTAAACTCCTGTTCATCTTGATAAAGTTTTAGTCGTATTTGCGCTTTACAAACCACCTGTCGTTAAGCGAAAGCGAAATACCTATGTTGGTATAATTTTCCTGGACCAGTCCGGCGTTGGTGGTTCCGCGCCTTCCAAATTCGGCGCTGATGTTGATGTTGGAAAAGGTTCCCGTCAGCGGAAGCCCAAGCCCGATATTGGCGCCCACATCAGTAATCGATTCGCCGTTGATCACCAGTCCGGTAGTTTCATAACGAAGACCTGCGCGGTAAACGATTTTCTTGAAATAGCTCGTAAATGAATTGTAGTCCGGAATATAATAACCGCCCACCGACCATTTTATTGCGTCCTCAAACGTCGAACCTGAAATATCAGCCAGTCGGTTTTTTTGTTTTCCGCTTTGCTGAAAGGTCAACTCGGTTCCTACCATCCATTTGCGCTGCTGGCCAAATCCGGCTCCAAATGAGTAACGCATGGGCACCTTGACCTCGGTGTCGGGAACTTCAATCGCTTCATTGTCGGTCACGGTGTACGATCCGTTGGTAAAAAAAGCCACGGTTCCGATGCTGCGTTCATTGCTGAGCGACACATCGTTACCCGGCGACAAGGTTGCGCTGGCCATAAAATCATACTTGCCCTTGATGGTCGTCTTGTAATTTGCACCAAAGTTAAATCCGATGCCGCTGGCTGATGAGTAATTCATCTCGCGGGTTCCCAGCTGAACGGCCGGATTCCGGTACAAGGATGTGGTTTCGATCTTACCAAAATAGTAACTGAACTCGGCGCCAACCGAAAATTTGGGCGTAATCTCATAGGCCGCACCCGCAAAAACCTTGTTGATTCCGCCGGTTCCAAAATAACGGCGCTCCACCGGGTCAGTCTCGGTCGATCGGCGCGTAATTTTATAACCTACCGACGTGAACGGCATCAGTCCAAATCCTGCCGACACCTTGCCCATTGGCAAACCAACTGCAAGATAATCGAGGGTAACACGACGCGCGCGCTCCTCATCATTGGCTGATTTCAGCGAGGTCATGTTGTAGTTTCCGGCCACGGTAAAAGTGGTCAGCTTGATATTGCTGTAAAACGCCGGGTTTTGAAAATTAAGGTGGATGCTATCCGCCAAGACCGACAGTCCGCCCATTGCGCGGTTTTCTATAGTTCCTTTGTCGCGGCTAAGGCCCAGGCCGTAAAACGAATACGGTGATGAAGTAGCTTCCTGCGCCACTGATGAAAAACCTAATAAAAGTATTAGGGAAACGATGATTTTTCTAATCATGCCAGATTTTGGTATTGATGCAATTTGTTCAGGCTTTCCAGTAGGAAATTAGGACTGGCAAATATGCGGTTTTTTAAGCGGCCAGCCAAAAATTCGCTGTCACCACCAGTTAAAATTATAATAAAGTTTGGATGAACCTCGCGGTATTCGTTGATAAATCCGTCAATCTCCAGCGCCAGTCCAACCGCGGCGCCACTGTGCATGGATTCGGCAGTTGTGGTTCCGATAAAGTGCGACGGCCATTCTGGTTCCAGCTGCGGCAAACGCGCCGTAAACTGATGCATGGCGCGGTATCGCAACGCCAATCCGGGCGAAATGGCACCGCCAAGGTAATGTCCGCGGCCGTCGACAAAATCATAGGTGACACAGGTTCCGGCGTCAATTACAAGGCGGGCGGTGTTTGGAAAGGCAAGCACGGCACCTGCAGCCAGCACCATGCGGTCGATCCCAAGGGTCTCGGGCGTGCGATAATCGTTCACAAAAGGAAAGCGCCAATCGCGTTTAACGGTCTTTAACGTGATTCCAAGATCTTTCAAAACGTCAATTTCATGGCCGGATGAAGCCGAAACAGCTTCCTTTACGGGAAATTTTTTAACAAACCGTGAAAAAAATTCCGAGGCGTCATCAACGGCAAATGATTCCCGCGCCAGCAGCTCATTTTGCTCAAAGACAGCCGCTTTGATACGGGAGTTTCCTATGTCGATCGCCATTACCATATGTGCCAGATTGGCCGCGAAGGTACAAAGAGATTTTTTTTTAAAATTTGTTTTGGATAAATTAAAATTCATTCTCTATATTTGCAACCCGTTAACGGTACCTTAGCTCAGTTGGTAGAGCAATGGACTGAAAATCCATGTGTCCCTGGTTCGATTCCTGGAGGTACCACAAAAAAAACCCAGCCTTTCGGTTGGGTTTTTTTATTTCAGATTTTAGAGTTCAGATTTTAGATAAGTCGTCAATCCCGTTAGCGACTCCGGACTCATTCGTGAATTCTATCAACGTAGATTGCGGATTTTAGATTGTCATCGCAAACGAAAACTGTTTCATAGCTAGATTGAATCTGTTTATCAAACATTCTTAAATGGTGTCTGGAAATTAACATCAGTACTCCGAATCCATTCTAAAATCTTAATTCCCAAATCTTAAATCGTCCTTCGAACCTAATCTAAAATCTGAAATCTAAAATCTAAAATCTCGAATACACTCCCTTAATTCTTCACAAATGTCTCGATTGTTGTTTGTGAATCGTCACTTAACCTAATCCAATAAGTTCCTCTGGGCAGTGTGTCAACGGCAATCTGAGGGCTTGAGATGCCTGATTGAACGACTTGTCCCAGTGCATTTACAATGGAGTAGGTCTTGAATGGCGTTGCATCACTCAGGTACAGTACTGATTCGACGGGATTTGGGTAAATCCTCAACTTGTTGGCATCAACTCCTGGGACGGATAGCACGTTGTTGAAGACACAAATTGTAAAATTAGCAGCTGTGGTAAGTGAAGATGAAGTATTGAATACTCTCACATAGTATGTGTTGCCGACTGTCAGATTATTAAAAACCGCCTGCTCACTAACACTAGCCCCGTTTTGATTCGTACAACTTATTGGAGACGCAGCACAGGAATTCTCATAAAGTTCAAAGCCGTGGTTTACACTATTGCCCACCGTTAATGCCACAGTCATCGTCGACAATGGTGCAACAAAAGAATACCAAACATCCTGCGACGTGTTGACTGCGCAAGCCGGGCTGGCACCGCTTACCATTGCTCCTGAAAAAGAAACCGTGGTTCCCACACAGGTATTTGTGGGCGTGATTGGTGTCGCATCGGCACAAAGATCATTG
>CAZIBV010000121.1:0-4504 GCA_964537345.1 uncultured Flavobacterium sp. | reverse complement strand
GAGGCGGAAATGGCCGCAACGCCCGAGCGGGATGAAATCATCATGTTTATCCGGAATTCATCGCGCGGTATCATGAAAGGCTATTCAGGAGCGTACTGAGCAATTGACAATTGACAATTGATAATTGACAATTAAGGAAAAGACATCAGAACAAAGAAATCAAATATTCAAATTTAAAATTAAATGGCAACTACATCAGACATCCGCAATGGATTGTGCATCAAATACAATAACGACATCTATAAAATCATCGAGTTCCTCCACGTGAAACCGGGCAAGGGGCCTGCTTTTGTGCGCACCAAGATGAAAAGCCTGACCAATGGCAAGGTACTCGACAACACTTTCTCGGCCGGCCACAAGATTGACGAAGTTCGCGTTGAGACACACAAATTCCAGTTTTTGTATGCCGAGGGCGATCAGTTTCACTTTATGCACGCTGAAACTTACGAGCAAATCACACTGAACAAAGATATTCTGGATGCGCCTGAATTGCTTAAGGAAGGCGAGAATGTCATGGTGATTATCAACGCCGAGACTGAAGCGCCATTGTCGGTTGATATGCCGGCGTCGGTTGTGCTGGAAGTAACTTATGCCGAACCCGGAGTAAAAGGCAACACTGCCACCAACGCCACCAAGCCTGCCAAGGTTGAGACAGGAGCATCGGTCAACGTTCCGCTGTTTATCAACGAAGGCGACAAGATCAAGATTGATACCGCTACCGGCGCCTACATGGAGCGCGTCAAATAATAAAATCGCATGAAGTTCCCAAAGCCTTATCCACTTCACGAGATTGCCGCGATGATCGATTGCGATTACGTGGGCCCGGCCGACTTTCCGGTTTACGGGATGAATGAAATCCACGTGGTGGAACCAGGCGATATTGTCTTTGTCGACCATCCAAAATACTACGACAAGGCGCTTGACAGTGCGGCAACCATTATCCTGATCAACAAACAGGTGGAATGTCCGCAGGGAAAAGCGCTTTTGGTTTCCGACGATCCTTTCCGGGATTTCAACAAACTGACGCGTCACTTTATGCCTTTTAAACCACAGAGGGACGCTATTGACGACTCGGTAGAAATAGGCGAGGGGACGGTTATCCAACCTAATGTATTTCTGGGCCGAAACGTCGTCATAGGTAAAAACTGCGTGATTCATCCCAACGTTGTACTTTACGACCACACGGTTTTAGGCGATAACGTCATTATCCACGCCGGGAGTATTTTAGGTGCCGATGCGTTTTATTTCAAGAAGCGTGATTTTGGGTACGACCCGTTGCTATCGGGCGGACGCGTGGTCATCAAGGACAATGTAACCATCGGGGCTTTGTGCACCATTGACCGCGGCGTGACCGGCGATACCATCATAGACGAAGGAACCAAGCTCGACAACCAGATCCACGTGGCCCACGATACCTATATCGGCAAGCGATGCCTGATTGCGGCGCAAACCGGAATTGCAGGATGCGTTATCATTCAGGATGGCGTAACTATCTGGGGACAGGTTGGCACCAACAGCGGCATCACTATCGGCAAGAATGCCATTATCCTGGCGCAATCGGGTGTCACCAAATCCGTCGAGGGCGGGAAAAGCTACTTTGGGACGCCGGCGGAAGATGCCCGCGAGAAACTCAAGCAAATGGCATACGTCAAACAAATTCCAAACCTACTGGACAAACTTAAGTAATGGGCAAAAAGCTAATTCAGGAGTTTTACAATTCAGACGCTATCGTAAACCGCGAAGTCATGGACCGCTACCTTCATCCTGAAGTTGTGGTTGAATGGCACAGTTCAAAAGGATTTTTAACGCTCGACCGTCAAAAGATACTGGAACTGTCGGATGAGATGAGCCGCGCCTACGTGAGTTCGCGCTACAAAATCAGCCATATCATCTCCAAGAACGATCAGGTGGCCGTACGCTATTCGCATTATGTCAAAACAGTCGAAAACCCACGCGAGGAAATGTTGCTTGCCCATTTTATGGTGATCTGGGAATTACGCGACGGCTTGCTTTACCGCGGATTTCAGATGAGTCAGCTGTAAAAATAATCCGCTGCATAATTACCTGGACGCAAGCCTTGAATTTTGAACTTTTAACCCTATTTTTGTACCACGTTTAACAAAAACCATAACCAATATAATGAGCGTCTTAGTCAATAAAGATTCCCGCATTATCGTTCAGGGCTTCACCGGAAGCGAAGGAACGTTTCACGCAACCCAGATGATTGAATACGGAACCAACGTTGTAGGTGGTGTAACTCCCGGAAAGGGCGGTACCGAGCACCTGAACCGTCCGGTATTCAACACCGTAAAGGATGCCGTTGAAAAGGCGGGAGCCGATACGTCGATCATTTTTGTTCCGCCTGCCTTTGCCGCCGACGCCATCATGGAAGCCGCCGAAGCAGGTATCAAAGTGATCATCACCATTACCGAAGGGATTCCCGTAGCCGATATGGTGAAGGCGTATGACTATATCAAAGGAAAAAATTGCCGCCTGATTGGCCCGAACTGTCCGGGTGTAATTACACCGGAGGAAGCCAAGGTTGGCATTATGCCGGGCTTTGTGTTCAAGAAAGGTACCGTTGGCATTGTATCAAAATCAGGAACGCTTACCTATGAAGCTGCCGACCAGGTAGTGAAACAGGGATTGGGTATCACTACAGCCATCGGTATCGGCGGCGACCCGATCATTGGAACTACGACTAAAGAAGCCGTGGAATTGCTGATGAACGATCCTGAAACCAAGGCCATCATTATGATTGGTGAAATTGGTGGACAGCTTGAGGCTGATGCCGCTCAATGGATCAAACAGGACGGAAACCGCAAGCCGGTCATCGGATTTATCGCCGGAGAGAGCGCTCCAAAAGGCCGCACCATGGGTCACGCCGGGGCGATTGTGGGTGGTGCCGACGACACGGCCCAAGCCAAGAAACGCATCATGCGCGAGTGTGGCATCCACGTGGTCGATTCACCGGCCGAAATTGGAAAAAAAGTAAAAGAAGTTTTGGGATAACCCAGAAAGCCCGGTAACCGCCGGGCTTTTTTATTTTTATTTTTTTAGATTTGGATTCCTTAATCTATTGATCGATGGCCGACGTCTGTAAAAACTGTTCTGAACCGATTACGCATAACTTTTGCGCCCATTGCGGACAAAAGAAATTCAAGCGGATTGACGCAAATTATGTTAAGGACGAGATGCAGTACAGTGTGCTGCACATGAACAAGGGTTTCTTTTATTCAGTGCGCAAACTGATCGCAAATCCCGGCAAAACCGCAAGGGAATACATCGATGGCAATCGCGTCAACCATTACAAACCTATTTTGTTGACCTTTGTCCTGGCGGGTATCGCAACCTTCATTTCCTTTAAAGGACTTGGGCTTTCCTCAATATTGCAGCGCTATTACGCCGAACAAAACCTAAATTCTGATTTTTCCAATGACGTGGTAACCGTACTTCAGGGTTTTAATTCTTTTATAATGCTCGGCATGGTTCCAATTTTTGCATTGGCTACCTGGCTGGCATTTAAAAAGTTTGGGCACAACTATTTTGAGCACATGGTCCTGAATGCGTATTTTATGGCGTATTATACCTTGGTCAATATTATATTT
This sequence comes from uncultured Flavobacterium sp., assembly GCA_964537345.1. GTDB lineage: Bacteria > Bacteroidota > Bacteroidia > Flavobacteriales > Flavobacteriaceae > Flavobacterium. The sequence continues at coordinate 896 of CAZIBV010000121.1, read as the reverse complement.
ATTTACCCGATTCTGTTTTTTGTCCGGAACGTCCCATCAACTTTTGTAACGATTTCACAAACGTCAACCCTGATTGCACCCGCACTGTTATTTTGGTTCCTAATGGGATTCTATCCTGAAAAGCGTTTGAGTAGTATTGCGGTAAATCTGGCGGCAACTTTTGCTTTGTTAATTCTTGTTTTTTTAATCTTTATGACCCTATTTGGAGTAGGTGCGTTTTTATACGCCATGGTATCAGGTCCGGAATCGCTGGAATATATAAGGGGTAATTCCAATCAACCGTTGTAAAACCTACTGTCCCAGGCTTGTGCGTTAAACTGACGCCCGGTCATAAAAAAGCCCCACATCAACACAAAAAACAGCGACTTGAACGCAAACAAAAAGATGATGGTTCCGGCCATCGGGATTTTTTCACCCATTTGATTTGTTGGCAAAATCCAGGTGACAATAGCAGTCAGCGCCAGGCAAAACACCGTAAACCAACCCAAGCTCCGCAAAGGGTAGACCAGCCATTTTCGCGCCGCCGACAAATCCCTTCCCCATTGGTGAACCAGGTAATAATATCCGTTGCCAATCGGCACAAAAAGCAGCGGGTCGTTATAATTATCCAGTGAAAAAGCTTTGGCCGGAGCAGCAATCCTGAATCCTGACAAAGTTATTCCGTGCTGTTGTTCCAATTGCCGGATAGCCGAGATGGCCTCTGGTGGAAAACCCTGCCGGAACTGTGAACTTTCCAAAAACCGCAAACGATAATCAATGCAGATTTTCCGGATATGACCCAGGTGGAAAATCCTGTCGGTTTCCAACAAATCAAATTTAAGTGGATTGATTAACTGTGAAGGCCGCGACAAGTTGGCAAGAATCGCCTCGCGGTGACGCTGGTTTTCTTCCAGCAA
>CAZIBV010000120.1:0-4592 GCA_964537345.1 uncultured Flavobacterium sp. | reverse complement strand
GCCACAGGCGCCCAACCCATCTCCCTTTAACTTATCCTTCACAACCCACCTCAACACGGGTTAAATGTATCCCAAAATTCACAATACGGCTTGCAAAAAGCGGATTGAGATTGTAATTTTACGCAACGTAAATCACGCTACATACAGCAGCTCAGCTGTTACACGTAATTTGGTTTTATTTTGTTTTGGTGGAAGGTTTGGGTAACGTCATGTTATCCAAACCTTTTTTTTAGTGGGCAAGTTTAGAATAGATGACAGTATCCAAAAACCGTCCATCCCAGAACTCGTTTTCACGCAAATGCGCCTCCTTGACAAAGCCATTCTTTTGCAACACCATTTCAGACGCAGTATTGTCCGGATCGATAATGGCCTCAATGGAATGCAGGCCGAGTGTACCAAATCCGTAATCGACTGCCAGTGCTATCGACTCGGAAATGTAACCTTTGTTTTGAAATTCAGGCAAGATCATATAGCCCAGCTCAGCGCGGAAATGCTCTTTTTTGATGACAAACAATCCGATGATTCCCATCATGGCGTCGTCATCAACCGTTGTAATCGCCCAATTGATACCCTCATTGTTGTTGATGCGGTTGTCAATCAGTTCAATATGCGACAAGGCTTCCTCGTGTTTTGTCACCAACGGTCGCGGCACAAACTGCATCACCTTTGGGTCCGATCGCATCCGGAAAACACATTCGACATCGCCAGGCACAATCCTGCGTAAAATCAAACGATCGGAACGCAAAATCGGGAACGGATTAAAATCAACCTGCATCATAAGCTTTTCATACAAATGACGGAAAAAAAGTGTAATTTCAGCCACCTTAATCCCCGTAATATGCGCAAGCTATCGTTTATCGTCCTCCTGATTGCCGGATCGCTTTCGGCCCAAAGCAAGTACAATTATCTGGATGCGTTTGGCACCGGATTTTACCAAAGCGGCAGTACGCCAACCCGTTCAGCCAGCGGCCAACCAGGTCCTGAATACTGGCAAAACCGCGCCGACTATGCTTTGTCGGCAACCCTGGACGAGGCATCGGAAAAAGTGAGCGGAACGGTTGAGATCACCTATCAGAACAACAGCCCGGACGAACTTTCCTTTCTTTGGCTCACGCTCGATCAGAACCTTTTTCGCAAAGAATCGCGCGGCAACCTCATCGTTCCCATCAACGGCAGCCGGAACGGATCGGACGACCCTGACTTTGACGGCGGGTTCGGACTGAAAACCGTTGAGATGACCGGTGGAAAAACAGCGCGTAAACTAGATTATATCATCAGCGATACAAGAATGCAGGTCTTTTTGCCGCAACCTCTCAAACCAAAGGGCGGCGTGGTCAAGCTTCGCATCGCATTTGATTTTGTCGTTCCCAAATACGGATCAGACCGGATGGGCATCGCTGATACCGGCAAAGGAAAAATTTTTTCAATTGCGCAGTGGTATCCAAGACTTTGCGTTTACGATGACATCAAGGGATGGAATACCGAGCCATATCTGGGCGCCGGTGAGTTCTACCTGGAATACGGCGACTTTACCCTTAACCTTACGGCTCCGGCATCGCATTTTGTCGTGGCGTCGGGCGAATTGCTCAACCCATCTGAAGTGATGAGCGCGGCCGAACTCAAGCGTTGGGACGAAGCCATAAAAAGCAACCATACGGTGATGATCCGCCCGATGTCGGAAGTTGGCCAGGACAAACCAACAGCGGGAAAAACCCTGACCTGGAAGTATCGCATGACCAACACACGTGATGTGGCCTGGGCTTCGTCATCGGCTTTTATCATCGACGCGGCGCGGATCAACCTCCCGTCGGGAAAGCCGTGTCTGGCTGTGTCTGCCTATCCTGCTGAAAGTGCCGGCGTCATTGGCTGGGGCCGATCGACTGAATACACCAAGGCATCGGTCGAACACTATTCGGAAAAATGGTTTGAATATCCGTATCCGATGGCCATCAACGTGGCATCAAACGTAGGTGGAATGGAATACCCGGGAATTGTTTTTTGCAGCCTGAAAGCCAAACGCGGCGGACTCTGGGGCGTAACCGACCACGAATTTGGGCATACCTGGTTCCCGATGATTGTCGGGTCAAATGAAAGATTGCACGGCTGGATGGACGAGGGCTTGAACACTTTTATCAATTCGCTCAGCACCGATGCCTTCAACAATGGCGAATACAAATCGCCCACGCCTGATTTGCACCGAATCGGGAAGTTTATGACGCGCGATGCCCTGGAACCCATCTGCGCCCATCCCGACAATATGAAAGAGGATCACATTGGCGAATTATTGTACTATAAGCCAGCTCTTGGCCTGTCGATCCTGCGCGAAACCGTGTTGGGTCCGGACCGATTTGACCGCGCCCTGAAAACGTACATTGAGCGCTGGGCCTACAAACACCCTACGCCCAATGACTTTTTCCGCACGATGGAAAATGTATCGGGTGAAGATTTATCATGGTTTTGGCGCGGCTGGATTTTCAACAACTGGAAGGTTGACCAATCAATTGAAAGCGTCGAATACGTCAACAACGACCCAAAGCGCGGTGCGAAAATCACCATCGGCAACCTCGAACAAATGCCAATGCCTGTTTTTCTGGAAATAAAATATGCCGACGGAACTTTGGTAAGACGAAACCTGCCCGTCGAAATCTGGCAGCGCAACACCACCTGGAGCATTCTTGACACCTCCCGCAAGGAAATTGAACAGGTAACCGTCGATCCGGACGGCGTGATTCCGGATGTCAACAGCGAGAATAATGTTTGGAAGGCTAAGCGATAATTACTCGATGTTAAAGGAAATCGGGTAATTGTACAGGCAACGAACCGGCTTGCCGCTTACCATTGCCGGTGTCCAGGTATCTGTAAAGAGTTTAAGGACGCGGGCTGCTTCGTCGCGCATGGAATCGAATACTTTTTGCTCGGCGGCTTTCTCCTCCTCGGTCTGTATGGATACCACCTCGACCGGAAGGTATTCCTTTACGCTGATGTAAAATGACTTGACGTCGGTCATTCGGCCATCGGGTTCAACGACAAAGCTTGTAAAAATGCGGACTTTCTTGTTCTTTACCGATGGCGGAAACTTAAAATTGTTGCTGACAAATTCAGTGAGTTTGTACATGCCGTCCTTCAGGTTGGGCTTGATGTCGACATCGGTCGATCGGTAAATCGTATCAGTTGGCTGGGCCAGTGCGCCCGATACGACCATCAGTAAAACACAGACAAGGTATTTCATTGGGTTTGGTTGATAGCCGGCCAAATTAGCAATATTGTTTTGATTGACAAAAGATTATCGACAGGCATAAAAAAACACCGCCAAACGACGGTGTCATATTCTTTGCGTGGCCATTACCAGCCGTGCCTTGGCTTCGTGTTCAGCTTCGATGAATATTTCAATGGCTGAAAAGGCGTCTTCATCATTTGCACCTTCTTTTAAACGAGTGGTGCGAACCCAGGTACCGATGCTATGCGTATTGAGCAAGTGTTGAACCGCTCCTGCCTTTACCTCATCACCTGAAAAAACTTTGACAGGCTCCATCCTCATATTGTTCATTTTGAGGGTACAAAAGTATGCCGTCAAAACCAGTACATCAAACTTTTAAGAGATTTTTAAGCCTCACGACCAACGTGCTTGCCTTCTTTTATTTCTTCAACCATCTTGGCGTTGAAATCCGGAAGGTCCTTTGGTGTCCGGCTCGTTACCAGTCCGTTGTCGACTACAACCGCCTCGTCCATCCAGTTCGCTCCGGCGTTTTCAAGATCGATTCGAACCGCCTCGACCGATGTCATGGTACGTCCCTGCACCAGACCGGCCGAAATCAAAATTTGCGGACCGTGACAGATGGCGGCCACTGGCTTTGCTTCGTCAACAAAATGCGTGACAAAGGCCAGCGCCTTTTTGTCGGTGCGCAATTTATCGGGACTTAGTACACCGCCCGGAAGCACCAGGGCATCGTAGTCATCGGCCAGAATTTCATCGAGCGTATGGTCAACTGGAACTTCCTGGCCCCAATCACCGTCAGCCCAGGCTTTTATACTTCCTGATTCAGGACTGATTACGTGTGCTGTCCAGCCCTGTTTTTCGATGGTTTCCTTTGGCGAAATCAATTCACTTTCTTCAAATCCGTGGGTGGCCAAAATGGCAATTTTCTTTTTCATGACAATTTGATTTTGAGTTTACCTAAAGGTAGCCATCCCATTGCCCGAGCACTCCCAAAAACCTATTAAAGCAATTCTAAACTTTGTTAATTAAAAAAGCCGGACGTTTGCCCGGCTCCTGATTATTCTATTTCAGCTTCGCGATTCCTGAAGACCAGCTCCCCGTCAAAACTGTCCAGCAGGATGACTTGGTCAGGCTTGACTTTCCCGGCCAGGATTTCCTTTGACAATTTGTTGAGTACTTCCCGCTGGATTACCCTTTTTACCGGACGGGCACCGTACTGCGGATCGTAACCTTTTTGTGCCAGGTAATCGATGGCCTCCGGCGTCGCATCCATGGTGATATTTTGCTGCGCCAGCATCCGCGTTAGCGATTTGAGTTGCAAGCCCACAATCTGTCGGATATTTTTATCGCTGAGCGGTGTGAACATCACGATTTC
>CAZIBV010000119.1:0-4686 GCA_964537345.1 uncultured Flavobacterium sp. | reverse complement strand
AAACTTTTTTATTTTATAGGACGACAAATGCGATTATTTGTCAGATAATTGTATTTTCGCAAACTGAAAATTAATCAACAAAACAAAATGGCAGTTTTATCGAAGATCAGACAGCGTTCGTTATTGTTAATCCTGGTTATCGGATTTTGTCTTTTCGCCTTTATTATCGGTGACGTCGTTCAGAGCGGCGGATTCAACTCGGTATCCCGCGAGGTTGGTAGCATCAACGGAAAAGACATCTCATACGACGACTTTAACCTGAAAGTTGCAAACGTTGAGAAAAGCGGACAGGGACTTTCCCTAACCCAGGCTGCAAACCGCGTATGGGAGCAGGAAGTAAACGTTGCGCTATTGCAGGAACAGTTTGAAAAGCTGGGCATCCGCGTAGGTGAGCGTCACATCCTGGAAGTGTTTAAGAACAACCCGCAAATTGGGCAAAACCCAACTTTCCAGACTGCCGGAGTATTCGACATCAACAAATTCAAGGAGTTTTTCCGTTCAAACCCGCAACAGGAAGTTTTCCTGAAAGAAGCTGAAAAAGACGCGGCCATCAACGCCCAGTTTGAAATTTACAGCTCTTTGATCCGCGGTGCTGCATTTGCCACCGACGTTGAAGGAAAACTTAAATACCAGATGGAAAACGACAAGGTGACGTTTAATTACGTCGCCGTTCCGTTCTCATCGGTAAAAGACAGCGACGTGAAGGTAACCGATGAGGAAATCGTTGCCTACATGCGTGAAAACGAGAAAAAGTACAAAGCTGAAGAAAGCCGCGAGATCGAGTACGTCCTGATCGAGGACAAGCCGTCAAAGGTCGACGAGGACGAGGTGAAGAAAAACATCGACGCCCTGATGGAAGGCAAAGTGGTTTACAATGAAAAGACCGGTACCAATGACACCGTTCCCGGATTCCGCAACACGGCCAACATCATCGACTTTGTCAACGAAAATTCTGACTTTCCATACGACAGCACCTACATCGCCAAGAGCGATCTTCCTGCCGAGGTTCAGGGAATGTTTGACCTTCCGGTTGGCGGGATCTACGGACCTTACATGCGCGGTGGGTTCTACGCCGTGTCAAAAGTGTTGGGTCGCAAGGCCGGTGCAAAAGCCAAGGCCAGCCACATCCTGATTAGCTATGAGGGAACAGCAGTTCCAAACAAAAAGGAAAAGCGTACTAAAGAAGAGGCCAAAGCCAAAGCCGAATCGCTACTGTCACAAGCCAAGGCCAATCCATCAGGATTCATGATGCTGGCGCTTGTAAACTCTGACGATTCTTCAGCTCAACAAGGCGGAGATCTTGGATATTTCGGACCTAACCAAATGGTGAAGCCGTTCAACGATTTTGTATTCAACAATCCGGTGGGAACCATCGGCCTGGTTGAAACTGATTTTGGTTTCCACGTAATCAACGTTACCGACAAGCAGGATGCCATCCGCGTAGCGACACTGGCTCAACGCATCGAACCATCTGAAGCTACTTCAAACGAAGCCTTTAACAAAGCCGCCAAGTTTGAAATGGACGCCAATGAAAAAGACTTTGCCGCCACAGCCAAAGCCGCCGGACTTACCGTTGCGCCTCCGGTTGTTGCCAAGGTGATGGACGAGAACTTTGGATCAATCGGCAATCAGCGTCAAATTATTCGCTGGGCTTATGAGAAAAATACCGATGTGGGAAGCGTCAAGCGTTTTGAGGTTGCCAACGTCGGACACGTTATTGCCCGTCTTAAAAAGATCAATGACGAAGGTCTAATGGCAGTCGATCAGGCGCGCATCTCTATCGAGCCAATCCTGAAAAACAAGAAAAAGACTGAAATTATCAAGAAAAAGCTCCAGGGTTCAAACCTTGAAGCTATGGCCAAAGCTGCCGGCGTTCAGGTTCAGCAAGCATTGGACATGACCGTTCAAAACGCCGTACTGCCTAACGTTGGCCCTGAGCCACGCGTGGTTGGAACAGCACTGAGCATCGGACAAGGCAAAACCTCGGGCGCTATCGAAGGTAACTCTGGCGTATACGTGGTAAGCACCGTTTTGGTCACCAAGGCTGCCGAAACCAAAGACTTAGCACCTATGCGTCAGCAAATCACGCAGTCTCGCGCAGGCGATGCAGGCCGTGTAATTCCTGCCCTCAAGGCCAACGCCGAAATCGAGGACAACCGTTGGAAATTCAATTATTGATTCATTCTGAACAAAAAAAGCCCGGCAATCACCGGGCTTTTTTTATGCTTTAAAGTATCATCTCGCGATAGGGAATAACCGTAGTAAATCCGCGAGCCTTAAAGTATTCCTGAGGATTGTCTTTTGAAACCGCCAGGACAAAGTCGCCGCCCCAGCCGCCCAGGCTTTTAACCGTTCCCGGAAAGTCGTGAAAGAAAGCTTCCTTAACGGTTTGCATCTCCAGGATATCGCTTAAAATGGCTTCGTGGTGTTCCAGTTCACGGGCAAAAACCCCAACGCTGGTCGTGGTGCAAAGCAAATCGGTAATTTTATCCAGCTTGGCAATGTTTCGCTCCATGCCTTCGTGTCGACGGGAATAATACGACGCAATGGCCGCCTTGCTGCTCTGCTTTTTGTTGAGATAGACAAAAAACAAGTTGTCGGCAAAGACAGGGTCAAACCCAGCCGGTTCCACCACGGGCGTATCATTGGTTTTTTGATAAATAATCGGATAATTGTGTCGGGCGCAGGCAATGTCGTAACCGCTTCCGCCAAATGAATCGCGCAGCAGTAAATAAGGATCAATCTCCAGCCAATCGGCAATGTTGTTGAGCAGCGTCGATGAGGTTCCCAGTCCCCACAGCCGCGGGAAAGTCAGTCTGGTTTCAACCGAATACCCATCAGCCTTTAAAAAATCGGGTTGCATGAGCGCCGCCACCTGCAAAATGCCCAGCAGCGTATTCCTAACTGATTTCTCCGCCGGGATTGGCGCCATAATATCGTCAAAATGCAATTCGTCCTGATACCACATCGCACCGTTGTCCTCATAACCCGTCCACGAAATCACGCGTCCGCCGCGCTCGCTAACGGTAAGGTCCTGGCCAAAACGCGTCGGCAGGCCCAGCACCTTGGCACCGTCCAGCGCAACATATTCGCCGGTAAGCATGAGTTTTCCGTTGCTGTAAAATCGTTTTTTCATGGCGTATGGCGGCTTTCGTTTCGCCGCATATTTTATCGGTAAGGCCGCCACCGGGCTATCCGCTGTATCTTTTACGGCTAGCGCCGCAAAAGGATGCCGCTGCTATCCCTTACGCGGGCTTCCGGGTTATTTTTTGCGCAAACCTTCGAGCACTTCTACAACGGCCGCATGCGAAACCGGCCGCGACTGAAATTGCTTTCTCACTTCCTGACGCTCGTCGCGCGTGGCGTGAAACTGGTTCAGGATGTTGTTCAGGTGCATTTTCATGTGGCCTTCCTGGATTCCCGTTGTTGTCAGTGATCGCAGGGCCGCAAAGTTCTGCGCCAGTCCACAGACGGCCACAATTTGCATCAACTCCTGCGCCGACGGGTTCTCCAGCATCTCCAGGTTAAATTTAACCAGCGGGTGTAGTGAAGTCAGTCCGCCCACCGTACCCAAAGCCAACGGAATCTCCATCCAGAACGTAAAAATTCCGTCCTCGATCTTGGCGTGCGACAAGCTGCTGTATTGTCCGCTCTTTGAGGCGTAGGCGTGGATGCCGGCTTCAACCGCGCGGAAGTCGTTTCCGGTGGCCAAAACCACGGCGTCAATCCCGTTCATGATGCCCTTGTTGTGCGTCACCGCCCTGAAAGGTTCGGCTTCGGCAATGTTGACCGCCCTGACAAATTTGCGTGCAAACTCCATCGGGTCGGGGATGTGCTTTTCGGCCAGATCTTCAACCGGACAACTCACTTCAGCCCTCACAATGCAATTCGGGACAAAGTTTGACAAAATGCTCATGACTACTTCAATGTCGGCTTCATCAGCTGTAAAACCTTCATAATCCTGAGCCGCATCTTTTAAGGTCTTGGCCATTTGCTCCAAACAGGAGTTGATAAAGTTGGCGCCCATCGAATCCTTGGTTTCAAAAGTGGCATGCAACTGAAAATACCCTTCAAGCAACTGGGTCTTGTCGCGCAATTCTATGTCGCGAATCCCACCGCCGCGAGCCTGCATGTTTTTCGTCAGTGGCGCTGTATCGGCAAAAAGCCTTGGTTTTAACGCTTCAAAGAAAGTTTTGAGTTTCCCTGAATCGCCGTTAAACGTAAAGTGAACCTGCCCGATTTTCTCGGTGCCCAAAACAGTGGCCTTGAATCCGCCGCGGTCGGACCAGAACTTAGCCGCCTTTGATGCCGCGGCCACCACCGAACTTTCTTCAATGGCCATGGGAATGGTGTAATATTTCCCGTTGATCAAAAAGTTGGGCGCCACACCCAACGGCAGATAAAAGTTGGTTACGGTGTTCTCGATAAATTCATCGTGAAGCTGCTGCAAACGCGCATCGGCGTTCCAGTACTGCGTCAGGACCTTGCGCCCGGCATCAGGGTTTTTGAAATACGTATTGGCAATCCAATCAATTTTTTCCTGTTTGGATAGCTTTGAAAATCCGGCAATGTGATGATCGTTCAAGACAGTGAAATTTTGTTCCGCAAAAGTAAGACAATTGCAACAATGGCAAACGTCAAATCCCAACCGAAGCTAGTCAATAACCTAAAATTCAATTGGCTTCG
>CAZIBV010000118.1:0-4699 GCA_964537345.1 uncultured Flavobacterium sp. | reverse complement strand
TGTTCACCGATCCCGCCAGCAATTTGGCCACCAGGAATACAAACATCGGGCGCATCTGCTTGCCTTTCCGATTTACGATATAGTACGTAATCCGGTTGAGCAACGCAACGTTTGATGCCATCGAATCATGGAACTTTCCTTCAAAAAGCTCCATCTCCTCTTTAATGGGTAATTTGATTTGCTCGGTGATTTTCACGAGCGTAAAGATACGTTTTTGGCTGTTCTTACTGCGTGAAAAGGTTCATAAAATGCCATTGGAGATGCGCGGGGAATTACTTCATCGGAGTCGGTTATGATTTGTAATATCGACCGCACCAAAAACGCAAGGCGAACCATGTAGCTTTGGCAGAAGGAAGGAAACTCAGTATGAGGCAGGAAACACAGATTAAAAATTAAGATTTAAGGCAGATTTTCTGCAACCGACCAATCGCAGGATTGGTTAACTTTCTACCATGGGAAGGGGGCGAGCATGGGAACTTTCCCGTACAAAAAATCCGGCAATGGCCATTACAGATTAACTGCCGAAATTGTTAAAAAACGAGGCAACTTCGCGAAGACGGTACCTGCCACTTGATGCAATCGAAAAAGCAAGAGAGTTAAGTAAAGTTCGGACGAGAAGAATCAACCTTTATTGGCCAATTGCCCGCAGGCGGCATCAATGTCCTTTCCGCGGCTTCGGCGTACTTTGACCACGATTCCGGCGGCTTCAAGACCATCGATATACATTTGAATGGCCTCCGGAGACGCTTGCTGGAACTCGCCGTCGTCAATCGGGTTGTATTCGATCAGGTTGACTTTACACGGGACATATTTGCAAAATTTCACCAGCGCATCCACTGATTTTTTGTCGTCGTTGATGCCTTTCCAGACCACGTATTCATAGGTGACCCGGCTCTTGGTTTTCTGGTACCAGTATTCCAGCGCCTGACGCAACTCGGTAAGCGGAAAGTTCTTGGTAAACGGCATGATGCGGTTGCGCGTTTCCTCGATGGCGGAATGTAATGATACGGCCAGTTTGAACTTGACTTCATCGTCGGCCATTTTGCGGATCATTTTTGAAACGCCCGACGTTGACAGCGTAATCCTTTTGGGCGACATTCCCAGTCCTTCCGGCGAAGTGATTTTGTCAATCGCCTTGATGACGTTGTTGTAGTTCATCAGCGGTTCGCCCATCCCCATAAACACAATGTTTGACAGCGGACGGTTGTGGTAGAGACGGCTTTCAGCATCAATCGCCAGAACCTGATCGTAAATTTCGTCGGGATTGAGGTTGCGCATCCGCTTTAGCCTTGCCGTGGCGCAAAAACTGCAATCCAGGCTGCATCCTACCTGACTGGAAACGCAGGCTGTGGTGCGCGCTTCGGTTGGAATCAAGACACTTTCAACCACCAGCCCATCGTGAAGCCTTACGGCATTTTTGACGGTTCCGTCGCTGCTGCGCTGCATCGTATCAACCTTGATGTGATTGATGACAAAATGATCTTCCAGCATTTGCCGCGTGGCTTTTGACAGGTTGGTCATATCGTCAAAAGAGTGCGCGCCCTTGTTCCAAAGCCATTCGTAGACCTGATTGCCCCTAAAGGCCTGGTCGCCGTTTTGCTGGAAAAACCCGCGTAATTCCTCTTTGCTCAATGAGCGTATGTCCTTTTTTTGAATTTCCACGGTGCAAAGGTAGCGAATAGCGCGAACAACCAACCTTTTGAAAATACCTAAATTGACGGAAGCATCCAAAAGACGGAAAGGCGATTTTCCCGCGACAAATCAGTGGGATTACGTACCTTTAAAACTCAGAAAATCTCACCTTTTTTACGCTTGATTATGCATTTCATCTCACCTCAACTTGAAGATTACGTCGCCCGTCACTCGCAGCAGGAGCCTGAACTTTTGGCGCAGCTAAACCGGGAAACACACTTAAAGATCATGCAGCCGCGTATGTTAAGCGGTCATTTGCAGGGTCGGGTGCTGTCGATGCTCTCCAAGTTGATCAGTCCCGCAGCCATTTTGGAGATTGGGACGTATACCGGTTATGCGACGCTTTGTCTGGCCGAAGGACTGGCGCCGGGCGGAACCGTTGATACGATAGACAACAACGAAGAACTGTTTGATTTTCAGCGGAAGTATTTTGACCGATCGCCCTGGGGTGAGCAAATCCGCCAGCATTTGGGTCACGCGTTGGATATTATTCCCACTATCGACAAAACTTTCGACCTGGTTTTTATTGATGCCGACAAGGAAAACTATCTGAAATATTATGAGCTGATTGTACCCAAAATGCGCAAAGGAGGCATCATTTTATCTGATAATGTACTTTGGAGCGGAAAAGTTCTGGAAGACGTTAAGCCAAACGACAAAAGCACGCTGACATTGCTGGAATACAACCAGCGGCTTGTTGATGACACGCGGGTGGAAACTGTTTTACTCCCTATTCGCGACGGACTCACCTTGAGCCGGGTCATTTAATTTTGGGAAGTACTTGTTCAGGATAAAACCATAAAGTTTGTAGAACACCCAGCCAAACGTAGCTCCGGCGGCAAACCCAACCATGATGTCCAGCGGATAATGCACGCCAAGGTAAATCCTGCTGTAGGCAAAAATCAGTGGCCACAAAAACAGCCAGCCAATGTGGCGAACGTGTGGGCGTAAAATCAGCATAAGATAAACGGCGGCGGCCATTGAGTTACAGGCGTGTCCGGAGAAAAAGCTGAAAGACGATCGGGAAATCACCTCGCGCATCAGCCCGTCAAGGTTTGGATTGCTGCACGGCCTAAGGCGTTCAAAGGTATTTTTTGCCAGGTTGGTGGTCTGATCGGTGAAAACCATCATCACGCCCAAAACACCCAGCAACAGCAACATTTTTCTCCAACCCAGCGCTTTGTAAACCACCCAGGCCATAAACAGGAAAAAAGGCAGCCAGTTGATCTGCCTGGTAATGAATTTCCAAAATCCGTCATAGCGCTCGCTCCCCAGATTGTTGAGGAAGAGGAATAATTCGCGATCCAGGGCTAGTAAAGCGTCAATCATCGGGTGCGTTTGATAGGTCCGGTGTAATCTTCAGGAAGTTCCTGCACGGCATTGCTCACTGATTCAGATATCTCGGCATCGGCACGGGTAAGCGCTTCCGAAACCTTGTGCAATTCATCCTGCATTCCGGCGTCTTTTTGCGCTCCTTCCAGCATTTGGGTAAATCCTTCCTTGGCTTTGGCCACCTCATCGCTGATGCCGCCGGTCAAAGTATTCATATCGACGCCGCTGTTGTGGATTTCTGATTTGATATCGTTGGTAGCATTGCGCACCTGAGCCATGAACTTTCCAAAAGTCCGCGCCATTTCAGGAATTTTGTCCGACCCGAAAAACATCAGGATCATAAACAAAATAAACAACAGTTCTCCGCCGCCAATGCCAAACATAGATTGTCTTTAAACGATGCAAAGGTAAAGGTTTGCTACCCTCCTACCCAAAATTTACCATTTTTTAACCTAGTCAAACTTGGATTTTGCCTCCACGCGTGGCCAGGAGTTGTTGGTCAAGTCGATGTCGGCGGTTTCCTCACGTGGATCGACTGTGATCTTGACCACTTCCTTTTGGGTAGCAAAAGTGCGGGTAACTTCCTTGTCGTTCATTCGCCAGATTTGAGGCGGAAACTTTTGCACCTCAGTTGTTCCGTCGGCAAAAGTCAGTTCGACAATCAGCGGCATCACCAGTCCGCCCGGCTTGTCAAAAGTAACTTGATAAAAATATCGCGGCGTTTTAAGCTGTTCGCGTTCCTGAGCGGTAAAGGTTTTTTGCAGATATTCCTCAAGTGGCTGAATGTTCTTTACGTCCAACGCGGTTTTGAGTTCCGGTTTAAGGATAGGATCGCTGCCTTCCAGCATGTAAACCATCGGCCCGGTTGCACGGAAACGCCTGCGCGGACTGTCTTGTTGCGCATCAGTTGACGGCTTTGGCCCATCGGCACTGACAAAATACTGTTTGACGGTTTTCACCCCTATATCGGTATAATCGGTAGTGTAAAACCATCCGCGCCAAAAGAAGTCAAGATCTACCGCCGATGCGTCTTCCATCGTCCTGAAAAAATCCTCTGGCGTTGGATGTTTGAATTTCCAGCGGTTGGCATAAGTTTTAAACGCATGGTCAAAAAGTTCACGGCCCATGATGGTTTCGCGCAAAATCATCAGCCCGGCCGCCGGTTTTGCATAGGCATTGTTGCCAAACTGCTTGATGGTTTCCGAGTTGGTCATGATCGGCTCCAGCCTTGACTGATCGCCGGCCATGTACTGCGCAATTTGCTTGGGCGTACCGCGTCCTATCGGGAAGTCCGGCCATTCCATTTTGGTAAGCACTTCCAGGAATGAGTTCAGCCCTTCGTCCATCCACGTCCACTGGCGCTCATCCGAGTTGACAATCATCGGGAAATAGTTGTGCCCAACTTCGTGAATGATGACGCCCATCATGCCCCACTTGATGCGGTCAGATGTAACGCCATTTTCGTCAGGTCGGCCGTAATTCCAGCAAATCATCGGGTACTCCATGCCCTGGTCTTCGGCATTTACTGAGATGGCTTTGGGATACGGATAATCAAAGGTGTATTTTGAATACGTTTTTAGCGTGTGTGCCACGATGCGCGTGGAATACTCTTCCCAAAGAGGGTTGCCTTCCTTTGGATAAAGCGAAACCGCCATCACATCGCGCGAGCCAAGTT
>CAZIBV010000117.1:0-4951 GCA_964537345.1 uncultured Flavobacterium sp. | reverse complement strand
CCGGTGGTCAGGTAAAGTTTTTGGCCAAATATAAAATACCAGGAATAGTTGATGGTAATCAGGATGCTGAACGCCGTACTGGTTGAGGCCAGCAGTTTTACACCGTCGATAAACGTCGAGTGACGAATGATACCCGAATAGGTCTTGAAAATAAAAAAACACGCCGCATTTACCATAATGATCCAGGCGTAACGTATCGGCATGTTAAATTGCGGCAATACGATAAGACTCGACAGGATCACATAGGTGACAATGCTAGCCAGGAAGACGATGAACACGTCGATCAGGAAAACGATCCACCGGGGAAGATACCCGATGTTGCGAAAGCGCTTTTCCGAGATAGTGTCCAACAAAACCTTAAAGGCTGATTGACTCACGTCGGGTTTATTTTTTGGTGTTATCACAAATATATCAAAAAAAGAGGGTCAAGTTTCAAAAAAAGGCATCAAAAACACCCAAAATGCGGGCGCGGTCGCCGTCGGTAAGATTTGAACCCGATGGCAGGCACAATCCATGTTCAAACAGCGATTCCGAAACCTTGCCGCCGTAATACGGGCAGTGAGCAAAAACAGGTTGCAGATGCATGGGCTTCCAGAGTGGGCGTGACTCGATATTTTGAGCTTCCATGGCCAATCGGAGTTCTTCACGCGTACGGCCGGATTCAGCATTGATCAAAACCGACGTCAGCCAGAAATTGGAGTAAAAATCCGCCGACGGTTCCGCCTGAAAAGTCACGCCTTGCCTATCCAAAACCCGACGGTAAAACGCATTCATCTCACGCCGAAAATTCATGTGCCTATCGAGCACTTCCATCTGTCCGCGACCAATTCCCGCACAAATATTGCTCAGCCTGTAATTGTAGCCAATGTGACTATGCTGGTAATGCGATGCCTGATCGCGGGCCTGGGTTGACAGGAAAACCGCCTGGTCCTTTTGGGCAGGTGTCTTGCAGACCAGCGCGCCTCCACCCGATGTTGTAATAATTTTGTTTCCGTTAAATGACAAAATGCTGATATCGCCCAAAGTGCCGCATTTTTGGCCTTTGTAGGTGCTTCCCAGGGCTTCGGCGCTGTCTTCCAGCACAGGAATTTCATAGCGGTTGGCCACTTGCATGATTTCGTCGTGCAGGTAAGGCATTCCATACAAATGAACGGCTATGATGGCCTTTGGTTTTTTGCCTTTGGCGATGCGATCCACAATAGCCTCTTCAAGCGCCTGCGGACACATGTTCCAGGTTACCGCTTCCGAGTCGACAAAAACCGGCGTCGCACCCTGATACACTATTGGATTGGCTGATGCCGAAAATGTAAAACTCTGACAGATGACTTCATCGCCCGGGCCCACACCCAGCATGATCAGCCCCAAGTGAATGGCCGACGTACCTGAAGCCAACGCAGCAACGTGCACCTGGCCGCCCAGATAATGCTCCAGATCAGCCTCAAAACCGGATACGTTTGGACCCAGCGGCGCTACCCAATTCGTGTCGAAAGCCTCGTTGACAAAATGCTGTTCGCGTCCGCCCATGTGTGGCGACGACAGCCAAATTTTACTGTTGTGCATAAACTGGTAACTTAAATAAAACCCAATCAGTCTGGAGGATTGGCATTTCGTGAAACAAATTTGATTTCCACTGCGGATATTGCAGCGACGTTTTGGAAACCGCTACATGCGTGGCGCCTAATTTATGGGCCGCGGCGAGTAGGTTGTCCGGTTCGTACTTATCAAAAAAATAAACCGGCAAAGGGCTGGCTGCATAACCAAAGCCAAGGCCTTGTCCGGATTTGTACTGACAAAGGAATCCGTCGGCTTTAACGCCTTTAAGCCCCTTGGAGAGGCTCGTCATCATTTGATGCTCCTCCAGCGACTGAATCCTGAGTTGCCTTCCGATCACCACGCTAACCAGCAACGCACCCGCTAAAAGGAATGTCTTGAGCGCCGACTTCCTGCCCCACGAAGCCTTGCGCAACAAATAAATATTGCTAAAAAACAAGGCCGGCATCACGGCAGCCGCGTATCGGTATTGGTTGTAAAACAAAACTATGGTGGCCAGGTGGATGCCTGCCAAAACGATCAGCGAGAAACGCATCCGGGAATCAAGATCACGTCGGAAAATGGCGATCAAAAGTGCGGGAAACATCAGCGTCACCAAATAAAACATCATCGTATTTGACAAACTTGTCACTTCAAGCTGAACTACCAGTGCGCCCCACGCCTTTTCTAAAATCACGCCCAACAATTCGCGCAGGGTTACTGCGCTGTTGTTGTAATTTTCAAAAAAAGCGCCCATGTTGCTTCCGCCCTGCTTGTTGAGCAAGATAATGTCGCGAATTGAAGGCAACTTTACCAGGTGTTCGGGAAACAGCATCGGCGCAAGCCATACCATCAATCCTGTGACTCCGGTAAACGCCAATGTTGGCAAAAGCGCGTTTTTGCGTTGAGTCCAGACAAAAAGTGCAATTATGGCCGGGACGAGCAATAGGTAATTCGATCGTTGCCAAATCAGAATTCCGCACAAAACCGCCAGCAGAACGGCATTGGGAACCGTCAGCGGCTTGCGGGCAGCGATCAGCATGATCCCCGATAGCAACATCATCACAAAAACCTCAGGCAACGCCTGGGTAACCAGGTAAAAATTAAAAGGAAAAAACAGGAAAAGTGCGGTAAACCAAAAAGTGTTCGCCGGCGTCAGGCTCAAGGCGCGGGCAATGAGTTGTGCCGACAAAAAAACCGCCAGAATGTTAAAAATCAGCCAGGCAAAATGGCCGTTTCCCACCAGGGCGGCAATGGGTAAAACCAGGTAAGTTGCGGGTTTGTTTTGCACCCAGGGACGCGGAAGTTCACGCAAGTCCTCCGGCATCGACAGCGGAAAGATGGAATTGGTTTTAAATTCGCCATCGCCCATCACGACGCGTTCTACATCGCCTACATACCAATACTGATCTGATCCGCGCAGGTTTGGACTGGCCCAAAACACCACAAAGGCGTAAATCAGAACCAATAGACCGTACAGAAGCGCCTGGGGTAAACGCTGATCAGGAAATATCTGTTTCATGGTTTGCGGAACTAAATATGAGCCAACAGTTCCGACAGTCGTTGTATTTTACTCGAAGGTAAATATACTAAATCTTTGTTAAAATCCTGCTTGTGGATGTTGCGCCCGCAGTCCATAAGGCATATGGTTTTCCAGCCCAGTTGGTTAGGTGCGATAAAATCTTTGTTGACGTTGTCGCTGACGTAATAATATTCAGCAGGACCAAACTCGTGAAACGCTTCAAAATTCCGTAAATCAGGCTTTGTCGAACCAAACTCCTCCGATATGACAATTTTATCAAACAAATCTTCAATGCCCAGCGCCCGGATTTTATTGCGCTGCGTCACCGAATAGCCATCGGTGATCAGTCCGGTGTGATGCCCTTTGGCCCGGATTTCCTCCAAAATCAACTTCACGTCCCGATATTCTTCAAAATTGGGAAAGTGAAAACGGTACACGCGCTTTAAATCGTCCTTTTCCAAAAACGGATACGCCTCACAAAGCATCGCAAACACGTCGCCTTTTTCGCGATAGCACTGCATCATCCTTTCAAAAACATCAGGGTCATCCGGATTTGCAAGCGCCGCAATTTCTTTGAACGCACTTTCCAGATAAGCCATTTCCGGCACCAGCGTATCGTCAAGGTCAAAAACAATTACCTTCATAGCACAAAATCTTTTACCAGCACCTCATCGTCATACCGCAGCATCATCAGGTTTTGTTGCCAGTCATGGCTTTCGCCGATGGGCTTGTGCTGTAAATATTCGGCAATCAGCCATTGCGGGAAGTTTCCACCGGCCAGGTAGCTAAGCGGGTATCCGCCGCCAAAACGCGGATTGATCTCAATTCCGTACAGTTTTCCGGTAGCTTGATGCACAAAAACCTGAAACGTGATGCAGCCGCGGAATCCTTTGATGTGGGCCATCTTTTTCCACAAATTGTCTACAAATTCCGGCTTTTGCGTCACGGCCTTGTTCACCTCGCCATCGCGAACCTCGATGCGCCTACGCGGAATGAAACACTTTAGATTTCCGTCCTTGTCGTAATACAAATCGATGGTAAACTCGATGTGTTGCTTGTGGTCCAGGTATTCCAGGAACATCAGTTTTGGATTGTTCAAATGATAATCAGTCAGTTCTGATTCATCCTGCACTACAAAATTATCAACGCTCCGGCTGCCGTCAAATGGCTTGATATACATCGGAAACCGGAAGTTCTGCTTGTCGTATTCCCGGGCCGCGCCAATGCCGTGCTCCTCAAAAAACAAGTGGGTTTTGCGCTTGTCCCTAAAAATGGCCACCGTTTCAGGATCTGATATCACCACCTCAATCCCGTGGCGGGAAAATTCCTCGCGGTGACAGGCCAAAAGCAACAATTCAGTATCAATGGTGGGAACTACTAATTTGATTTCCCGGTCCAGACATTGTTGCAGCAATTGTTCGATATAGCCATCGGCCGTAACGCGCGGCACGGCAAAACAGTCGTCAGCAACCTGACAAGCTGCAGAAAATTGCGGATTGGCGTCGGAGGCGATTACCTTGCCGTCGGGGAAAATCCGGGATAGTTCGGTTTTAAAAAATCGCACCAGCGACACGCGCCGCCCTGCTGAACTGATCAGTACATTCATTAATTGTATCCGTTAAAAGGTTCGGTTGACGCGGCATTGGCGGGGTTGATTCCCTCGCTCTTGAGGACTTTTTTTACCGTCATCAGCAAAATTTTCACGTCGAGCGTAAAGCTTATATTGTCAACATACCAAACATCGAGTTCAAACTTTCGGTCCCACGAAATGGCATTGCGCCCGTTTACCTGCGCCCACCCCGTAATTCCCGGTTTCACCTCGTGCCGGCGCTTTTGAAAATCGTTGTACAAGTGCAGGTAATCCGGCAAAAGCGGCCGCGGCCCAATCAGGCTCATCTG
>CAZIBV010000116.1:0-4991 GCA_964537345.1 uncultured Flavobacterium sp. | reverse complement strand
GGTCCGGCCATTGGAGGCGCCAAATCCGGAATTAACTTTGACCCGTCTGACCCGCGAAAAAACGGCGTACTGCAGCGCTGGTTCAAAGCAGTATCTCCACTTTTAAAAAGTTATTACGGAACCGGTGGCGATTTGAACGTCGACGAGATTCACGAAGTAATCCCGATGACCGAGGATTGCGGCGTATGGCATCCGCAGGAAGGTGTTTTTAACGGACACTTTCGCCCAAGTGAAGCCGACAAGATCAACCGCATCGGGCAGTTGCGTCAGGGCGTTGTCAAGGTGATTGAAAACACTGCGTTTTCACCCGACGTCAACCGCAAATACACCGTGGCCGACATGATTACCGGCTATGGCGTGGCCGAGGCCGTAAGACATTATTACAACCTTTACGGCGGAAACGTCGAAGGCAAAAAAGCCATTGTTCAGGGATTCGGCAATGTAGGTTCGGCTGCCGCTTTTTACCTGGCCGAAATGGGCGCCGTCATCATTGGCATCATCGACCGAAACGGCGGTGTCATCAAGGAAGAAGGTTTTACTTTTGACGAAATCCGCAAACTATTCCTCAACAAAAACGGCAACCAACTCATATCCGACAACATGATTCCTTTTGAGGAAATCAACAGCCGAATCTGGAATTTGGGCGCGCAGATTTTTGCGCCGTGCGCGGCATCACGCCTGGTGACACGCGAACAGGTTGACGCCATGGTGGCATCGGGACTTGAAGTAATCTCGTGCGGCGCCAACGTCCCTTTTGCCGACAAGGAAATTTTTTACGGGCCGATTATGGAACACACCGACAACACTGTCAGCCTAATCCCCGACTTTATATCAAACTGCGGAATGGCGCGCGTTTTTGCCTACTTTATGGAACAGCGCGTTCAAATGACCGACGAGGCGATTTTTTACGACACATCCGACACCATCCGCAAAGCACTGGGACGCACGCACGACAAGAATCCGCAAAAGACCCAAATAAGTGCTACGGCGTATGAAATTGCCCTGGCGCAACTGGTGTAAAACTATGTTATTAAATTTTTCGGGCGGCGATTATACGAGCGTTAAAACAATTAAATTCGTTGCTTACCGTTAACAATACAAAATTTGATCTATGCGATTTTTTCTTCAGGCCGACACCACCTCAGCGTCAGCGCAACAACTCATTGATGAAGTTCCGGTTGAAAAAACCATCTCAGTTTGGGACCTGGTTACCAGCGGAGGCATTGGCGGACAAGCGATTATGCTGTCGATTGGCATCATGCTTTTTGTAGCGCTCTACATTTATTTTGAACGACTGATGGCCATCAACGCCGCCGCCAAAATCGATATGGGATTCATGAGCCGCATCCGCGAGATGATACTTTCAGGCAAAATTGATTCGGCCAAAATGTTGTGCGCACAAACCAGTTCACCCGTGGCACGTCTGATTGAAAAAGGCATTTCGCGCATCGGAAAACCGCTGGAAGACATCGACACCGCGATTGAAAATGCCGGAAAACTTGAAATCTACAAACTGGAGAAAAACGTCAGCATCCTGGCTACCATTTCCGGAGCGGGCCCTATGCTTGGATTCCTTGGAACGGTTTGGGGAATGATCCTGGCCTTTCACCAAATGGCAAGCGGCGGCGGACAGATTGAAGTTGGCGCATTGGCCGAAGGTATTTACACTGCAATGACGACAACCGTTGCCGGACTAATTGTGGGTATCATCGCCTTTGTGGGCTACAACCACCTGGTGGTAAAAACCGACAAGATTGTGTATCAGATGGAAGCCAATGCCGTAGAATTCCTGGACTTGTTAAACGAACCGTCGTAACATGAGATTGAGAGGACGAAATAGGGTTACGCCCGAGTTCAACATGTCGTCAATGACGGACATTGTGTTTTTGTTGTTGATCTTTTTCATGCTGACATCAACCATGGTAACGACCAACGCGTTGGACCTGGTGTTGCCAAAAGCCAAGGGAAAGACTGACAGCAACAAAAACATTTCAGTGAGCATCAACAAGGATTTGCAGGTGTTTATTGAAAAGGAACCCGTGGCCGAAGCTGAACTGGAAAGCAAACTGTTGGCGTTGTTTGCCGGCAAGGAAGACAAGGCGATCGTACTTCGGGCCGAAGAAGGTGTTCCCATCGAAAAAGCCGTTAATGTCCTGGACATCGCCAACCGAAACCAGATTAAAGTAGTATTGGCTGTAAGACCAAAATAACATGAAGTTTCTCGAGACCGAATACGAAAAAAAATCCTTTGCGATCACCACAGCCATTATGATTGTGGTGTTGTTGCTGGCTTTTTTCTTTGGCCTCACCTACCTTGACCCACCGCCTGAAAATGGCATCACGGTCAATTTTGGAAATACCGAATTTGGATCGGGTGAGAACATCAACTCGGTCGAAACCGTTGCATCGGCACCACAACCTACTTCAAGCGCAACGCCTGTAACGTCGGAAGAAGACCTGAAAACCCAGGACATCGAGGACGCTCCCGTTGTGGCCGAACCCAAAAAACCGACGCCCAACAAAGAGGTTTCAAAACCCACCGAAACACCAAAACCCAAAGCTAAACCACAGCCTTCAAAAGCCACTACCGACGCGCTTTCAAACTTGCTCAACGGGCCGCAATCAGACGGAACAAGCAAGGAAGGCGAAGGACCGGACAACCTTCCTGGCAACAAAGGACGGCTGGACGGCGACCCTTATGCCAGCGCCTATTACGGATCAGGCAGCGGCAGCGGAGGCGGGAAAGGCTGGGGCCTGAACGGACGATCGTTAAGGTCAAAGAACAAGGTGGTTCAAAAGTGTAATGAATCAGGCACGGTGGTGGTTCAGATTACCGTAAGCCGAAGCGGATCGGTCACCAACACGCGTTACACCAAGGGCACGACCAACACGGCGCCATGCCTTTTGGAAGCCGCTTACGAAACCGCGCGAACCTACAGCTGGAATCCGGATCCAAAAGCGCCTGAAACGCAAACCGGATTTATCATTGTCAACTTCCGTCTGGGCGAATAATGGATTACGGCCAAACCGTACAATGGATGTTTGCGCAATTGCCCATGTACCAGCGGCAGGGCGCATCGGCTTATAGAAAAGACCTCACCAATACCCTTCTTTTAATGGACCGCCTGGGTCATCCGGAGCGCGACATTACGTGCATTCACGTGGCGGGAACAAACGGCAAGGGATCGACCTCGCACATGTTGGCGTCGGTGTTGATGGAAGCCGGATACCGCGTTGGCCTTTACACTTCTCCGCATTTAAAAGATTACCGCGAACGGATTTCGGTAAACGGTCAAAAAATTCCTGAAGCTGCCGTAGTGGATTTTATCGCGAAACACCGGGAGTTTTTTGAATCAAACAACCTGAGCTTTTTTGAGATGACCGTGGGTTTGGCGTTTGATTATTTTGTGCGGACGGAAACCGATATTTGCGTCATCGAAACCGGAATGGGCGGCAGGCTCGATTCGACCAACGTTATTACGCCCGTGTTGTCGGTGATTACGAATATCGGGTTAGACCACATGGCCTTTCTGGGCGATACGCTACCCAAAATTGCCGCCGAAAAGGCCGGAATCATCAAGCCGGGAATTCCTGTTGTCATTGGAGAGGCGATTGATGAAACGCGACCGGTTTTCCTCCAAAAGTCAGAAGATTGCAGATCTGAAATCGTTTTTGCCCAGGATGTTGCGGTGCCGGAACTCCCGGGCGATCTTTTGGGCGATTATCAGGCTGCCAACCGACGCACTGTTCAGACGGCGGTAGAAAAGTTACGTGAAATAGGATACATGATAAGCGATGCCGATTTGGCCGGCGGACTGATGAACACCGTCAAGAATACAGGGCTTCAGGGTCGTTGGCAGCAACTGCGAACCAATCCGACCGTAGTGTGCGACACGGCTCACAACGAACACGGGCTATCGATTGTCGTGAAGCAGATCAACCGCCAGTCTTTTGACCGATTGCACATGGTTTTGGGCGTGGTCAATGACAAGGACCTGGATGGCGTGTTGCAACTTTTGCCCAAAAACGCGGTGTACTACTTTGCACGGCCCAATATTCCGCGTGGGCTTGACGCCGATCAACTCCAGGCTGCCGCCAACCGATTCGGCCTTAAAGGCGACGCTTACGGTTCAGTATCAGAAGCCTACAATGCTGCATTGACAGCCGCCACAACGCGCGACTTTATTTACATTGGCGGGAGTACTTTTGTCGTTGCCGAAATTTTGTAAAAAAGTTTGATTTTTATTTGCCAGTTATAAAAACGGGCTTATATTTGCACTCGCAATAAGGGCGATTAGCTCAGCTGGTTCAGAGCACCTCGTTTACACCGAGGGGGTCGGGGGTTCGAACCCCTCATCGCCCACAAGAAAACCGAAACGGAAGTTTCGGTTTTTTTTATTTCTAAACGAGTCAAAAGCTTTTTCTGCTTTTGTAAGCGGAGAGAAATAAAAAAGAACAATCAGACTTTGTCTGATTGGTTTTCTTGTAAGGGCCCCACCCTGGGCATCACCGCAGCGCAACGGAGGTAACCCCTCATCAATCAAGCATCATCTTTCCGACTTTAAGCATCGGAAAAACCAAACAACCTCTAATTCGTTCACTTGTAAGTCCCCCACCCTGGGCATCACCACGGCGCAGCGAAGGTAACCCCTCACCCGCCAAGCATCATCCCTCCCACGGAAGCGAAACAATTTCCTGAAATTGAATCGGCAAAGTAATACGTTAAAAAATCTCAAAATCAGATAGGCTTGAATTCCACATTCCTGATGGTAGTCTAGCTTGACGGTCCCTGAAACAATTCCCAAAAATTTGCCAAGTAATTATTTGGCAAGTTGTTAACCCATAGAGGAAAGGGTAAGAGCTACCTTTAAGATAAAAACGCTATGAAAATCAATGCCATCACCTTAGTCTGGATGTTGGTGGCCTATATGGTTGCCTACACTGTATTGAATACGTTTAATCTACCCGTTCCGATGCTGTTGGCGTCGATG
>CAZIBV010000115.1:0-5197 GCA_964537345.1 uncultured Flavobacterium sp. | reverse complement strand
TGCTGCTATACACCATCAAATTGCTTAAAATCCGAGATTACATACCGGTAGTGATAGGCGCCGCGCCCATTATGTTGTTGTTTTTTTATCTTCAGGGAATTTCCCAGGTTCCGGACCAATTGGTTATCATCATGGCTCTGCAAAACATTCTGATTGCTATTCTTGCCGGAATGGGGATGGCCAATTTTATTATCGGCGGACCAATGCGCAACACCTGGTTGTTGATCAGTTGTGTCCTTTTTATCAGTTTGCAGGTGATTGTATTCCTCGAGCGATTTTACCTTAACGGATCGGCAATCCCAGCCTTGCGACCTCTGGCGATGGGTGTGAATGCATTTGCATTTTACACATTTTACGAATTTGCCATTTCGGCCGAAAAGTCAAACGCCCAAAACCCTTCCATCCGCTGACTTGGAAACGCGGTCCAGATAAAAATCAACCCGGCCAAGATTGACGCCGTAGCATCCGGTCTGGTTGATCAAAACATCTTGTTCCCTGCTGTTTTTAACCGTAACCGGCTTGTCCAGAAAAGTATGGGTATGACCGCCTATAATCAAGTCAATCCCATGGGTCAGCCCGGCCAGTTTGACATCGGAAATTTTGTTGGGATCGGAGTATTTGAAACCAAGATGCGACAGGCAAATCACCAAATCACATTGTTCCCGCCTTAGGGCATCAGCTGTGTCCTGAGCCACTTCGACAGGATTGAGGTAAACCGTTTCCTTGTAATGCTTGGGGTTGACGAGTCCCGCCAATTCAATTCCAATTCCAAAAACGCCCACCTTGATTCCGCCCTTGTTAAAGATGCGGTAAGGTGTTACGCGTCCGTCGAGAATCGTCTTTGAAAAATCGTAATTGGCTGACACAAAATCAAATTCGGCATGTGGCAATTGAGCCGCAAAACCTTCGATTCCGTTGTCAAAATCGTGGTTGCCCAAAGTAGCCGCGTCGTATTTCATCATCGACATCAACCTAAACTCAAGCTCGCCGCCGTAATAGTTAAAGTAGGGTGTGCCCTGAAAAATATCTCCGGCATCAACAAGCAATACATTGGGATTTTCACGCCTGATCGATTCGATAAGCGCCGCCCGCCTGGCCACGCCGCCTTTGCCCGGATACTTGGGGTGATCGGCCGCAAAAGGATCAATGTAGCTGTGGACGTCATTGGTGTGCAATACGGTAAGGTGCCTTCTGCCTCGCGCCAGGGCGTCAAAGTTGCCCAGACTCAAAAAAGCGGCTCCTGCTGCCGATTTGGTTATAAAATCCCGTCGGTTCATGGCGTTGTCACAATGCGCGGGTTAACGTCAGCCCGCAAGGTATCGCGGTCGGCAAAATAGTCAATCAGGACGTTGCGCAGTTTGTAGTCCAGATCTTCATATGATTTTCCCTTGGTAAAAAAATCCATGCGGTCGCCGCCCTGAACCAGGTAATCCGACGTCACCACACGGTAAGTCGCACTGGCCCAAAATGGCTTTCCGGCAATGTAAATGTTTTGCGGATTGTTGTCCTTGTCGATCATAAAAGTCAGGCCCGAAATCGGATGCGCTTTTTTCTCGGCGATGATGTAGCGGATGAGTTCCTTTACCTGATCGGCGTGAAGTTCAACCACGTAAAGGCTGTTTTCAAAAGGCATAACCTCAAATGCCGTGCGCACCGTCACGTTGCCCGCCGGAATTACCGAACGGATACCGCCAAAATTGAGCAGCGCAAAATCGGCAGCGGGTTTGTCGCGTTTTGACAGGATAAAGTTGGCTTTTTCCAGTGTGGCGTCGGCCATGACATTTCCTATTGCCGTTTGCCAGGTTCCCTGTGATTTGTCGAGCGTAACAGGACTGTAGGTGAGCACCTTGTTCATGTCGCGATCGATGGCTTGCCGATAGGGCGAAACAAATGCCTCAAATTTGGTGTCTGAACCGCTGTCGGCCGTAACCGGAATCTGGTTTCCGGACGCCGTTGAAACCTGCCAGGAGCGGCCACACGAGAGCGCTACGGCAAATGTTAAGATTAAAACAAATTGCTTTAGGCGCAGGGGAGACTTTTTTAGTTTTACCGCCGGTGACGACACTTATTTCGTTACTTTTGTTGTTGGTAAAAGTATGATGTTTTTGAATTTCCTGAAGGATTTCGCCGCAAAAAAAATCGTTAAAAGAAACCTGGCCACGCAAAAAAGCCAGCCTTTGGACGGCAAAATTGAAACGGTCGGAATTCTGATCGACGAATCGGTGTTTTTTAAAAAAGACGCCTTGATTGATGCGCTTGTGGCGGCGGGAATCAGGGAAGATTACATCCGGATTTTGGCCTATCGCGAACGCATTAAGAAAAGCGACACCTTTAATTATCCGGTTTTTTCACATGCTGACTTGAATTGGTCGGGACAGGTTGAAAAGCCTGAAGTTCAAGCTTTTGACAAAGTTAAATTTGACCTTTTGATCAACTATTTCGACACCGAAAAAACACCTTTGATGCTGGTGGCCCAACAGTCGGCGGCAGCATTCAAGGTAGGTTTTGCATCAGTTGACAAACGCCTCAACCATTTTATGATCGATACGACTGTTGATGCGCATCAGGTTTTTACCGACGAACTCATCCGCTATTTAAAAATCCTAAACAAACTATAACATGCAATCTCTGATTGGGACCGGTGTAGCATTGGTCACTCCGTTTAAAAAAGATTTCTCGGTTGATACCGACGCCCTTGCCCGCATTGTAAAATACCAGATTGAAGGCGGTATCGACTACCTTGTGGTTTTGGGCACCACGGCCGAGTCGGCAACTTTGTCAAAAGAAGAAAAGGAAACTGTCATCCGCACCGTAATCGAGGCCAATGCCGGCAAACTGCCCCTGGTTTTGGGCGTGGGCGGAAACAATACCGCGGAAGTTGTGGCCGAACTCAAATCGCGCGATCTGTCGGCGTTTGTGGCTGTACTATCGGTGTCGCCGTATTACAACAAGCCTACACAGGAAGGTATTTACCAGCATTTCAAGGCGGTTGCGCAGGCTTCGCCGGTTCCTGTCATCCTATACAACGTTCCGGGACGCACCTCGAGCAACATGGCGCCGTCTACCGTTATTAGGCTGGCCCGCGAATTCAAAAACATCGTCGCCATCAAGGAGGCAGCTGGCGATATCGTTCAGGCGATGAAACTCATTCAGCACAAACCCGAAGGTTTCCTGGTGATTTCAGGCGACGACATGATTACCCTGCCGATGGTTCTGGCCGGTGGTTCGGGCGTAATTTCGGTGATTGGCGAAGGATTCCCGCACGAATTTTCCAAAATGGTCCGCCTGGGTCTTGAGCGCAAGGTTGAAGAGGCCTACGCCTTGCACTACAAGGTAGCCGATGCTATCGACCTCATTTTTGAGCAAGGCAACCCGGCCGGTATAAAAGAAGTTTTCAAAACCCTCGGACTGTCGGAGAACACTGTTCGCCTGCCGCTTGTTAACGTCGACGAATCACTTGCAGGACGTCTTGCCGAGGCCACACGTAAGATTAAGGGTTAGCCGTTAAAAAATCTTTCGCGTTCCATGAAATTGTACTACATTTGTGCGCTTAAACCCGAGCGCAGGGCTTTTACTATGAAAAACACCGTATTCACTTTACTTTCAGTCGTTTTATTGTCACTGTTTGCCGCATCGTGCAGCCAGTACCAAAAAGCGCTTAAAAGTGAGGACATCGAGGTCAAGTACGCAGCTGCCGAGGCCATGTATGAAAAGGGTCGCTATTCCAAGGCGATTCGCTTGTTCGAGCAGATTGCGCCTTCATTCAAAGGCCGTCCGAATTCTGAGAAAATGTATTACATGTTTGCCCAGTCATACTACAAGACCAAGCAGTACTACCTGGCAGGCTATCAGTTTGAGAGTTTTGCATCGGGCTATCCAAAAAGTGAAAAAGCCGAGGAGGCCGCATTTCTGGGTGCCAGTTGCTATGCCAAGTTGTCGCCGAGGTTTACCCTCGATCAAACCGACACTTTTAAAGCCATTGACAAACTCCAGGCTTTTATCGACAATTATCCAAACTCACAGCACATGACCGAGGCCAACGCCAAAGTCAAGGAGTTGAGTGAAAAAATCGAACTCAAGGTTTTTACCAACGCCAAGAACTACAACAAGATTTCCGATCACAAGTCGGCTATTGTAGCCCTTGACAACTTTGTGGCCGATTATCCCGGAACTCCATACAAGGAAGAGGCACTTTATGTCAAATTCGATTCGGCCTATCAACTGGCGATCAACAGTATCGAATCAAAAATGGAAGAACGTCTCCAGGCGGCAAAAGCAGCCTACAACGCGCTTATCAAGTTTAGTCCTGAGAGCAAGTTTAAAGACGAAGCAGGTGAAAAGCTTGCACAAATTGAAACTGAATTAAATAGATTCACTAAATCATAAGGCATGGATTTGAAGAAGACCAATGCGCCGGTAAATACCGTTACGTACAACAAATCGCAAATTGAAGCTCCAACCGGAAACATCTATGAAGCGATTACCATTATGGCCAAACGCTCTAACCAGATCAACTCTGAAATCAAAAAAGAGCTGACCGAGAAACTGGAAGAGTTTGCCACGTACAGCGACAGCCTGGAAGAAATCTTTGAAAACAAGGAGCAAATCGAGGTTTCGAAGTTTTATGAGAAGCTTCCAAAACCACATGCGCTAGCCGTGCAGGAGTGGGTTGACGGTAAAATTTATTACCGAGACGGAAACCAGTAATATGGTTTTGCGCGGTAAAAAGATAATACTCGGGATTTCCGGGGGTATCGCCGCATATAAAACTGCTGCGCTGGTCAGGCTTTTTGTCAAGGCTGGCGCCTATGTAAGGGTTGTGATGACACCGTGTTCGCGCGATTTCGTCACACCCCTTACTTTATCTACACTATCCCGAAATCCGGTGCTCTCCACTTTTATGAGCGACGAACCCGGTGCGCCTGAAGGAACCTGGAACAACCATGTCGAGCTTGGGCTTTGGGCTGATTTTATGGTGATTGCTCCAGCGACGGCCAACACCCTTTCCAAAATGGCCGGCGGTACCTGTGACAATTTGCTGCTCGCGGTTTATTTGTCGGCTAAATGTCCGGTGTATTTTGCCCCGGCCATGGACCTTGACATGTACAAACATCCGTCGACGTTGCAAAGCCTTAAGACGCTTCAGGGATTCGGCAATATCATGATTCCCGCCGAATCAGGCGAACTCGCCAGCGGA
>CAZIBV010000114.1:0-5222 GCA_964537345.1 uncultured Flavobacterium sp. | reverse complement strand
TTCCGGACCGTTATCGCGCTTAACCGTCGCGGGGAAACGCATTTTTTTGAAGGCATCGTCACCGGTGTCATTGCGAAAACACCCGCAGGCGAAAACGGATTTGGTTATGATCCGATTTTTGTCCCCGATGGAGATTACCGGACGTTTGCCCAAATGTCGAAGGCGGAAAAGGCAGCCATCAGCCACCGCGGGCGGGCGTTGCAAAAACTGCTCGCTTTCCTGAAACAGAATCCTTAATTATAGATTAGTCTATTTAAACTAATTTTATTAAATTCGCTAAAATAATCTAATTTATGCGAGCTGTATTGTTAGGCGATATCGTCAATTCCAGAAAAGTAGCGCCAAGCCAATGGATGCCCGCGCTCAAGGCATTGCTGGACAAAGTTGGCCCCTCGCCTTCTACCTGGGAAATATTCCGCGGCGACAGTTTTCAGGTTGAATGCGATCCTGAACAGGCGCTTGAACTTGCGCTGAAAATCAAATCACTGGTCAAAACGCATCGGGAACTGGATGTCCGTATCAGCATCGGTATTGGTGAAATCGAGCATCGGACGCCGCAGATCACGCAATCGGCGGGAACGGCTTTTGTGCGATCGGGCGAGGTTTTCGATAAAAAATCAAATCAAAGACTCACCATTAAAACCGGTGACGCCAAATTGGACGAACACCTGTCGGTAGTCCTGAATCTCATCGGTCACATAGCCGACAACTGGAAACCGGAAACAGCCCGAACGGTGTTTGAAGCGCTTTCCAACCAGGACTTGCCGCAGAAAGATCTGGCAAAACTGATGGAGCGCACGCCCGCAACGGTGAGTGTGGCCTTGAAACGCGCGGGATATTCGGGAATTCTGGAGGCAACGCAACATTTTAAAAACCTCATCGGATGTTTGAACTAGCCCTGAAAATAACGCTTGCGCACCTTGCCGGCGACTTTGTGCTGCAATCAGACAAGGCCGTCAAGGACATCCGCAAAAGGCGTTTTGCATCGCCGCATCTTTACGCGCATTTTGCCATTCACCTGCTGCTTTTACTGTTGGTCACAGGGTTTGAATCGCGGTTTATCCTTCCGGTTTTATTGCTGTCGGTGGCGCATATTCTGATTGACATTTTGGTGAAATTTGTATTGGAAACCCGCAACAACCGTACGTTTTGCTTTTTCCTGGATCAAGGCTTGCACGCCGTAACGCTGGCTGTCTTTGTGCGATACTTTTATCCGTTTGAAATTCTTTGGCCAAAAATTCTTGATACCAGATTCCTGTTGTTGGCAAGTGCGCTGGTGGCGGTAACTTTTGTGGCGTCGGTGGTGATGAAAATCCTGCTGCGGCCGTTTACCGGAAAGATTCTGGCCAGCGGTAACCCAAGAGCCGGCAAGCTGATCGGGATTTTGGAGCGGCTTTTTATCTTTTTCTTTGTCGTCAAGGGATTCTGGGAAGGGATCGGATTTTTGCTGGCCGCCAAGTCCATTTTCCGGTTTGGCGACCTCAAGGAAAGCAAGGATGTTAAACTCACCGAATACATTTTGATAGGGACACTTTTAAGTTTTGGCATCGGGATGGTTGTAGCGGAATTGTATCTTTTTCTGGTTCAAAACATTTCCGTTTCAAAATAGCATCGGCGGTAGACCATCTGCAAATAATTGATACTCAACACAAAATAAATCCTTAAAAAGTAGCGGCGAGCGTTTTAATAGACTACTTTTGCACCGCCAAAGGCCTTGTGGCCCCACGGCAGAAATTTTTTAAAATACTAAATGAATTTATTTGAACAACTGGGACTGAACGAATTGCTGTTGAAAGCAGTTCAGGACCTCGGCTTTGAAAAGCCATCTGAAGTTCAGGAAAAAGCCATTCCGCTTTTGCTTGAACAAGACACCGACATTGTAGCCCTGGCTCAAACAGGAACCGGAAAAACTGCAGCTTTTGGCTTTCCGCTCATCCAAAAAATCGACCCCGAATCCAGCAGCACACAGGCTTTGATCCTGGCACCTACCCGCGAGCTCTGCTTGCAGATCACCAATGAAATCAAGCTTTACGCAAAATACGTAAAAGGCGTGAATACGGTAGCCGTTTATGGCGGTGCCAGCATTCAGGAGCAGGCGCGTGAAATTAAGCGCGGTGCCCAAATCATCGTGGCAACGCCCGGCCGTATGCAGGATATGATTAACCGCAAGTTGGTCAACATCCGCGACATTCAATACTGTGTTTTGGACGAAGCCGACGAAATGCTGAACATGGGCTTTTATGAAGACATGGTTTCGATCCTGTCGGAAACTCCGGCCGAAAAGAACACCTGGCTTTTCTCGGCCACCATGCCGGCGGAAGTTGCCCGCATTGCCCGCGAATTCATGGTGAGCCCACAGGAAATTACCGTGGGCGCCAAGAACGCCGGATCGGCAACGATTTCCCATGAGTTTTACCTGGTAAATGCCCGCGAACGCTATGAAGCTTTAAAGCGACTGGCCGATGCCAACCCTGATATTTTCTCGGTGGTGTTTTGCCGTACCAAGCGCGATACCCAGCAAATTGCTGAAAAACTGATTGAAGACGGTTACAATGCGGCGGCACTTCACGGCGATTTGTCGCAGGCACAACGCGACACGGTGATGAAATCGTTCCGCAACCGTCAGATCCGCATGCTGGTTGCTACCGACGTGGCCGCCCGCGGAATTGACGTTAACGACGTTACGCACGTGATCAACTATCAGTTGCCCGACGAAGTGGAAACCTATACGCACCGTTCAGGCCGTACGGGACGTGCCGGAAAGCTGGGAACGTCAATCGTGATCGTTACCAAGAGCGAACTGCGCAAGATTCACGCGATTGAAAAAATCATCAAGCAAAAGTTTGAGGAAAAATCAATCCCGTCCGGAATGGAAATCTGTGAAATCCAGCTGTTCCACTTGGCCAGCCAGGTTAAGGATGTCGAGGTTGACCACGAGATTGAAAGCTATCTGCCGGCCATTTATGAACTTCTCAAGGATTTGAGCAAGGAAGAAATCATCAAGAAAATGGTGTCGGTAGAGTTTAACCGATTCCTGAACTACTACAAAAAGAAGCGAGACATTGTGGCCGAAGACGGCGGAAAACGCGAAAAAACCACGTCTTACGGCGGAGGTGTTCGCTACTTTGTCAACATTGGCGCCCGCGACAACTTTAACTGGATGACACTCAAGGACTTTTTGCGCGACACGCTCGAAGTTGGACGCGACGATGTGTACAAAGTGGATGTCAAGGAAGATTTTTCATTCTTTAACACCGACGAACAGCACACCGAACGCGTGATGGAAGTCCTGAACAACCTGCGCATAGAAGGCCGTAAGATCAACGTTGAAATATCTAAAAACGACAGCCGTGATTTTAAAGGCGGACGCGACGGATTCAAAAAAGGTGGTTTTAAAGGCGATGGTTTCCGCAAGGATTTCAAAAAAGACGGATTCCGCAAGGAACGATCGTTTGACGACAAACCAAAAGATCGCGAACGCAAAAAGTTTACAAAAGACGAGGTCTTTGGACAGCGCACCGTGGCTCCGAGACGCTCTCAGGCATCTGAACCCACCCGCGAAGCATCGCCGCGCCGTGAAGGTTCGCCGCGCCGCATGAACGACGGCTTCGAGAAGGCTCCGCGCCGTTCGAGTGCAGCCAATGACGCGCCCCGTTCCCGCCGACCGCGAAAAGGATAACTACCCGTTAGTAGTTAATTTTAAGATAATATGCCAAAGGCTGTGAAAAATCAATCTGGGTTTGCTTACTTTAGCGCTACCCAATAGGACATGAGATATTTTACAGCCTTTCTCTTTTTCTGGATCGCCACCGCGGTCTGGGCACAGCAACCCTCAAAAGTTTCGGGTATTATTCTCAATGACAACGGCATGCGACCGCTGGCCAATGTCAACATCATCAACGTCAACCAGGTTCGCGGTACGATGACTGATGAGGGCGGGCGTTTTGAGATGGAAATTTCAGTAAACGATACGCTTCACCTTTCACTCATCGGGTTTAAATCACTGCGGATTCGCGTCACCAATGACTGGATCAAAAACAAGACAGCTACGATTTTGATGACTGAAAAGGCCGTGGCGCTCGAGGAAGTTGTTGTAAAACGCTACAACCTGACGGGGTATCTTGAAATTGATTCCAAACTGATTCCAACGCGCGAAAACTTTAGATACAGCATTTCCGGACTTCCGCACGCCTATGAAGCCGGAGAGTATTCACCGGGCGCATTTGGCCGCGTTCTGGGATCGATTTTTAATCCGGCCGACGCACTCTACAACTTTTTTGGCAGCAAGCCCAGGGAATTGAAAAAGTTGCGCGAGATGAAAAAGGATGATACCGTCAAAAACCTGCTGGAAACCAAATTTGACCGCGAGATGATTTCCGTTTTGCTTGGCATCGACAAAAACGAAATCCCTGAAATCCTCACGCGCTGCAACTATTCTGAATCGTTTATCAAAACGGCCAATGACCTTCAGATCCTGGATGCCATCAGCCAGTGCTATGAAGAATACCGAGTCCTTAAAAAGCGGTAGTTACTTTCCTTGTAAATTGGCGTAATAACGCGCCTCTATGGCCTGTATGTCCTTGATGGACATCTTCATCCAATGCAGGCGTTTTTCCAGAATTTCCTGTGGCGACAGCTTCCAGTTGATATCGGATTTGCGCAGCCGCGACGTAAGATTTTGCAGAATAATGGCTGCCGATACCGATATGTTCAGGCTTTCGGTAAAACCCACCATCGGGATTTTGAGGAATCCGTCGGCCTGTGAAAGCACCTCGGGCGAAAGTCCTTCTTTTTCCGTTCCAAAGAAAATGGCCGCCGGCGATTGGATGTCAAACTCATCCAGCGTGCAATCGTCGCGGTGTGGCGTGGTGGCGATGATTTTGTAACCTTTTTCGCGAACGCTGGCAATGGCTTCGCCGATAGACCCATGCCGGTTGACGTCGACCCACTTTTGCGCACCCATGGCGATTTCCTTGTCGATTGACTTGCCAAATCGTTGTTCGACCACGTGCAGATTCTGAATGCCAAAAACCTCGCAGCTGCGCATCACCGCGCTTGTGTTGTGAAGCTGAAAAACGTCCTCGACCACTACGGTAAAATGGTTGGTGCGCTGCCCCAGGATTTTGATGAACTTTTCCCGGCGCTCGGGCGTGACAAATCCTTCGAGAAATTTAAAATATTCGGCATCCATGCGGCAAAGGTAAGGATTAGGGGGGAATGGG
>CAZIBV010000113.1:2774-5418 GCA_964537345.1 uncultured Flavobacterium sp. | reverse complement strand
CCGCTGGTGATGAACTTGCGGTCGATTGGCTGGCCTGCTTTTTCCAGGGCCTCGGCGATGTCGATGTTGGTTACTGAACCAAACAGTTTGTCGCCACCGGCTTTAGCTGAAATTTTAATCTCAACTGCTTTCAGGGCTTCGGCCTGTTTTTGAGCATCGGCTACAACCTTAGCCTCTTTATGCGCTTTTTGTTTCAGGTTTTCAGCCAAAACTTTTTTGGCCGACGGCGTTGCCAAGATGGCAAATCCTTGTGGGATCAGGAAGTTACGTCCGTATCCTGGCTTAACCGTTACTACGTCGTCTTTGAACCCGAGGTTTTGAACGTCTTGTTTCAAGATCAATTCCATGTTGATGTCCTTTTTTAGAAGTTAGGTTCCGGAACCTCCCGAAAACCAACAACTCGTTTATAATTTATTTCAATAAGTCGGCCACATATGGCATCAAAGCCAGGTGACGTGCTCTTTTAACGGCTACTGATACCTTGCGCTGGAACTTGAGTGACGTTCCCGTAAGACGACGCGGAAGAATTTTTCCTTGCTCGTTGACGAACTTCAAAAGGAAATCCGGGTCTTTGTAGTCTACGTATTTAATGCCTGCCTTTTTAAAACGGCAGTATTTTTTAGCTTTGTTGGTCTCAATGTTGAGCGGGGTCAAATAACGGATATCTCCGTCTTTTTTTCCTTTAGCGGTTTGTTCGATCGACATCCTTATTGTGCTTTAGCGGTTTTCATTTTCTCTCTTCTTCTCTCAGCCCAGGCAACAGCATGCTTGTCAAGGGCAACAGTCAGGAAACGCATCACGCGCTCGTCCCTTCTGAATTCAGTTTCAAATGGCAACAAAATCTCACCGGCCACTTTGTACTCGAACAGGTGATAAAACCCGCTCTTTTTGTTCTGGATTTCGTAAGCCATCTTTTTAAGGCCCCAGTCCTCCTTGGATACCATCTGTGCTCCGCGTGAAGTAAGGAAATCTTCAAATTTGCTTACTGTTTCCTTTACCTGAACCTCAGATAAAACGGGATTTAAAATGAAAACAGTTTCGTAATGATTCATAAAAATTTTACGTTAGATTTATTAAAATGTTTGCAAAAGTATGAATTAAAATTTAACGAACAAGCAAAAACAAACTTTTTTCGTTCAAATGCAAAAAAATCCGATAAACATTAGGATTGTATCGATAAACTGTATATGTTTGCTCTACCAAATCTATAATAAATTGAATTATGAAACTAAATTGTGTAGTTGTCGATGACAGTTCGATCCAACGAATGATCATCGCAAAGTTAGTGAATAATCACCCAAACTTACATTTGGTGGGTGATTTTTCCAATGCAATTGAAGCAAAAAATTGCATGTCGGTGCACACGGTTGACTTGATCTTTCTGGATATCGAGATGCCGGTTATCAGCGGATTCGATTTCCTTGACGGATTAAAAGTCAAGCCGCAGATTATTTTCATTACCTCAAAAGCCGAGTACGCACTCAAAGCTTTTGACTATGATGCTACGGATTATCTACAGAAGCCTATTGCCCTTGACCGCTTTAACGCCTCGGTAAAACGCGCCATGGATTTCCACATGATGAAGCGCGAGAACCACGAAGAGGACGGCGAGCACATCTTTATCAAGAGTAACCTGAAGAAGCTTAAGATTTTTACTTCAAAGATCAAATGGATCGAGGCCTACGGCGATTACGTCAAGGTAGTAACCGAGGACGACACCAATCTGGTATTGTCAACCATGAAGTCATTTGAGAAAGATCTTTCCAAAGACAAGTTTATCCGCGTACACAAATCGTACATCATCAACATTGACAAGGTGGAACGCTTTAACAGCAAATTTGCCGAGATTGGCATTACCAAGATTCCGCTAAGCCGAAACAAAAAAGACGATCTTGTACGCGCCCTTGCGATTGCCTGATCATCAGACGTCGACGTTGATCGACATCCTGACAGGCCGGAAGGCCGCAACCGACTCAAAACTATCCTGAATTTTACGGATAGTTTTTTTTATTTCCGGCTGACTGTAACCCGCCGGGATTTTGATGATGATGTTGCGGATAAATTCGCCGCGGATGCGCGACACCGGTGGTTCTTCGGGGCCGAGAACCGGAATGGTCAACTGTTGACGCATAACGCCGGCCATCCACGCTGATGCATCCCGGAGTTTGTCAAAGTCGCGGTGGCGAAGCGTGAATTTGATCATACGTACAAAGGGCGGATAATGATAATTTCGCCGTTCAGCCAATTGTTCGGCCGCCATACCTTCATAATCGTTGGCCACCACCTGGCGGATGACGTTGTGATAAGGATTGTAGGTTTGGATCACTACACTCCCTTTTTTGGCAGCCCTACCCGAACGCCCGGCCAACTGCGCCATCATCTGGTAACTCCGTTCAAGCGCCCGGAAGTCCGGATAGTGAAGCATGTTGTCGGCATTGAGGATTCCGGCAAGGGTGACATTTTCAAAATCAAGCCCTTTAACCAGCATTTGCGTACCTACCAAAATATCAGTCTGATGGTGACGGAACTCATCCAGGATCGTCTCGAATCCGTGTTTTCCGCGCGTGGTGTCCTGGTCCATCCGGCCTACCCGGGCATCCGGAAACAGCGTCTGGAGTTCCAGTTGAACCTGTTCGGTACCAAA
>CAZIBV010000113.1:0-2674 GCA_964537345.1 uncultured Flavobacterium sp. | reverse complement strand
CGGCCGACGAGTTGCGTGGTAAGCGCAATTTCCGGCAAGAGGTAAAGCACTTGTTTGCCGGCCGCCAGATAGGACTCCATCAGCCTGACGTAAACCTCGGTCTTGCCGCTGGCCGTAACGCCAAATAACAAGGCGACGTCTTTTTTTTCCAGTCCGCTTTTGATGTCGTTCAATGCGGTTTGTTGGGCCGGACTCAAATCAAATGTCTTGGTAGCAGTGTCGTCAAACTCTACGCGATCGTGCTGAAGTTGGTACTCCTCGAATATTTCCTTTTGGATCAATGCTTTGACAACGGCCGGTGCCACACCCGATTCTTCACAAAGCAATTTTACCGGAATGGATTTGTGGCGGGTTTTTAGCTGAAAATAGTGAAGTACCGCCTCCCGTTGCTTGTCGGCGTTTTTTAGCAGATCAAGCAAGCCGGCCAGCCCTTCATCAGAATCAAAGCCGTGCGCCAGACGGACGTATCGCACCATTTTGGGTTTGTAAGCCTGGCTGATTTCTTCCTCGAGCGTTACCAGTCCGGCATCAATCATGGCGCGGACCACCGGAATGACGTTTTTGCGTCCGGTGACTGACATCGCCTCGGAAATCCGCAAATGGGACTGCTGCGTCAAGGCCTCGTACAAAAGGTATTGTTCGTCGGTGAGTTCGCCCAGATCAGCATCTGGATTCAGTCGGATGACGGTTTCACTTTCCAACAGGAACGCCGATGGCATCGCGCCCCGGTACACATCGCCCAGGCTGCACATATAGTAATCCGCAATCCATTGCCAGTGTTTTAACTGGACGGGCGTCACAATCGGTCTGTCATCGAGAATCTGCCCGACAGGCTTGGCCTCGTACAGTTCGGGCGCCTGATCGTGAACCTTCAGCACCAACCCTGTGTAGAACTTGCTCTTGCCAAACGGAACGGCCACGCGCATCCCGGGCTCCAGGAGTTGCGCCTCGGCATCGGTTACTGAATAAGTGAAAGTCCTTCCCACCGATAGCGGCAGGATGATGTCGGCAAATGGCATAGCACAAAGGTAGGCGGGAAATTAGAAATAAGGAATTTTTGAATTTTGAAATTCAAGACAAGCCAACCATCAACCCCAAATAAAGTCACTTTTGGAAGCCAATCACCCACCTAAGCAAATCCCAATTATCAATTGTCAATTATCAATTATCAATTGACTCTGTGCCAGTACTGCGTCCTCCCCAAAAGCGAAAACCCCAAAAATCCGCGCACTTTCAATCGGTCGCGGTTTTCGAGCGATATGTTGCAGCTGTAGACGTTGCCGTGTTTTGGGTCGAGGATTTCGCCGGTGTAGCGTTGTCCGTTGCGCGTCAGGCCTTTGATGATGGTCAGACCGATAATAGGCTTGCCTTTATCCTCACCCTCGCAGTTGGTGCAAACCTTGTGGCGGGCCTTGGGATCGAGGATGTCGACGACGCGGCCAAAAATTTTTCCGCGGTGTTCAAAGATTTCGACGATGGAAATGGGTTTGCCGGTTTGGTCGTCGATGGTGCGCCACTTGCCCAATACGCCCTGGGCATGTGCGGATACGCAGAAAAACATCAGCAAAAAAACCTTAACCAGCATATAATCATCGCGTTTGGACGATAAATGTAGCAAAAAAGTTATTCGCTTTTAACCGTGTCGAATAAATTTTGACGCTTGATCCGGCTGATGACCTGATTGAGTTCAAACCCCAGCAAGAGCACCACGCAATTCAGCCAGATGTAC
Source organism: uncultured Flavobacterium sp. (assembly GCA_964537345.1). Lineage (GTDB taxonomy): Bacteria > Bacteroidota > Bacteroidia > Flavobacteriales > Flavobacteriaceae > Flavobacterium. Next base: position 945 of record CAZIBV010000113.1, on the reverse strand, counting down.
AGCATCATCACCAGCAACGTCCCGATGGAACCGTACAATTCGTTGTAATTGGCAAAACTCACCACCCAGATTCCAAAGAAATACGACGAGACGGCAATCAACAAGGTGGTAAAAACTGATCCGACTGAAATAAATGGCCGGCGTCCGGTGTGCTTGGTCCCGAATTTTAAAAGTATCGAGGTCGCCATGAGAATCATCAGCAACAAAAACGCATATCGGCTCCAAACCATAATGGGAATACTCTCACTCAATACGTTTTCGAGTTTGATCGATTGAATAAAAACCTCAAAAACCACGATGGCCGCCACAGTTACGATCAGGAAAGCCGACAGCAAAAATGAGATGAGCAGCGCCACCATGTACTGACGCAAAAATCCGCGTTTGACTAATACGTGCTGCGAGGTTTCAAAGCCGCCCAGGACGGAATTGACCCCGTTGGCCATGACAAAAATCGAAAGGATAAAACCCGAGGAAAGCAAGCCACTGTCGGAGTTGTTCAAGATGTCTTCGATAATGGACGAGATGGCGTTGTAGGTGTTGGGCGGGACGCTGTCTTCTACAAACTCCAGAAAATCAGTCTGAAAATCCTCGATTGGGATGTACGGAATAAGGTTGAGCACAAAAAGCGCAAACGGAAACAGCGCCATAAAGAAGCTGAACGCAATAGCCGCCGCCCGGTAAGTCAAGGCCCCTTCGGCAATACCGATGATGTAAAGCTCAAGCAGCTCGTAAAGCGACAGCCCTTCCAGAAAACCCAACTTAATGCGTTTAAGCGGCCGGACCACATTTCGCAGGACGGGGATTTTCTCGATTTTGGCTTCTATTTCAGCGGACACTTGGCGGGATTTAAGATTTTAGATTTTAGATTTTGGAATTTGGAATTTGGAATTTCCCCTAAATCGCTTTCAAACTCAAATCCATATTGTAAACTGAATGGGTCAGCGC
>CAZIBV010000112.1:0-5423 GCA_964537345.1 uncultured Flavobacterium sp. | reverse complement strand
CGAGAAAGCGATGGCAAAATAGAGGTAGCCTTTTGGAATTGGCGTCACGTGCGTACCAAAGATTTCGGCATTGGCCAGGTGCGCCGATTCGGTAACCAGCATAAATCCGATCAGGATCAGGAATGAAAGCGCCAGGATCTGGATTGATGGATGTTTGTTGACAAAATTCCCGATCGGGATTGCAAAGAGCATCATCACTCCAACCGAGATGACAACAGCCGTAATCATGATGTACAAAGCACCCTGAACACCGTTGGTCATCCCCACAGCGGTTAAGATCGAATCAAATGAAAAGACCAAATCAATCATGATGATCTGAAAAATAACTTTTCCAAATGCCGCCGATGCTGCGCGTTTGAGTTCTTTTTCCTCATGGCCTTTTTCATCCACTTTCTCCCGAATCTCATTGGTACTTTTATACAAAAGGAAGAGTCCACCCAAAAGCAAAATCAGGCTTTGTCCGGTGATGGCTGCATCAAACCAATCGGTGTCAATCACCAGCCACGGCTTTTTGAGTGATATCAACCACGAAATTCCAAACAGTAGTGCAATCCGCATAAACATGGCCAGGAAAAGTCCTATCCGCGTGGCGCGTTTGCGTTGGTCCTCAGGTAATTTCCCCGTGGTGATGGAAATAAAAATTACATTGTCAATTCCCAGAATAATTTCCAGGAATGTAAGGGTCAAAAGGGCGATCCAGGCATCCGGATTGAGCAAAAATTCCATGTCAGTCAAGTTTGGTTACCGTTCCCTTTTGCTTGGCGTCACTCCCGACAAGACCAAACTCAAAGGTGTACGAATTTTTGGTTGTGGTTAAAATTTTTATCGAGACAGCTTTGCGTTCGGCTCGGTTACGCGGCCGCTTTTTTTGTAAAATGTACTCGCAGTCGTTGATCCAGCGAACGGTTGCCGTGTCGACGCGTCCGTCATAGGTCTCAATTTCGATGCTGTCGTTTCGGACAAATTCGGTTACTTTTTTTACGCCGTCAACTTCGTGTTCAAATCGGAACTTGCCGGTTTTAAAGTCCTGACAATTTCGCTCCTGCTGGTAACACGAAGCCAATAGCATGGCCAAAGCCAAAAATGTGATGGTTTTTAAGGCAGATATCATAGGGATGGATTATTCGTCGGTCATACTGCTGACGATGGTTTTCAGTCCGAGAAACGCCAGGACAACGGCCAGGATGCAAATGATTATTGCCAGTCCCAAAACCGGAATAAAAAACGGGTGATCCTGATTTTTAAAGGCGCTGTATATCACCGACGGTCCGATGAAAAACAACGGAAGTGCCCAAATCATTTTGGCCAGGCCGCGGTTGAGGATTTTTTTATCTGTCGGCATTTGATTTCCAATTATCAACAGCAAGGCGAACGCTGCCGTGGGTTTTTAATAGTGTGGCCGCCTCGTCTCGCGCTACGGGAATTTCGTCCATAATCATCCGGATGCCACGATCGACCAATTTGTCGTTACTGAGTTGCATGTCGACCATTTTGTTGCCCTTTATGCGTCCGAGGCGGATCATGGTGGCGGTCGAAATCATATTGAGAATCATTTTTTGCGCGGTACCGGCTTTCATGCGTGAACTTCCGGTGACAAATTCAGGTCCGACTATGGCTACGATAGGGTATTTCGCCACGAGCGCGAGCGGACTTCCCTCATTGCAGGTGATGCATCCGGTGGTAATGTTGTTTTTGTTGCATGCTTCCAGCCCGCCAATCACATAAGGCGTTGTACCTGATGCTGCGATCCCGATCACCACGTCGTCTGCCGAAATATTGTGAGCCAAAAGATCTTTCCAGGCTTGCTGGGTGTCGTCTTCAGCATTTTCGACCGCGCGGCGGATGGCAGTGTCGCCACCAGCAATGAGTCCGTTTACCAGATCATGCGAAACCCCAAATGTAGGCGGACATTCCGACGCGTCTACGATTCCCAGTCGGCCCGAAGTTCCGGCTCCTATATAAAACAAGCGGCCGCCTTTTTCAAGTTTGGCGACAACCTGATGGACCAGCGCCTCAATCTCCGGCAGCGCTCTGGATACCGATAAAGCCACGGTTTGGTCCTCCCGGTTGATGTTGGCCAGCAGTTCACCCACGGGCATTGATTCAAGCCGGTCGTAGTGGGAGGGAAGCTCGGTGGTTTTGGTAAAATCCATAAAATTTGATCTTCCCGGGCGTTATCCAGGGATGGTCAAAAGTACGAAATATAGGTGATATTGAAGCGGTCAGCTTTTAGCATTTAGCGGTCAGCGATTAGCTTTCAGCTATCAGCAATTAGCGGTCAGCTTGTGGGAGGGCTGATGCAAGGAAGCGGTCAACTTTTAGCATTTAGCCGTCAGCCTTCAGCCTTCAGCCTGTGGATAATACCGATGTGAGATTGCAATCATCCGATTAGTAACAATCAATTAGCTACGCTCAGTTCGGCTTCGCCTAGGGTGTTCATTGTTAATCGTTAATTGTTAATCGTTAATTGTCAATTGTCAATTATCAATTATCAATTATCAATCGCCCTGCGCCCTGTACCTAATTTAACATTTTCGGCAACTTTTCAGTACCTGACTAATTTATATTTCGGGTAACTTCGTACCAATGGGTAGGGGAACAATGGATTATCCCGAATGAAAAAAAAATGATAGGTTGGCTGCAGAAAATCTGTAAATAATCATAAAGTTTTTAAGCAGTCAGCGATTAGCTATCAGCTATCAGCAATTAGCAGTCAGCTTGTGGTAGGGCTGATGCAAGGAAGCAATCAGTCTTCAGCTATCAGCAATTAGCCGTCAACTTGTGAATAAAACCGATGTGAGCTTGCAACCATCCGATTAGTAACAATCAATTAGCTACGCTCAGTTCGGCTTCGCCTCGGGTGTTCATTGTTAATCGTTAATTGTTAATCGTTAATTGTCAATTGTCAATTATCAATTATCAATTACCCTGCGCCCTGTACCCTGTACCTTGTACCCGTTAAACAACCGCCGCAACCAAAATCCCCAAAACAATCATCGAAACCTTTGCGATGTTGAATTTATGGCCTTCGCTGGCTTCAAAAATGATGGTGGACGAAATGTGGAACAAAATCCCGATCACCACAGCCGTCAATTCATGTTGGTAGTTGGTTAGTGCGGGAACAGCGGACGAAAGCCATGTTCCCAGTGGCGTCATCAGCGCAAAAACCGTCATAAAAAACAAGATCCGCTTGGTGCTCAGGTGAGCATTGACAAAGAAAAGCGTCAAAATAATGGCGATGGGAAAGTGGTGGATGGCAATGCCCAGAGCGAGGCTGCCGTGGTGGTGAACCGGGAATCCTTCAAAAAGTGCGTGAAGGCAAAGACTGACAAAAAGCGACCACGGGATTTCGCGGATGTCGCCGTGACCGTGAACGTGACCGTGTTCGGCGCCGCGCGAAAAGAACTCCAAGATAATCTGCAATAAAATCCCGGCCATGATAAAAAGCCCGATGGTGTGCATGTGTTCGCCATGAACATATAATTCCGGCAGCAGATGCGTCACGGTAAGCGATAACAGGAACGATCCGCTAAAAGCCAGCAACAATTTCAGCGTCTTTTTTTGCAACGGGCGCAGGAAAATCGCCAGGCCATATCCACCCATAACCGCCACGAACGGCAAGATATACGACATCATTTAAATACCAGGATTAGGCGCTCTGAGTCCGTTGCCGAGAACTTGCGCAATTTGTAATCGCCAAAGACGTCCAGCAGGTAAATTCCGGCTTGTTCCATGAGAGATTCAAAATCTTCGAGGGTGAGCGCCTTCACTTTTTCAGTAAAATGGTATTCGCGGCCTTGGTCGGTAAATCGGATTTCCTTGAAAATATGGTTGTCCGCCACGTATCGGTTGATGTGAAAGTCAATACCGTCAACCGTTTTCAATTCATCGGGAACCAAGTTCGCGATAACCTGGTTGACGTTCATAAAATCAATCACCGCCAGCCCGTATTCGTTGAGACTTTCGTGAATCGCTTTTAACGTGCGCAGGTTGTCATCGTCATCTTCAAAATACCCAAAGCTGGTAAAAAGGTTAAAGACGGCGTCGAACTTTTCGTCAAACGGTTCGCGCATGTCGTGTACTTTAAAATGCAGCGTCGGGTTTTGATGTTGCGACGCCTGAGCGATACTGTTGGCCGACAAATCGGCGCCGGTCACATCAAATCCCAGTTGGTTCAGGTAAACTGAATGCCGGCCTTTTCCGCACGCCAGGTCGAGAATCTTGGCCTTTTTAGGCAAATTGAGATAGCCCGTGAGGTTGTCCATGAACGATTGCGCCTCATGATAGTCGCGGTCTTTGTACAAAATGTGATAATACGGCGTGTCAAACCATGAGGCGTACCATTGCGATTCATTGGAACTGGCCGGGGTAGTGCTGGGCATTTTACGGATTTGATGGATTCCAACTGGCAAATTTAGCGTATTTTTGCCCGCTATTCCAGTTGATGTGATGGAAAATAATTTTACAATGGTGGCCAAGACGTTCTTTGGATTCGAAGATATCCTGGCCAGGGAACTGCTTGCCTTGGGCGCACAGAACATAAAGCCAGGAACGCGTGTCGTACAATTTACGGGCGACAAGGGATTTATGTACAAGGCCAATCTTGCGTTGCGGACGGCCCTAAAAATCCTAAAGCCTGTCAAAACGTTTAGAGCCGCCAATGAAGATGCACTGTACCGCGGCGTCCAACAAATTGACTGGATGGAATATCTCTCGGCCTCGCAGACTTTTGTGATTGATTCGACGGTACATTCCGAGCACTTCAAGCATTCGCAGTTTGTGGCGCAAAAGGCCAAGGATGCGATTGTCGATCAGTTCAGAAAGTCTACCGGACAGCGCCCGTCGATCGACAAGGATTTTCCTGATTTGCGCATCAACATCCACATCGACAGGGATCAGGTAACAGTTTCACTTGATAGTTCGGGCGCGTCATTGCATCACCGCGGATACCGGACGGCCACCAACATTGCGCCCATCAACGAGGTTTTGGCTGCGGGCATGCTCCTGCTTTCGGGCTGGAACGGCTACTGCGATTTTCTGGATCCGATGTGCGGCAGCGGAACCCTACTGGCCGAGGCTGCCATGATAGCGTGCAACATTCCGGCTAACATCAACCGCAAGGAATTTGCCTTTGAGAAATGGAACGACTGGGACAACGATCTTTTTGACCTGATTGTTGATTCGCTGCTAAAAAAAGTGCGCGAATTCCATTACACGATCACGGGGTATGACAAGGCGCCGTCGGCTGTGTTGAAAGCCAGGGAAAATATCAAAAACGCGAATCTTGACGATTATGTCACCATTCGCGAGCAAAACTTTTTTGACACTCAAAAGCATGTGCGCGGCCCCCTTCACATGGTATTCAATCCGCCCTATGGAGAACGCCTTGATATTGACCTGGAGCGTTTCTATCGCGACATGGG
>CAZIBV010000111.1:0-5441 GCA_964537345.1 uncultured Flavobacterium sp. | reverse complement strand
CCGTTGAACTTTTCACTTGGGAGAAACTGGATTACGTTGATAAGGTAAAAGCGGCTTTTGGATTGTAGTTAGTTTACAGTTTACAGCTGACAATACTAATCCCGGATTCCAGAGCGTCCGGGATTTTTTTGTTTGAGGTTTAAAGTGCGGTGAATTTTGAGCCGAATAAAAATCCCCATTGATGGGGATTGACCCGTGTGGGATTGTTGTGTAGATTACGCCCAAATATTCTTATATTTATCAAACACCAAAACAATCATTTTATGAAACGAATCATTTTACTGCTGATGCTCATTGCCTCAAACTTCATCTTGGCCCAGAACGTTACGTTAAACCAAATCCCAATTATCAATTGTCCCGGGTCTAACTTTAATTTATGTGGCACGTTTACCCCCCCCAAACTGGCGGACCTTATACTTTGTCATCCATTGAAATCGAATTGTTTAACGGAATCGTTATCCTTAATACTATTGCAACCGGGCTCACGATAATGGGGAATACTTACTGTGCGACTATAGAAACGTCATCATTTGGAGCGCCGACAGGAAGTTTTGAAGTAAGAATATTTGCTACGTTTACCATGCAAAATGCGCCTTTTACAGGGTACCAAGTAATTGCAACATCGACCAACCCCGGACAAAATAACGACATTTTCTTTGGCAACTGTCCTATCGATGCTACTAATGATTATTTGAACTACTCATCCTGCGCCGGACCGACATCGTTCAGTCCGCTTGTTAATGACACCTTTATGGGTGTTACCGCTACCACAAACAATGTTACGATAACCCAAACTTCACCACAAATACCTGGAATCACTCTTAACACTTCTACGGGTGTAGTTACAACCGCTCAGGGGTTAGCAAACGGAACATACCCGATAACCTACCAGATATGCAACCGCTATAATTCCGCGCAATGCGACACAGCCACCTGCACCGTTGTCATAAGCAACCCGACAATCATTACGGTGAATGACGCTTTCAACGTGAACTTGTGTGCAGGAAATGTTACACCAAGCGTCATCGCCAATGATAGCTCTTGCGGAAACATTTTAGATCCTTTGCAATATACGATATCATTGGTACCTCCGATCAGCGTTTCAGGAACGTCAATAAACAGTAGCGGAAACATCACAATTCCCCCGGGAACGCCCCCGGGAACGTATAGTTTTATTTATAAGGTGTGTAGTATCGCAATGCCGGCACAATGTGCAAACGGAACGGCATCTGTGACCGTCGGGAATAATGGAATCGTAGCAGGAAATGATTCAGCTACAATTAATACATTAATTGGCGGAAATACGGCTTCGGTTTTATTGAACGATACATTATCAGGTGCAACGGCTACATCCGCTTCTGTATCAACAACAATCATCGATTACGGTGGACTTTCATCCGTAAATACGAGCATGGATTCAAATGGAGTGATTACGCTTCAACCAGGCATTGCAATTGGGACTTATGTCCTTACCTATCAAATCAGCGAAATCGGTTGTACGAACAATACGACAACCGCAACAATGACTATTACGGTTAACGAAGTTACAATTGGCACCCCACCGATTGCTCCCGGTTCAAGAGCAAATAATGTCGTTTCACTCAGCGACACCCAAGGCGACGGAAAAATCATCATTGGAGGATACTTTACAAAATATCAGGGTGCAAACCGAATCGGTATTGCAAGGTTAAATACAAATCTTACTTTAGATACGACAAGTCCATTTGTATCAACAGGCTCTACCCCCGCTAATTACATCCCCCTTGACATGAAAGTTTACAAAAACAGCGGACCGAACTTTAATAAAATAATTTTAGTGGGAAAGTTTCAGGGCTTTAATGGCGGATCCAACGGAAATGGCATCGTTCGATTAAATCCAAATGGATCTGTAGACACCTCTTTCAACAGTGCCTATACCAATACATTGGATAAAGGATTTACCGGAGTGAACGCACAAGCCAGAGTTTGTTATATTTACCCAGACGGAAGAATTCTAGTGGGCGGGATGTTCGACAAATACAACGGCGTTGACGCCCATAAACTGGTCCGTCTGAATGCGGATGGGACACTTGACACCGCTTTCTCCGCAAATATTAACGCAATTACATTACCCGGTCCGCAGGCGACCCCCGGCTTCAATAGTAGCCCCGATGCCATCGCTGTTGATAGCCAGGGTAACATACTGGTTGGCGGATTTTTTACGATGTTTAATGGCGAGGACACTCGGGGACTTTTACGTCTTTTACCCAATGGAACAAGAGATGCATCGTTCAACGACAACAGTGCTTTTCAACCACCAATTGGCGGTGGAGGAAACAGAGGTTTGAATCGAGGCTTCATTAAAGATATCCTTATCCAACCAGATGGTAAAATTATAATTGCTGGCTACTTTAACAGGTGGAACGCTACCAATCGCAACCATATCGCGCGATTAAAAAGCAATGGGTCTATCGATGAGTCGTTCAATCCAGGTAGCGGTTTTGCACCCGTCTTAAACACATCCGGCTTTGACATCGAACCACCGGGCATGATTCGCGATATTGAATTCGAGCCGGGAAGTACTTTAAAGATTTACGCTTGCGGTAATTTCACGACCTATAGTGGTTCCCCTGTGCAACGCGTGATAAGAATTAACAGCGGTACGACGGGTGGGACAAAGGATAGTCAATTCTTTTTCGGTGATCCCAGCAACTCGACTCACGGACCAAACGACAATGTCTGGACGATAACTAAACAGGGTGACGGGAAGATGATATTGGGCGGCGAATTTACAAAGTTTATCCTGCCATTACAAACCACTTCTGCGGAATTTGTAACCCGTGTTATGCCCGCAACCAATTCGCCAACAGGCGAACTAAGGGGAAACATAGTGAAATCCGGTTATGAAGAAGAAAACTTGAAGCAGATTGATACATATCAAGATGCCGATGTTGAGCTTTATCCGAATCCCTCAAGTGGTTTTGTCACACTTCACATTCCAAAACATTTGGTGAATTCTGCCGTTACAATTTTTAATGCCCTTGGTCAAAAGTTGACTGAAACCCAAGTGAAAGAATCAACAGTATTGTTGAACCTTGCTGATTTGCCCTCGGGGCATTATTTCATCGTCATCCAAAACACAGATAATATTATAAAAAAGGCTTTGATCCTCAATTAAAATACTTGCTATGAAAAAGTATATAAGTTACCTACTATTTTTAACTTGTTTGGTATCTACTGCACAACCCGGCTATTCCGACACAACGTATGGAACCAATGGAGCCGCCCTACTCTGCGATAACTACGCCCCTTTGATAGGTGCTGGCTTGCAATCTGATGAAAAATTGGTATATTTGGCTTCTTCCGGGGGTATTGATGCAGCGAAGCTAGGCAGGATTAGCGCGCAAGGCGAGTTAGATAACTCGTTTGGCACGGGCGGCTACGTTAGGTTGGGACAGGATAATTATCCGGCATTAGGAAGTAATTCCGGCTATTCCCCTGTTGATATCGCAATCCAGCCAGACGATAAAATCGTTTTTCTCGGACGTCGTTTCATAGGTTTTGACTGGCAGGTATTTGTGATACGCATGTTGCCGGACGGTACGCCCGACCCATCCTTTAACGGAACCGGCTACAGGCACTTCAGTTTTGGGTATCAGTTGGATATTGGGCATTGCATCGGTGTTCAACCTGACGGAAAAATCGTAATCGCGGGTACATCGGGTGAAGGTCAGTCTTTATTTGCGCTTGCACGTTTAAATCAAGATGGCAGTTTTGACAGCGGATTTGGAACCAACGGAATCGTGCTGACCGAAGTTCCCGGAAGCAGCCAAAGCAATCTCAAGGACATCGCCTTTTTGCCGGACGGCCGTATCGTGGTGGGCGGCGATGTTGTATTTACAAAAAAGCAGTATGCTGCGGCGCGTTATCTTCCTGATGGGACACTCGACCCGACATTTGGTTCGGGCGGCATCGCGGTCATTCCAAACCTTCAGGCCAACGGATCGGAAGTGTTTCGCTGTATGGCGATGCGTACCGACGGACGGATTATTCTGGGCGGACAGACCAATACCTACCTTGAAGCCAATGCCGAACAAGGAATCGGGCTTGTACAATTGACAACAGGTGGGCAACTTGACAATACGTACGGAACGGGCGGGATCTCGATAGTGGAAACGCAGTGGTATGATGCTATTGACATCGTCCTACAGGCCGATCAGAAGCTTTTGATGGCGATTGGCGAAGCCGAAACAGGATATCCTTCCGCCCGATTTTTACCCAACGGCTCGCTGGATAGCGGATACGGTAACAATGGAATTGCAATCGTACCACTTACGGTGCAGAGTTACAGCGGTTTTATCACCGTTCTCCCTGACAATAAAATACTATTGGGAGGTGGAATGACTGATCCAAATGATGAGAACTTTCCTTGCGCAGTTGTCATGCGCCTCGATCCGGGGGTTTTGTCCATAAACGAACAATCAGAACCTTTTGTAAACATCTATCCAAACCCCACGGCCACATCTGCTTTTTTTGACAACAGTAAAGCGGCCTTTACAAAAGCATTTGTCTATAACGCGTTAGGACAGGATGTTTTGCAAAGTGATTTACAACCGTTGGAAAATCAGCAAATTAAACTCGAAGGATTATCTGCGGGAGTTTATTTCGTAAGGTTGGAGAATGATGTGTATCAACAGATTTTAAGGTTGATAAAAGAATAAATAGAAAATCCCGGAGTTGTTGAAGCTCCGGGATTTTATTTTTGGCTATAAGCTACCAGCTGTCACAGTTCCGGTAAAGCTTGAACTTTTGAACTTTAATCAAATATGACTCACTGCTGATTCTTAAAAATCATTCCTGAACCGCAAACTTTCAACGCTCAACAAATCAAACTGACGGCTGAAAGCTAATAGCTGACCGCTTATAACTGATAGCTGATAGCTAAAGATTATACTTCAACGACAACATCAAATACCTCGGCATCACCACATAACGCGATGAACTTGCGCGAAACTGGCTAAAATTGTCGTCGTTAAGCGAGGTGGTGTTGAGCACGTTGGTGCAGCTCACCTTGTACTCCCACTTGCTGTCTTTTACTTGGTAGATAAGACTGGCATTCAAAAAGTCATATTCGTTATCCACCGGAAAGCTTTTGTCGTTGCTGGTGTAGTGGTAAAACTCATATTCGGCGACAAAAGAAAAAGCATCCAAAAAGTAATAATCTAGGTTGACAAAAGGACGTTCCGTATAAAACTTGGTGTCGTTGTAATCGTTGACGGACAGGTTGTAACCCACTTCCAGATTGGGCCAACCGCGAAACTGCGTCGAGGCGCGCACCGTATAATTTTGTGTAAACGACTCAACCGTATCCACAAATCCGGGATTGTTGTCGGGGTTGTTGTCGCCATCGGGAGCCACGCGCACGTTGTTGAACTTGCTCCAGTTAAGGTTGACGCCCACCG
>CAZIBV010000110.1:0-5452 GCA_964537345.1 uncultured Flavobacterium sp. | reverse complement strand
AACTACCACCCAATCAATCAGTTATAAAATATTTACGACAACTGTTAAGAATTTCGGACGATCGGCACGAATTAACAAAATTCAACACCTTTTATCGAAAATCCGATGCATTTTACCGATATGTTCCAGGGCCGTTTACTGACGTTATCGGGAAGGAAAAATCCAGATAACCGGACTCCAAAGCGGGATCTACCTGCTCAAAGCCGGAAACCAACCCGCCCTGAGGTTTGTCAAACAATAAAAAAAGCGCTCTCAACGGGCGCTTTTCCTTTAATTCAAGTTGTAGATTAATTTTCCTCCAACAAAAAACTTGCTTCAATTTCACCTGACACGGGGCGCTCGGCAAATCCCGCCGTAACATCCAGCGCCAGTGGATTCTGGAAAGTCAATCGGAATTTTGAAGTTCCCAATTCCGTCACGGTAACTGTTGTGCCCACAATACTGTAGAACTTATCTGCATTTGAATAACCGGCTTCGGCCAGCAATTCATCGGCTTCGCCCGGACCAAAACTGTAAACGCCTTCCAGACCTTCTTTTGTAAACGGCAGATAGAGCGTCAGGTTAAACGACTGAAAGGGTTGTAAGTTTTTGTTCAAAGTAAGCGTCACCGTCTTGTGGAGATCGTTGGTTTCCAAAGGATTGTAACGGTAAACGGCACGGTTGGGTTTAAAAGCCACACCATCAACCACAAAGGATGATTCGATGGATTGCGACGAAACATTGTTTGAATCTGAACTACAGGCGGCCAAGACAAGTACCGCCAGTACCAAAAACATTTTTTTCATTCCTGATCTTTTTTAAGGCGCTCGGCTTCACGCATCTGCAATTCGCGCATTTGCCGGGCAAACAGTTCTTTTTTCTTTTTTTCCTTTTCTGCCGATACCACCGCCATGATCACTACCGGGACGATGGTTGTTAACGTCACAACTTAAATTATGATTAGTTCCATAGCTTACATATTTCGACGGTACTGCCCGCCCACTTCAAACAACGCCGAGGTAATCTGGCCCAGTGAACAAACCTTGGTGGCTTCCATCAACTCGTCAAACATGTTCTTATTGCTGATGGCAGCCTGCTGAACTGCGGCCAATCGATCAGCCTCTTTTCCTTCATGCGCCTTGTGCAACGCGTCGAGCATGGAAATTTGATACTCCTTCTCTGTTTCAGTCGCGCGGATCACTTCGGCCGGAATGACGGTTGGCGATCCTTTTGAACTCAGGAAGGTGTTGACACCCACAATCGGGAATTCGCCGGTGTGCTTGAGCGTTTCGTAATAAAGCGATTCCTCCTGGATTTTGGAACGCTGGTACATGGTTTCCATCGCCCCCAGCACGCCGCCGCGCTCGGTGATGCGGTCAAACTCGGCCAGGACGGCTTCTTCGACCAGATCAGTAAGTTCTTCAATGATAAACGATCCCTGGATTGGGTTTTCATTCTTGGCCAAACCGAGCTCCTTGTTGATGATCAACTGGATGGCCATCGCCCTGCGCACCGATTCTTCCGTCGGCGTTGTAATCGCCTCGTCATAAGCATTGGTATGCAGCGAGTTACAGTTGTCGTAAATGGCGTACAAGGCCTGTAGCGTAGTGCGGATGTCGTTAAAGTCGATTTCCTGCGCGTGAAGCGATCGGCCCGAAGTCTGGATGTGATACTTGAGCATTTGGGCGCGCTCGTTGGCATTGTACTTATACTTAAGCGCCTTTGACCAGATTTTACGCGCCACACGCCCGATAACCGAATACTCGGGATCGATGCCGTTTGAGAAAAAGAACGACAGGTTGGGCCCAAAATCGTTGATGTTCATGCCGCGGCTCAGGTAGTATTCCACGTAGGTGAATCCGTTGGCCAGCGTAAAGGCAAGTTGCGTGATCGGGTTGGCGCCGGCTTCGGCAATGTGATAGCCGGAAATGGACACCGAATAGAAATTGCGGACGTTGTTGCGGATAAAATACTCCTGAACGTCACCCATCAGACGCAGTGCAAACTCCGTCGAGAAAATACAGGTATTCTGCGCCTGGTCTTCTTTCAAAATATCGGCCTGAACCGTTCCGCGAACCTGCGACAGCGTTCTGGTTTTGATCTCCTGATAGACATCGGCCGGCAAAACCTGATCGCCCGTAACGCCCAAAAGCAACAAGCCAAGCCCGTCGTTTCCGGGAGGCAGATCGCCCTGATAACGCGGACGTTCAAGACCTTTGTCGTCGTAAATTTGTTTGAGGACTTTTTCAACCTCGGCTTCAAGCCCGTTTTCACGGATGTACTTCTCGCACGCCTGATCGATGGCCGCATTCATGAAATAGCCCAAAAGCATGGGCGCCGGACCGTTGATCGTCATCGAAACCGACGTCATCGGGTGTGAAAGGTCAAAACCTGAATACAGTTTTTTGGCGTCGTCCAGACAACAGATGGAAACGCCCGCATTCCCGATTTTTCCGTAAATGTCAGGACGTACGTGTGGATCGTTGCCGTATAGCGTCACACTGTCAAAAGCTGTCGAAAGACGTTTGGCCGGCATCCCTTGCGAGACATAGTGGAAGCGTTTGTTGGTGCGCTCCGGTCCACCCTCGCCGGCAAACATTCGGCTTGGATCCTCGCCTTCGCGCTTAAAAGGATAAAGTCCGGAAGCAAACGGGAATTCGCCCGGAACATTTTCCTGAAGGCACCAGCGCAAAATATCGCCCCACGCCTGATACTTTGGAAGGGCAACTTTTGGAATTTGCAGGTGCGACAGCGACTCGGTATGCGTTGCGATTTTGATTTCCTTATCGCGAACCTTGAAACTGTAAACCGGATTTTTGTATTTGTCAACCTTTTCCGTCCAGGTGGCAATGATTTCCCAATTGTACGGATCGAGGTCCATCTTGATTTTGTCAAACTGATCCGACAAAAGATTCAGGAATACTTTATTGTCAGGGTTATCTTTTTGAAAGTCGATGCCGGATTTGGTGATGGCAGGCGCACTTCCCGTAACCGACTCGATGGTTTTGTAAACACCGTATAGCTTTTGGGCGACGGCTTGTTGTGCCGATGCCTTTTCGTCGTACTTGCGGTTGTTCTCGGCAATTTCAGACAGGTAACGCGTACGGCCCGGCGGAATCACAAACACTTTTTCACTCATTTCCTTTGAAATGTGAAACTGTGACTTCAGATTGGCCTTGGTTTTTTGCGCCAGCTTGTCCATGATGGCCTTGTAGAGGTTGTTCATCCCCGGATCGTTGAACTGCGAGGCGATAGTACCAAATACCGGAAGCGTGTCCGGATTGGCGTCCCAAAGCTGATGGTTGCGCTGGTATTGCTTTTTGACATCACGCAAGGCATCGAGGGCGCCGCGTTTGTCAAATTTGTTGATGGCTACCAGATCGGCAAAATCAAGCATGTCGATTTTTTCCAGTTGGGTTGCGGCGCCAAACTCGGGTGTCATCACGTAAAGCGAAACGTCGGAGTGGTCCATGATTTCCGTATCGCTTTGCCCGATTCCTGAGGTTTCGAGGATGATAAGATCATATCCGGCGGCCTTGATTACCTGAATGGCATCGGCTACGTATTTTGATAAAGCGAGGTTTGACTGACGCGTGGCCAGCGATCGCATGTAGACGCGTGGATTGTTGATGGCGTTCATGCGGATTCGGTCACCCAAAAGCGCTCCACCCGTTTTGCGTTTGGAAGGATCAACTGAAATCAATCCGACAGTTTTATCGGGAAAATCAATCAGAAAACGTCGCACAAGTTCATCAACCAATGAGGATTTTCCGGCGCCACCGGTTCCCGTGATGCCCAAAACCGGCGTGATGGATTCCTTGTTCTTGTCAGCTATCCGCGAAAGCGTTTCACGTGCTATCTCCGGAAAATTCTCGGCCGACGAGATGATGCGGGCAATGGCGCGTGGGTTTTTGCTTTCGAGATGCGAAAGTTCATCCCCCAACTCGTTCCCCACCGGAAAATCTGCGCGGCGCACCAAGTCGTTGATCATGCCCTGAAGTCCCATGGCACGGCCGTCGTCAGGCGAATAAATGCGCTCGATTCCGTAGGCGTGAAGTTCTTCAATCTCGGACGGAAGGATCACACCGCCGCCGCCGCCAAAAATTTTGATGTGCCCTGCTCCTTTTTCCTTGAGCAGGTCATACATGTATTTGAAATACTCATTGTGCCCGCCCTGGTAGGAGGTCATGGCAATGGCGTTGGCGTCTTCCTGAATGGCGGTATTCACCACTTCCTCGACGCTGCGGTCGTGGCCAAGGTGGATCACCTCGACACCCGTAGCCTGGATGATGCGCCGCATGATGTTGATGGCGGCGTCGTGGCCGTCAAAAAGCGAGGCGGCCGTTACAATACGTACTTTGTTGACAGGAGTATATGGGGTTTGGTCCATCGTAAAAATTTGAGCCGCTAAGGTACGAAATCGATGGAATTGGAGAATTTGAAGATTTGAAAATTTGAAAATTTGACCCGAGCCCTTTGGCGAACTGAACGACGCGATAGCGAGTTAAAATTTGAAAATGGGCATCCCTGAAACGTTAATCACCCCACTACCGCGATTTACTGTAAACTGTTAACCGTTAACTGTAAACTAAAAACACAAGAGTTTTTTTCCGGAGGGGTCTTGCACAGCATTAAGACCGACGAAAAAATTTAACAAAATCGGTAGAAAATCTGTATTAAAGTCTCTCATTTTTTCCGTTGGGATAAACCCCATTTCCCCTTCCCATTTCAGGGACAACCTACAGAATATTCCAATTGGTTGTAATGCAGAAAATCTGCCCAAAATGTTAAACGTAAACTTTCAATTGGAAGATTCAAAAATTCAAAGATTAAAAGATTAAAAGGTTAGTCGGTCGGAAACGTTAAGCATCCTGCTACCGCAATCCCATTGTTCATTGTTAACTGTTAATCGTTAATTGTAAACAAGCTAATTTCTGATGGCTGATAGCTGACAGCTAAAACTTACCGCGATGTACTGTAAACTGTAAACCGTAAACTTTGGTTGTCGGTTGTCGGATTACTGACCCGAGTAGCCGAACTAAATAGTTAAAGTTAATCGCTAAGATGTGTCATTTTTATTGTGTCAATTTTTTTGACACAAAAATTTTGACACGGATGTTAACACGTAACTTTAACAAACGCTACAGAAAATCTACCTTGGATTGTCGCGATTTTTTTGTATCCGCGGGGTATTCCGCGTTCCCCCCTTCCCGTTCAGGGACAACCTACAAAAAATATTGATACGTTGGATACAGAAAATCTGTAATTGTGCATCAAGTTAACCGCAAGGATTTGGGTACAGGGTACAGGGTACAGGGTACAGGTTGCGGGGTTCAGGGTTCAGGGTAGAACACAGGCGCGGGAGGAATTTAGCTACTATTTAAACGCCCGGTTAAGAGAATTTTCTGTAAACTGTAAACCGTTAACTGTGAACTGAAGAAATTTGACCCGAGCCCATGGGCGAACTGAACGA
>CAZIBV010000109.1:0-5483 GCA_964537345.1 uncultured Flavobacterium sp. | reverse complement strand
CCCATCCGTTGGATAATCTCAAAGAACAGCGTCGGACGGTCTTGAACTGGCTTGGTAAAAATTTGCAACAGATAACCTTCCTCATCGGCATCGATCATAATGCCAAGCTTTTGCAGTTCGCGGATATCCTCCTTAAACCTGGACATGTGATCTTTTAGTCGGTCTGGGATCGCGTCGTAATAGGCCTGCGGAGGCGTCGAAAGGAATTCTACCCCACGCGCCCTCATTTGCGATACGGTTTGAATGATATCGTCGGTGGCCACGGCAATGTGTTGTACGCCCGGACCTCCGTAGAAATCCAGATACTCTTCAATTTGCGATTTCTTTTTGCCCTCGGCCGGCTCGTTGATCGGGAATTTGATACGACCGTTGCCGTTAGACATCACTTTGGACATCAGTGCCGAGTACTCGGTGGTAATCTGCTTGTCGTCAAATGACAAAAAGTTGACAAATCCCATCACGTCCTCATACCATTTAACCCAGGTGTTCATCTCACCCCAGCCCACGTTGCCTACCATGTGATCTATAAATTTCAAGCCAACCGATTCCGGGCTGTAATCTGACTTCCATTCTTTGTAGCCTGGAAGGAAAATTCCGTTGTAGTTTTTGCGCTCGACAAAGATGTGAACCGTCTCGCCATAAGTATAGATTCCTGACCTGACTACCTCGCCGTGTTCATCGCTCTCGACGGTAGGCTCCATAAACGGGCGTGCACCTCGCTTGGTAGTTTCTTCAAAAGCGCTGCGGGCATCTTCAACCCAAAGTGCTGCCACTTTAACGCCGTCACCGTGTTTGCGCAGGTGGTCGTTTAGGATGGAATCGCCGTTGAGTGGCGTGGTGAGCACCAGCCGGATCTTGTCTTGTTTAAGGACATACGACGCCTTGTCACGCACTCCGGTTTCAAGCCCGGCATAGGCCAGCGACTGAAAACCAAAGGCGGTTTTGTAAAAGTGAGCGGCCTGCTTGGCGTTGCCCACGTATAGTTCGACATAATCAGTGCCTAGCAGCGGAAGAAAATCCTGCGCACCTTCAAATATTTTTTCGAGTCCGTATTCAACGGATTTTAAATCTTTCATGATACCTAAAATTAGTGTTGATTATTCCACCCACGATTTATAATACTGCCCATCGTCAAGTTTCATGGCGTCTTCCGTCACCATAAGTGGGCGGAAGGTGTCGACCATAACGGCAAGTTCGGCAGTTTCAGTTTGCCCGATGCTGCGTTCGGTGGCGCCGGGTGCCGGTCCGTGAGGGATTCCTTTGGGGTGAAGTGTGATGTGACCTTGTTCGATGTTGTTGCGGCTCATAAAATCACCGTCAACGTAGTACAAAACTTCATCACTGTCGATGTTGCTGTGGTTGTACGGTGCCGGAATGGCCAATGGGTGATAATCATAAAGTCGCGGACAAAACGAGCAGACTACAAACGTAGAAGTCTCAAAAGTTTGGTGAACCGGAGGCGGTTGGTGAACCCTTCCGGTTATAGGTTCAAAATTGTGGATGCTAAAACCGTACGGGAAATTGTATCCGTCCCAGCCCACAACGTCAAAAGGATGCGTAGCGTAAACCAGCTCGTGGATCATGCCTTCCTTTTTGATCTTGATGACAAAATCACCTTTCTCATCATAGGTTTCCAATTCCGTTGGCAACTTAAAATCGCGCTCGCAAAACGGCGAATGCTCCAATAGTTGTCCAGATGAATTCTTGTAGCGTTTTGGCGTGTAATATGGCGCAAATGACTCCACGTAGAACAATCGGTTGTCGGCTGTGTCAAAATCAATCTGATAAATCATCCCGCGTGGAATGATTAAATAATCGCCGTATTCAAATTTGATGTTGCCCATAAAAGTGCGAAGTGTTCCGCTCCCTTTGTGGACGAAAATCATCTCGTCGGCATCGGCATTCTTATAAAAATAACTCCTGAGCGATTCCTGTGGCGCGGCGAGCCCGATTGTACAGTCACCGTTGACCAGCATGGGCGTTCGGCTCTCCAGAAAGTCAGCCTTGGGCGCAAGTTCAAATCCTTTAAGAAGCAGGGATTTGATGTTTTTGTTGATGGCAATTTTAGGTTCAACTGAATACGACCGCAGGATTTCCTTGACCTGCGTCGGGCGATGAACCTGATACAGCAGCGAGGAATGACCGTGAAAGCCCTCGGTCCCAAAGAGTTGCTCGTAATAGATTCCTCCGTTGGGCTTTTCAAACTGTACGTGTCGCTTTTGGGGAAACTCCCCTAATTTGTGATATATAGGCATAGCTTTTTAAATTGAGGTGATACAAATCTGACAATTTAAAAGGCACAATCATTCCGGATTACGCTTCATGAGGTAATGGAGGTATGCTCGCAATCCGGGCCAAAAAGTTTCCATACACAAATATCGGAAAATTTTATTTTAAGATGTGCCAAAAAATAAAGGCACCGGAAACACCGATGCCCTTTATATTATTTTGGATTGTTCAATCGGCTGTGTTTTTTGCCGTAGATGAAGTAAATCGACACGCCCATGGCCATCCAGATTATAAGTCGTCCCCAGCTCTCGGCGGGCAGCGAATACATCAGATAGAAGCAAACCACAATTCCGGCAATTGGAACCAATGGAACCAAAGGCACTTTAAACGATCGCGGCGCATCCGGCATGGTTTTACGCATCACCAGAATTCCAAAACAGACCAGTGAAAAGGCAAACAGCGTCCCGATGCTGACCATGTGTCCCAAATCCTTTATCGGAACGAAACCGGCAAAAATGCTTACAAAAACCATGAAGAACAGGTTTGTTTTCCATGGCGTCCTGAATTTTTCGTGAATGTCTCCAAAGAATCTGGGAAGAAGTCCGTCCTTACTCATAGAATAAAACACGCGGCTTTGTCCCATCAGCATCACAAGAATTACGGATGTATAACCTGCCAAAATGGCCACGATCAAACCTGTTTGAAGGAAATCATAACCTGTAACTGCAAAGGCTGTGGCTGCAGGTGAAGCATCTCCCTTGAATTGTGTATAAGGAACAAGACCTGTCATGACAAACGAGAACAAAACGTACAAAATCGTACAAATCAAAAGCGACCCCAAAATTCCGATCGGCATGCCTTTTTGAGGATTCTTGGCTTCCTGCGCTGCGGTCGAAACGGCGTCAAAACCGATGAATGCAAAAAACACCAGGCCTGCACCGGCCGCAATACCGGAAATACCGCCAAACTCCGGAACCTTTTCACCGGTTACAGGATCGACGTGGGCAGGAACGAACTCAGGGATAAACGGTACGTGGAAATCCGGATTAATGTATTGCCATCCCAGCACGATAAAAATGATTACGACAATCAATTTCATGACTACAAGGATATTGTTCACAAAAGCTGATTCCTTGGTTCCCCGAATGAGCAGGAGTGAAAGCAAACTGACGATAAAAATCGCCGGCAAGTTGATAATTCCGCCTTCGCTTGGCGCGCTTGAAAATTCCGGCGGAATGGCCACGCCGAACTGCATGAGGAGCTTGTTGAGGTATGATCCCCAACTCACGCCAACCGTAGCGGCTCCGAGGGCATATTCCAAAACCAAATCCCAACCAATAATCCAAGCGACAAACTCGCCCATTGTGGCGTAAGAATAGGTATAGGCGCTACCCGCCACGGGAATCATAGAAGCAAACTCAGCGTAGCACAATCCGGCAAATGCACATCCTACTGCGGCCAGAACAAATGATAGCGTTACGGCCGGTCCGGCGTGGTCGGCGGCAGCAATCCCTGTAAGGGAAAACAATCCGGCCCCGATAATCGCCCCAATTCCCAGGGCCACAAGCGCTTTTGATGATAATGTCCGTTTAAGTCCTTTTTCAGATTCTGAAGCCTCGGCCAGAAGTTGCCCAAGCGGTTTGGTTTTCCAAATAGACATTGATGGTTTTTTAGTTGGTTAGAAAGCCCAAATATATTGTTTTTTAAAAAAAACTGGCCGGTTAAAACCAGAATCCTATCGAGAACCACAGATATCCCTTGCGGGTATCGGGCGACCACGAATATTTAATCTCGGCCGGGCCCAAAATGGTTTCCATACCATATCCCGCAGCAAAGCCAAAAAGTTTATCCGCTGAAGGCCAATTGGCCCGCTCAAAAAGATTGTCTTCAATGCTTGCCATATTGGCTGCAAGATTGACGTGATTCCGGCGGAAAAATTCCCAGTCCAGCGTCAGGGTCGATTTGATGTAACTGTTGCTTGAAAGACTCAAAAAGTCATAGCCGTAAAATGGCCGCACATTGACAAATGGATTGAATCCGTATCCGCCCAGGATAAAATCAAACACCGGTACACTGCGTTCGCCAAGGGTAAAACCTGCTTCAGTCTGGGCAACAACTGTCCATTTTTGGGCAAATGTGTACGCAATTCCCGCATCGCCTTTTAAAACCGAGAAACGCTCAAAATTGCCGGCGCAATCCGTCGACTTTAAAAACCATTGCGCATCGCCCTGAACATACCAGCCTTTTTTGGGAAAATACTTTTTGTCAAATGAATCGTACTTGAGATATCCAAACAGACTCAAATAATGGCTGCGGTCAAAAACAGGATTGTCTGATTCGATGGTTTTGGATTCAATGTGCAGATACTTGTGCTCCACGCCGGCACCCAAAAGGAATTTTTGAATAAAAAGCGTTTGCAGATAGGCTTGGTTTGTCACGTCATTATAACTGATATTAAGCGTGTTGAGTCCAAGTTCCCTGAGTGAATTGCCTTTGTTGAAGTCGATCCCGACATTTCGCGAAAAACCGGTAAACCGCGATTTCAATCCAAAGCTAAAATAGAATCCGTTGTCAATGTAGTAGTCAAAATAGTAGCGGATATTATCGCCCAAAATCAAGTCAAATGAAACCACATCGTTCTTGAAAAGCAGATTTTTGTGGGTAAGATTGGCCAAAACGCCAGTCTTGAAAAGTCCGTCGTAATGGAATCCGAACTTGGCGTGGGTGCTCACCTCGTCTTCCTTTAATGTCAGGCGCAATTCATCGCCGCCGCGGCTTCCGGGTTCGAGCGTATAGGCGATGGCGCTAAAATTTTGGGTACCCGATAAATTGTTGATTCCGGTTTTTAAATCGTCATACCCAATCCGCTGACCGGGTTTGAATCTGAGTTTCCCCAAGATATACGCCCGGGTATAATTCTCGAGTCGCGGCGTCGAAATGTTGTCGATGGTCAGACTGTCTCCTTTGGTTTCCCGTAGTTTTTGCATATGCCCGCCGCTTCTTGCGCCCAACTCGACCAATTTGTCCCACTGCTTTCTGGCGGCAGCCTCTCCGTTGGCAATGATGCGCTGGCCCTCGTCAAATGAAATTACGCCAAAATCCTTGATGTCAGGTTTGATGTAGACGTCGGTCTCGGCAATCTTTCCCTTCATCCGCTCAATCATGGTCAGGTTTGAAATCTGAACTAAAATTCTGGTAGCATCACGCAGGCCTTCGCGGTCCTTGAGATCGTCCTGAACGTCGACGCCAATAAT
>CAZIBV010000108.1:0-5594 GCA_964537345.1 uncultured Flavobacterium sp. | reverse complement strand
CTTACGGACGTTCAAAAACCAAAACCTGCTGCTTTTTAAGGCGGGTTGCGAGCCATTGCCGGAGTTTCGCATTGTCGTCTCTTGACAACGAAGTTTTACTGGCGTAGATACCAACCGTTGCATTAGTTTCCTGTCCGGCCGTGTTAATCTTATGGTCAGAGATGGAAAGATCGGTAAGTCCTGGAAAAAGGATTTTTGCTTCGGCCAAAAGTTCGCTGTTTGGATATTGGCTTCCTGCGATTTGCTTTTGAAGCCGCGCAATCAGCAAGTCCTTTTCATTGAGCATTTGGCGTTCATTCTTTAGTTGCGACAAAATCGCCTGCTTGATGTCGGTGGTGTCCTGACGGATCAGCAACTTGGTGCCTTGAAGGTTGTACAGCGGCAACTTTTCATTGATTTGGGCAATCTCTTCACGCGAGAATCGCTTGGAAAGCAAAGCCAGTTCGAGCACGCCCTGCTCACCGGTAAAACGCGTTTTTTTGTAGACGATGGTTTGGCCTTTGTTGGTAAATTCACTCGATAGGAAACGCTCGATCCGCTGCTCAAACTTGCGCTCCTCAAAAAGCCTGTAGGCAAAATATACGCTGGGCACCAGCATCGCAAAAATAAGGAACGTGACCACATAGGTAATCTGCCGCTCGCGACGTTTGTCTTTCCTGACCAGTCGGGGATATTCCAAAAGTTTTACGATGGCAAAAGTAGCAACGCAGATAAACACGCAGTTGATGGTGTACAAATACATCGCACCGGCAAAAAACTTAAGGTTACCAATGGCCAGTCCGTAACCCGCCGTACAAAGCGGAGGCATCAACGCCGTGGCAATGGCTACACCGGGAATAGGATTGCCTTTTTCCTTTCGGGTGATGGCAATCACGCCCACCAATCCGCCAAAAAAAGCGATCAGCACGTCGTAAATGTTGGGGGAGGTACGCGCCAAAAGTTCTGATTGGGTTTCCTTAAATGGACTCAGGAAAAAGTACAACGTCGATACAATCAAACTCACCAGCGTTGCATTGGCCAAGTTCTTGAGCGATTTTTTAAGCAGTTCAAAATTGTAGGTTCCCAGCGCAAATCCGGCACCCATAATCGGGCCCATCAGCGGCGAAATCAACATCGCTCCAATGATGACTGCCGTCGAGTTGACATTGAGTCCAATCGACGCGACGACAATCGCACACGCCAAAATCCAAAGGTTGGCACCGCGAAAGGAGATGTTGGCGGTTACGTTTTCGAGTACGGTCGCCTTGTCATCCTCTCCGTTTGAAAGATTAAAAAATTCAAGAAGTTTGTTCATGCCTGGCGTCAGTTTTTGTATACGCGGGTTACTTTATCAACACCGTCAATCTTTTTAATGTTGTCGATCAGCTTCTTTAAAATGGTATTGTTGGGTACGATGACTGCCACCTGCCCGTTAAAGACACCGGCTTCGCCGCTAAGGGAAATGCTTTGGATGTTTACGTGCATGTTGTTGGAAATCACCTTGGTAAGCTTGTTGGTCAAACCAAGTGTATCCATTCCCGTGATTTTGAGCACAGCCTTGAATTCCTGCTGCGACGAATCAATCCACTTGGCCTGAATGATGCGGTACGCGTAATTTGACTGCAAGCTGATGGCATTCGGGCAATCGCGTTTGTGCACCTTGATCCCCTCGTTTACGGTGACAAAGCCAAAAACGTCGTCACCCGGAATTGGACTGCAGCACGGCGACAATGTATAATCCAGTTTATCCTGCTCGGGACCAAAAACCAACATGTCGTAATTGGCCGAGAGCTGTTGCTTGTTGATATCCTGATCGGCCGTTTGGTGCGGACGCTTGATGGTTTTCTTAAAGAAGTTGATAAAGGTATTGCTGCGTTGGGCGACAAAATCCTTGAGCTGCTGGTTCTCGATGGCGCCGATGCCCGCGCGGTAATAAAGGTCGAGACTGGTTCGCAATTTAAAGTAGTTGACCATCTCGTTTACCACCGATTCGCTCATGTTCACCTTGAGGTGTCGCAGTTTGCGCGTCAGGATTTCCTTTCCGGTTTCGGCGATTTTCTTGGTGTCTTCATTGAGAACGCTCCGGATCTTGTTCTTTGCCCGCGACGTCGTTACATAATCCAGCCAGCTCATCGATGGTTTTTGGTTGGGCGATGTGATGATTTCCACCTGGTCGCCGCTCTTGAGTTCGTGGTTCAGCTGAACCAACTTGCCATTTACCTTGGTTCCTAGCGTACGGATGCCAATCTCGGAGTGGATCGCAAAGGCAAAATCCAGCGAGGTCGCGCCTTTTGGCAGCGATTTGATGTCGCCTTTGGGTGTAAAGACAAAGATTTCCTTGGCGTACAGGTTCATCTTGAAATCCTGTACAAAATCAACAGCGTTCACCTCTGAACTCTCCAGCGCTTCCCGCAGCAGGTTAAGCCAAACGTCCAGTCCGCTTTCTTCAGTCGCGCCTTGTTTGTATTTGTAGTGGGCGGCGTAACCTTTCTCGGCAATTTCGTCCATGCGTTCGCTCCTTACCTGAATTTCTACCCAACGTCCCTTGGGCCCCATGACGGTAATGTGCAACGCTTCATATCCGGTTGATTTGGGCGATGAAATCCAGTCGCGCAACCTGCTTGGGCTTGGTCGGTAATGATCGGTAACGATGGAATAGATTTTCCAGGCGATAAATTTCTCATCGTGCGGACGCGATTTGTACACAATCCGCAGCGCAAATTTGTCGTAAACCTCGTCGAAGCTCACGTTTTGCACGCGCATTTTCCGGCGGATGGAATAGATCGATTTTGGACGGCCCTTGATGGTGTATTCAATGCCTTCCTCGTCCAGCGACTTTTTAAGCACATCCGACACTTCCTTGATGTAGGCGTCCTGTTGCTCCTTGGTTTCCTTGATTTTACCAACGATGTCGCGATAAACGTCCGGTTCAGTGTATTTTAGTCCAAGGTCTTCCAATTCCGTCTTGATGTTGTACAAACCCAGTCGGTGCGCCAGCGGAGCGTAGATGTACAGCGTCTCCGATGCAATCTTTACCTGCTTGTGTTCCGGCATCGACTCCATGGTCTGCATGTTGTGCAAACGGTCGGCAATTTTAATCAGGATCACGCGCACGTCGTCGTTCAGGGTGAGTAACATCTTCCTGAAATTCTCGGCCTGCATCGAGATGTTCATATCCTTTTTAACCTGCGCAATCTTGGTCAGGCCTTCCACGATCTGCGCCACCTTTGGGTTAAATTCCCGCTCGATGTCCTCCACCGTGTAATGGGTGTCTTCCACAACGTCGTGCATCAGCGCAGCCGCAATGGCCGTGGCTCCAAGCCCGATTTGCGAGGCGACAATCTTGGCCACGGCAATGGGGTGAAAAATGTAGGCTTCACCCGATTTGCGGCGCATGTCCTTATGGGCGTCAACGGCCAGGTCAAACGCCTTCCGGATGAGCTTTTTGTCGTCGTCGGTAAGGGTTTGATAGCTGATACGCAACAGTTCCTTGTACTCCTGCGCAATGGCCTTATTCTCTTTTTCGATGAATTCGTCAGTCAGTTCCATGATGGACTAAATATACGTAGAGAATTGACAATTGACAATTGATAGTTGACAATTGATGGTTCAATTGACAACAAACAAAGTTTAGTCTGTTGTTCCTTGAAAAGGCGCGGCCAGTTTTATGTTTCCGGCTGGCCGATGCTTAATTGCCCAAACGCTATCGAACACGCTTAAAATCAAGGTCGTGGAAGTCGTAACTGAAGTCAGTCAGCGGTGAGATCGCTTTCATCGTGAAACCTTCGAGCTTTCCATCGGCTGAAAAACTGGCGTACAGATGCGCATCGGCATCAAAGCTTCTGTTGTCCCATTTCACCACAAAATGGTTGGTATCGTACAAAAACAACTCGCCTTTCAAGGCTGGTGAACGCTTAGATTGGAATCGGAATTTGCCTTTTTGGTCAAAAATCTCCACCTCGCCAAACCAATTGTCGGCAAACGTTCCCACCATGGCGCGTCCCGGTTTCTTCCCTTGTTTAAGATTTTTGTCGACGGTTTGCCATACCTCGGCCACAATTTTCCCTGCGTCGTCTTCTTTTGACTTTCGGTCGGCGCTCAGGGCCAGCACGTGGTCAGGATTTTTCAGCCCGAGATACCGGTCTTTGATCGTATTGGAGATGGCATTGAACGCTGCGCCCGACTGCTGGTTGGTGAGTACAATGATGCCCAGCTTGATTTCGGGAATCATGATCACCTGAGTGACGATGCCTTCCAGACCGCCCGTATGTGAAACCTGCAGGTAACTATTGATGTCGTTGAGTTGCCAGCCCAGTCCGTACGTGCGAAAGTTGGTGCGGTAAGGCGCCGTCGAACGCAGCGGCATCACGGTTTGCGGCGTCCACATTTCAGCGTGTTGCTTTTGTGAAAAGAGCTCGCCGCCGGGATATTTCCCCTGGTTGAGCTGGGCCATCACCCATTTTGACAAATCGTTGACACTGGCGTACAAACCGGCTGCCGCGTCCATAATCGGGTTGGTGTACCGCGGAATGACTTTGAGTTTTCCCATGGTCGGCACGTGCGGAACCACGGTGTTGGAGGAATCCTTTATCCGTTTCCAAGAGGCTACGCTGCGGGTCATGCCCACGGGCTTCATCAGATTCTGTTCGACATAGTCCGCCCAGGAAACTCCCGTAACGCGAGCCACGACTTCGCCGGCAATTACGTAAAGCAGGTTGTCATAATCGTATTTGGCCCTGAATCCGGACACAGGTTTCAAACGGCGGATATTGGCCACGACATCGGCCGGTGTAAAGTTGTGTCCGTCGGGCCAGATCATCAAATCGCCGGCGCCCAGCCCAAGCCCGCTGCGGTGACACAAAAGATCGCGAATGGTAAATTCGGCCGAAACATAGTCGTTGTACATGGCAAATTCTGGCAGGTGTTGCCGCACTTTGTCATCCCAGTTGATTCTGCCCTGATCGACGAGTTGCGCCAGTGCAGCCGCGGTAAATGCCTTGCTGTTTGACGCTATTCCAAAAAGCGTATTGGCGTCGGTTTTTTGTCCGGTATTGATGTTGGTGACGCCATAACCCTTGGCAAGAACAATCTGGCCGTCTTTGACAATGCCCACTGCAATGCCCGGCACGTTAAATGTTTTCATGGTGCGGGCCACGACATCGTCGAGTTCGGCCTCTGAAATCTGCGAATGGCAAAACGCTGTGGTCAGCAAAAGGAAAAACAGTGATTTCATGGTGTTTTGTTTAGGTATTTCGTTGTCGGACAGCTTCAAACAGCAGGACGGCGGCCGCCACCGACACATTCATCGAGTCAATTTCGCCGCGCATCGGGATCAGGATGTTTTGTTTGGCAGCCTGTCGCCACGGAGTTGTAAGCCCGGTAGCTTCGGTCCCGACTGCAATGGCGCAGGCCTGCTTAAAATCCTGGGCGGTGTAAGGCTGTGAATCCTGCAGACAGGCTGAGAACAACGCAATGTTTCGCGTTTTTAGAAACGCTAGGATTTCAGCCGTGGTGCCGGTTGCGGTTTGGGTGGTAAAAAGGGCGCCCACGCTTGAGCGGATGATATTAGGGTTGTACAGATCAGATTTTGGATCGGCGATGATGACCGCGTCAAT
>CAZIBV010000107.1:0-6171 GCA_964537345.1 uncultured Flavobacterium sp. | reverse complement strand
GATGAACTCATCACCAGTCTTGGTATTGGCGAGGCGCTTGTCACGGCACTTGACGAAAAAGGCATCCCGACACCACTGGCCGCTACGATGCTGCGGTCGCCGATGAGCCGTATGGACGTGTTGACTCAGGGCGAAATTGACCAGATTAACGCATCATCAAAACTCGTCAGAAAGTACAGCGAACTCATCGACCGGGAAAGTGCATACGAAATCCTGACGCGCAAGATTGAGTCGGCCGAACAACAAGCCACTATCCAAAGGCAGCAAACTGAAGCAACCAAAGCTGAATCCAGAAAATCTTCGGAACCCATGAGCCAGACCACCAAATCAGTGGTAAAAGTATTGACCAGCGCCACTTTTATCCGCGGCGCGTTTGGCGTGTTGAGCAAGCTATTGAAAGGGAAGTAGGGAGGTTACAAAGTCTTTGAAGGTTCGAAGTCGCGACTCGTCATTACTAGTCAGATTCCAACACCGCCTGTAACCGAGAAGTATCGGGGTTATTTTACCTTTGAAATTTTTAACAATTTCGGCAGAAAAACCGTAATGCCGTTCGGGATATTTTTTGCGGGAATGAATCCCATTGCCCCCTTCCCATAGTGGCAACTTACACAAAATACTTATTGGTTGTATTGCAGAATTTCTGCCGAAAATGTTAAGGTTAAAATCCGAATTCCTTGGATACCTGATGCAATCCCATTACGGCATTATCAATTCATCACCGCGCCAATTGTTAATTGTTAAACCGTTAATTGTTAACGCCACTATGGCTTTGCGCTTTATTGGATAACTTTATGACTCAAACCTGAATTATGAGTTCCAGAAAACGCATTGTCATTGTAGGTGCCGGATTTGGTGGCCTTAGACTGGCACAGGATTTAAAAAATTCTGATTTTGACGTTATTTTACTTGACCGAAACAATTACCACCAGTTTCAACCGCTGATGTATCAGGTGGCCACCGCCCGCCTTGAACCGGCCAGCATTTCTTTTCCGCTTAGAAAAGTCTTTCAACATTCAAAAAATGTCCGCATCCGGATTGCTGATGTCAAAGCCATCGATGCTGAAAAAAAATGTCTCAAGACCGACATTGGAAACATCAGTTATGATTACCTTGTTTTGGCTCAGGGATGCACTACAAACTACTTTGGAAATGAGGTTTTGGAACGATCGGCCTTCCCGATGAAATCAGTTCCGGAAGCGATTCAACTGCGAAACCGTATCCTCCAGACTTTTGAGGACGCCGTAATCACCAAACCAGAAGACCTTCAGTCGCTTTTGAATTTTGTCATCGTAGGCGGTGGACCAACCGGCGTTGAACTGGCCGGCGCGCTGATCGAAATGAAATCCAACGTTTTGCCCAAGGATTATCCCGACAAGGACTTTTCCAAACTCACCATTTACCTGCTGGAAGGCTCGCCAAATGTATTGAATGCGATGAGCGAGGTGTCGCGAAAGGTTTCGCGTGAATATCTGGAAAAAATGGGTGTTATCGTCCGAACCAATACAATTGTCAAGAATTACGACGGACAAACCGTGACCTTGCAGGACGGCAGTACCATCCAGGCCAAAAACCTCATCTGGGCGGCTGGAATTATCGGAAATTCGATTGAGGGAATTCCGGCCGAAGCCATCACGCGCGGAAACCGGATTGTCGTCAATAGGTTAAACCAGGTTAAACAAATGACTGATGTTTACGCCATAGGTGATATTGCTTACATGGAGACCCCAAAACATCCAACCGGACACCCGCAGGTAGCCAGTGTAGCCATCGAACAAGCCCGGGTTCTGGCCAAAAATCTGAAACTTTTGTCAAAAGGACTACAGCCCAAAGAATACGAATATCACAATAAGGGATCGATGGCCACCATTGGAAAACGCAAGGCCGTGGTTGACCTGCCGAGTTTTAGTTTTCAAGGAAGATTGGCGTGGTTTACCTGGATGTTTGTACACCTGATGCTGATTCTTGGTGTCAAAAAGAAATTGCTCGTGTTTATCAACTGGGCGTACAGCTACTTTAACAACGACAGCACCCTGCGCGTTCTCATCAAGCCGGTGAGCCGACGCATAGATTAAAGCGGTCGTTCGAGCAAATCGAGAATTTGGTTTTCAATCTGCACACTGTCCCAAAGTGTTTCGATACCGGGCGTGGACATTACCTTGTCCATAATTTCCTTTTGGCGGTCTCCGATGGCCAGCGCTTCACTGTAAGGACGCTCGCTAAAAGTGACTCGACTGTACAAAGGCATCCATTTTTCAGGATGCTTTTCTGAGAACCATTTTTCGATTTTCTTTTGCAGCAGGAATTTTTCGTCGGCGGTCTTCGCGCTCATTTCCTCAAAATTCCGGCGTGAAAGTTCGGCGATGGCATCAGCATTTGGCTTGCGTGAAACTTGATACTCCTGAAAGATGCGTTCCCAGTCGTCACCGTACTGATCGATCATTTCACTCAAAACGGTAATGTCTTCAAAACCTGCATTCATCCCGTGTCCGTAAAAGGGTACGATGGCGTGCGCCGAATCCCCGATAAGCGCCACTTTGTCTTTGTAAGTCCAGGGATAGCATTTCATCATCACCAGGTAGCTCGTAGGATTTTTAAAGAAGTCTTCCACCAGGTCCGGAATTACCACTTCGGTATCGGGAAAGTGCTCGGCAAAAAATGCCACCAACTTTTCCTTGGTGTCGAGCTGCTCAAAAGAATTCTCACCTTCAAACGGCATAAAAAGCGTGCAGGTAAAACTGCCGTCGAGGTTGGCAAGCGCCATCAGCATAAACTCGCCACGCGGCCAGATATGAAGCGAATTCTTGTCAATTTTGTGCGTGCCGTCAGGATTGGCAGGAATGTGAAGTTCTTTGTAGCCAATTTTCATGAACTCCTGCGAATAATCAAACATGCTCTGGCGCTGCATCCGATGGCGGATTCTGGAAAATGCGCCATCGGCTCCAAAAACCTTGTCATATTGAATGTCGGTCCATTCACTGCGCTCTGACTCGCCAATATGCAAAGTGGCATCGGCCAAGGAGACGTCCCAGACTTTTTGTTCAAAGAAGAATTTCACGCCGGCAGCCTCGGCCAGATCGATCATTTTTCTGTTTAAAACGCCCCGTGACAACGAGAAAATCGCCTCGCCTTCCTTGCCGTAAAACTGATAGTTTAGTTTGCCGTCCTTAAGGTGAATGGCGCGCTTGTCAACCGGAATTCCAATGCTTCGGATTTCATCGTCCAACCCTACATTCCTCAGCGCACGCCATCCGCGATCTGACATCACCAGGTTGATGGAACGGCCCGAAAACTCAACGGTGCGGATGTCCGGACTGCGATCAAAAACATGGACTTCATGCCCTTTTTTGGTAAGGTAAATGGCAAGCAGCGTGCCCACAAGGCCGGAGCCCACCACCGCTATTTTTTGAGGAGTTTGCATTAACTGAGGGTTAGGGTACAAAAGTAACGATTATGAAGCTTAAAACCTGATTTTCTGCCCGGTTTCAAGCCCATTGTTGCTGGCCAGCATCCCGCAAAGGTGAAACAACATGCGGGCACCAACATTCCCATCCCAATCATCTTCTCCGGGTGCAACCTCGACCAAATCAAAGCCCAGGATGTTTTTCCCGCTTTGGGCCAGGCGACTCAACAAATAGGTAGCCTGTTCAAATGAAAGACCACCTGGAACCGGCGTTCCGGTATTGGGACAATACCAGGCCAAAAGCGCATCAATGTCGACGCTGACCACCACGTCCTGCGGGAGTTGTTCCAAAATGGCATCGCACTGATCTTTCCAGGTCATTCCCTCAAATCCGGCGGCTTTCAAATCAGCGTCGGTATAGACTTTTACCGGGTGCGATTTTACAACGTCGACTTCCTGCTGACAAAAGTCGCGGATGCCTACCTGTACAATCTTTTTAACCTGCGGCAACTGAAGGGCGTTGTACATTATGGACGCATGCGAATAGGTAAAACCTTCGTAAGCAATACGCAAATCCATGTGCGCGTCCAGATGCAGAATTCCAAACGAATCGTGGCGTGAGGCGATGGCTTCATAATAACCCAGCGGGGTTGAATGGTCGCCGCCCAGCAGTGCTACCTTTTTGCCGCGGTCCATCCAGTACAGCACACGGTCGCGCAAATCGCGGTTCATCTGAGCGCATATTTCGTTTATTTTTTCAAGGTTGGCTGACAGCGCCGGCATAGTCGAAACATCTTCTCCATTTTCCAGCGCCTCAATGATGATCTGGGCCAATTCCTTGTATTTTTTGCTGTCGCGATCCCACTTTTCAGTATGGTCGCTCAGGTCGAGGTGGATGCCAAGCTTCCAGAGTTCCGGGAATTCCTGATGATGAAGATCAACTTGAAAAGAGGCGTCCAAGATGGCTGCAGGACCCTGCGATGCACCGGCGCCATAACTCACGGTAACCTCCCACGGAACCGGAATAATGACGATTTCGCTTTCGTCGGCGGTAAAGGGAAGGCCGTAAATGCTTTGGGTGGCAAGTCCCGGCTGCGAAGGATCAAAAGAGGCTATTTTTTCTTGTTTGGTCATAAGACAAATGTGATTTATTTATTCAGGATCCCGTTTTTGAGGATTTGGCCAAATTCATACATATCCTCAAACGAGGTGTAAAGCGGAACGGGCGCCAGGCGGATGACATTGGGTTCGCGCCAATCAGTGATGACGCCGCTTTGCATCAGATAATCAAAAAGGCTGCGGCCTTCTCCGTGTAAAAACACCGACAGCTGACAGGCGCGTTCGGCCGGGTTTGACGGCGTGATGATTTCGAACTCGCTGGGAACTTCGCGGTCAATTTCGCGCAGGACGAATTCCAGGTATGAGGTGATGCGGTCGCGCTTTTCGATCAGGGCGTCCATCCCAACTTCGTCAAAGATCTCCAGCGATGCCAGGTAAGGCGCCAGCGACAAAATCGGGAGGTTCGACACCTGCCAGCCGTTGGCTCCGCAAATCGGATCAAACTCGGGTTCCATTAAAAAGCGGCGCTCTTTGTTGTGTCCCCACCATCCTGCAAAACGCGGAAGGCTTGTATCCGTATGGTGCATTTGATGCACAAAGTAACCCGAGGCGTTGCCCGGTCCGGAATTCATGTATTTGTAACTGCACCAGGCGGCAAAATCGACGTCCCAGTCGTGGAGTTGGAGCTTGACGTTGCCCGCCGCATGCGCCAAATCCCAACCAACATAAGCGCCGGCATCATGTGCGGCCTTGGTGATGGTCGCCATGTCAAAGACCTGACCGGTGTAGTAATTAACACCTCCGATAAGCACCAAAGCCAACTCGTCGCCCACCTGCGAAATGGTTGAAAGCACGTCCTCCAGGCGGATGTTGTGTTCGCCGTCGCGTCGTTTGATTTCGACAATGGCGTCAGACGGGTTGTAGCCGTGAAACTTCACCTGGCTTTGAATCATGTATTGATCGCTGGGAAAGGCTTTTTCCTCGCAGATGATTTTGTAGCGACGGTCGGTTGGACGGTAAAACGATACCATCAGCAGGTGAAGGTTGACGGTGAGCGTGTTCATGACGCCCACCTCACTTGGAAGCGCACCCACTATTTTGCTCAGCGGATTGGCAAAGCGCTCGTGGTAGTCCCACCAGGGTTTTTGGGCGTAAAAATGTCCTTCGACGGCCAACTTGGCCCAGTCGTCCATGACCTCATCGACGTACTTTTTGGCGCGCCTGGGTTGTAACCCAAGGGAATTTCCTGTAAAATAAATGACTTCGCGGCCATTGATTTGCGGGAAGATAAACTCCTTGCGATAGTCGCGCAAGTTGTCCTGACTGTCGAGGAATTGAGCAAACTCGCGGGTATTTTTAAACTCCATTGTTATAGCTTTTGATGGCGGGTAAAGTTACAAAGACCGAGTGATTACCGCCAATGTATGCGGCAAAACTTGTTCGGAAAATGCCTATCCCCGACCTTTTACGGCGCAGCGGAGCGGAGCCGTAAAAGATATAGCGGACAGCGGGAAATTGCTCCTTAAAAAAAATGAGGCCGAAGCCCCAGATTTTTTGTCTTAAATGATTAGCATGGCGTCGCCGTACGAGTAAAAGCGGTACTTTTCCTTGATGGCCTCGTCGTACGCTTTTTTGAGCAGATCGTGGCCGGCAAAGGCCGAAACCATCATGAGCAGCGTTGATTTTGGCGTGTGGAAATTGGTGATCATGCA
>CAZIBV010000106.1:0-6216 GCA_964537345.1 uncultured Flavobacterium sp. | reverse complement strand
CCGGGTTATTCCAGGTAAGCGTGGCCGATGTTTGCGAAACGCTTCCGGCAGCAAGATCAGTTGGGTCGAGACATTTTTCGACAACGCGGACAAGGTCAACCAGCCAGCGGTCACCACCGATTGTAGCGGTTGGCTGGGTGAATTCCATCACAAAGGCAATGTAAACCTGTGTACCCGCAAAGGCTGAAAGGTCAACTGTCTTCTCGATGTATTCGTTAAATGCGTTGCCCTCCATCAAATCATCCTCATTCCATAACTGGATCAGGGCATAAGCTCCCGGATCGTTCTGGGTTGCCGATGCCGGCGCCACCATAATTTTGTACAGTGTACCATTGTTGGTGTTCAGCGTGGTACGTGTCCAGAACTTAAGCTGCCCGTTTGCCGGAACAAGCGTCAACGGTGTGGCCAAAAAGTCCTGCGACGTATTACCGGCGCCGATGTTTTCGCGGTTCATAAATGCGGCCCGCGAACCTTCAAAGACCAAAGGCGGAGCAGGCGGGGCGGGCGGCGTATCGTTAAAGGTCCAGCTCTGGCCGGTACCTACGCCATTGTCGAATACGCCCCAAGTGCCTGATCCCAGTTGCCAGGTATCGCTGGCCAAATCAGGCGAAGTCGATCCTTCAAAGTTCTCGGTTAGCTGAGCAAAACCGGCAAAACTGGAAAGAATCAGAAAAAGAAGCAAAGTAATTCTTTTCATAGACTTAAAAATTGGTTGATAAATAGTTGTGTTTTTGATGAGAGGTTTCAAATTTAACCTTTTTTTTGAAAGAATTATACATTATTTTATTTAAAACAAAGTAGCCTTTTCAAACTTCTGAACTGGCGTCTATTTTCTATCTTTGACCCGATGCCGCATTCAATCACCATCAGCCCGGACAAAAAGATTTTTTTTGCATCCGACCACCACTTGGGAGCACCCACCGCCATCGAAAGCCGTGTGCGGGAGGCTAAATTTGTAGCTTGGCTCGACGAAGTAAAAGGCCAGGCAGCCGCCATTTTTGTTTTAGGGGACCTTTTTGACTTTTGGTTTGAATACAAAACAGTTGTTCCCAAAGGGTTTGTGCGAGTCTTGGGGAAATTAGCCGAAATCTCCGACGCCGGAATCCCGATTTACTTTTTCACGGGCAACCACGACATGTGGATGAAGGATTATTTTGAACAGGAACTTAACATTCCGGTCTTTCATAAGCCACAGGAATTTACGCTAAACGGCAAAAGTTTCCTGATTGGGCATGGCGACGGACTCGGTCCCGGCGACAAAGGTTACAAACGAATGAAAAAAGTCTTCAAGGCGCCGCTTTCGCAGTGGTTGTTCCGTTGGCTTCATCCAGATTTGGGCGTTCGGTTGGCACAGCATCTGTCAGTAAAAAACAAACTGATTTCAGGAGCTGAAGACGTTAAATTTCTGGGAGAGGATAACGAATGGTTGGTGCAGTACGCACGCCGGAAATTACAGACCCGTCATTACGATTTCTTTGTTTTTGGGCATCGGCACCTGCCACTTTCCATCGCACTCAATGAAGAATCGCAATACATCAACCTGGGCGACTGGATTGTGTATTATACTTATGGCGAATTTGACGGCGATACTTTTAGCCTGAAAAAATTTGGTTAGCGGATATCCTTGAGACGCAACTGAATATAGCGGTTTCCGTTCCACTCCGACTCTTCGACGCAAAATGCAGCCTCAAACGGTTGACGGTTTTCAGTCAGCGGCAGTTTATCCGCCAATCCAAAACCAATGGCCGGAAATTTACGGTTCCCTTGCTTGACAAACAACTTGAGGTGCTTTCCATCCTGACCGATTGTCCGGCCAAAACCAGTATCCAACAATTCTTTTGCGGCAAAAACCGGAGTCATGTTGCCCGGCCCAAAAGGTTCAAATTGTTTGAGGATATTGACAAATTTCTGGTCGATCCAATTAAATTCCAACTCCATGTCGATGGTGATTTCCGGAATCAGTTTTTCCGGATCGATAGTACGGCGAACCTGTTCTTCAAAAGCAGATTTAAATGCATCAAAACACTCCTCCCTGATCGTCATTCCGGCCGCAAATGCATGCCCGCCAAATTGCTCCAAATGTTCAGCACAGGCTTCAAGCGCCTGATACACGTCAAAATCCCTTACCGAACGCGCTGAAGCCGCCAATTTGTCGCCGCTTTTGGTAAAAACCAATGTGGGCCGGTAATAGTTCTCTATAAGCCGCGATGCCACGATGCCAATGACACCTTTGTGCCAATCTTCCCGGTAAACTACGGTCGTAAACCGGTCTTCTTCGGCATTGTCAAGAATTTGCTGAAGCGCCTGCTGCGTAATTTCCTTGTCGAGGGTTTTGCGGTGTGCGTTATAGGCTTCAATCTCGTCGGCAACTTCCAGTGCCTGATCCAAATCAAACTCGGTAAGCAACCTCACGGCTTCCTCGCCATGACGGATACGGCCCGCCGCGTTGATTCGGGGCGCCAGCACAAAAACAACGTCTGAAATATCCAGGGTTTGCTTTCCGGCTTTCAAAGCCAACGCCTTTATTCCGGCTCTTGGGCTGGCGTTGATGACTTCCAGTCCAAACTTTGCCAGGATGCGGTTTTCGCCCGTAATCGGAACAATGTCGGCTGCAATGGCCGTCGCCACCAAATCCAGATATTCCTTAAGATCCTCAATCGTCTGACGGCGGTTCATACCCAATGCCTGAACGAGTTTAAATCCTACGCCACAACCGCAAAGTTCATCGTATGGATAACTGCAATCCTCGCGCTTGGGATTTAAAACCGCAACTGCATCGGGTAGCACTTCGCCCGGACGGTGGTGGTCGCAAATGATAAAATCGATGCCGCGTTCCTTCGCGTACCGGACGTGTTCAATCGATTTGATTCCGCAGTCAAGGGCGATGATGAGCGTAAAACCATTGTCGTGCGCAAAGTCAATTCCCTGATAAGAAATACCGTAACCCTCGTTGTATCGGTCAGGGATATAGGTGGCAATGTTGTCGTAAAAAGTCTTGAGATAAGACGACACAAGCGATACGGCCGTAGTTCCATCTACGTCGTAATCGCCAAAAACCAGTATGTTTTCCTGATTTTCAATCGCACGTTCAATCCGCGAAACCGCCCTGGCCATATCCTTCATCAGGAAAGGATCGTGCAGCTCGCTGAGCGAAGGACGAAAAAACGAGCGCGCCTGTTCAAAGGTTTCGATACCGCGCTGGACGAGTAATCCTGCGAGTATTTGATTGACATTGAGAGCCTCCGCAAGAGCTTTGGTCTTTTGAGTGTCGGGCAAAGGTTTGATATTCCAGCGCATAATAGTTTGTATGGAGTATATGGGTCAAAGGTAGCCAATCCGGCTTCGATCCTTGACAGCGGTTGATAACTTTACGTTTCTGAATCGACAAATATTCGTTCCTTGCACTTAAATTTTTGCATTTATGATTGTATCCGGACACATCGTTGACATACG
The DNA here is from genome assembly GCA_964537345.1 of uncultured Flavobacterium sp. Classification (GTDB taxonomy): domain Bacteria; phylum Bacteroidota; class Bacteroidia; order Flavobacteriales; family Flavobacteriaceae; genus Flavobacterium. Next base: position 2,763 of record CAZIBV010000106.1, on the reverse strand, counting down.
CGGGCGCCGCATTTTCCCAGGTGAAATCCATGTAACCGATGGAAAAATCACCGCTATCAACCAACTTGACCACGCACCTAACCGTTTCGTCATGCCTGGCTTTGTTGACGCACACATCCACATTGAAAGTTCCATGCTGGTCCCTTCGGAATTTGCGCGCAAGGCCGTCATCCACGGCACAGTGGCCACCGTATCTGACCCGCATGAAATTGCCAACGTTCTGGGCGTATCAGGCGTTCACTTTATGATTGAAAACGGCAAAAAAGTTCCGTTTAAATTCCATTTTGGCGCACCCTCCTGCGTTCCGGCCACATCCTTCGAAACTGCCGGCGCGGTGATTAACGCTGACGGAATCCGGCAACTGATGCAACTTGATGACATCTTTTACCTGGCCGAGATGATGAACTATCCGGGCGCCATCAACCGCGACCAGCAGGTCATGCTCAAGATCAAGGCCGCCCAGGATGCGGGCAAACCCGTTGACGGTCATGCCCCGGGCGTTCGCGGAAACGATCTTTCAAAATACGTCTCAGCCGGAATCTCAACCGATCACGAATGTTTCACCCATGACGAGGCGCTCGAAAAACTGAGCCTGGGCATGAAAGTCATCATCCGCGAGGGCAGCGCCGCCCGAAATTTTGAAGCGCTCATCCCACTGCTGGATCAGCATTACAACAACATTATGTTCTGCTCCGACGACAAGCATCCCGATGATTTGATGGTCGGGCACATCAACGAACTTTGCGCACGGGCCGTTGCCAAAGGTATGGACGTATTCAAAGTTCTGCAGGCCGCCTGCGTCAATCCCGTCAGTCATTACAACATGCGCGTCGGACAGTTGCAAGTTGGCGATTCTGCCGATTTTATCGTTACAGAAAATCTGCAAAATTTCAAAATTCTTGAAACCTATGTCGATGGACGTCTGGTGGCGCGCGATGGCGTGAGTTTCATCGAACCTGTTGCGTTTGAAAAACCCAATAAATTTCAGGTTTCACCCAAAAATCCCGCTGATTTTGTGGTGCGCGGTTCCAGGACGCTTAGGGTCATCGAGGCGCTGGAAGGGCAGTTGATTACTGGCGAAATTCATGCATCGGCGCGAACAGAAAACGGCAATGCCATCTCTGATCCGGAAAACGACATTCTGAAAATCTGCGTGGTCAATCGATATGCCGACAGCCCGCCCGCCGTGGCTTTTATCAAAAATTTCGGGCTAAAACGCGGTGCAATTGCCAGCTCAGTTGCGCACGACTGCCATAACATTGTCGCTGTTGGCGTAACCGATGAAGACATCTGCCAGGCCGTGAACCTTGTCATCAGTCAAAAAGGCGGTGTTTGTGCGGTAGATGACCAACAGGAAAAAATTCTTCCGCTTCCGGTTGCGGGAATCATGTCGGACACTGACGCCGAAACCGCAGGACGCCTTTATCAGGAAGTTGATGCCTTGGCAAAATCGATGGGAAGCACCCTGAGAGCGCCGTTTATGACACTTTCATTTATGGCGTTGCTGGTGATTCCCGATTTGAAACTATCGGATAAAGGGTTGTTCAGCGGAAAGAGTTTCAGCTTTGTGAATTTGTTTGAATAAGGACCGATTTGGGGAAATTTCGGATAACGGTGCTTCGCACCCACCCCGGGCGCAATCTACCAATTATTCCGCCCCCTCATCTGCAGAATTTCTGCCCTTAACACTCGGCTTCCCACCCACAACAGCCACAATCTCACCTTTGGCAGGTTTGGCCTCAAAGTGTTTGAGCACCTCAGCCGCCGTTCCGCGAATGGTTTCTTCGTGAAGTTTTGACAACTCCCGTGAAACGCTTACCGGACGGTCGGCGCCGAACCAAGTGACAAATTCAGCAAGGGTTTTATTGAGTTTGTGTGGCGACACATAAAAAATCATGGTTCGCGATTCCACCGACAAAAGCTGATATCGGGTTTGTCTTCCCTTTTTTTCAGGCAAAAAACCCTCAAAGACAAAACGATCATTGGGAAGCCCGGAGTTGACAAGCGCCGGCACAAACGCCGTGGCACCCGGCAAACACTCTACGGGAAGACCGGCCTCGACACAGGCGCGGGTCAATAAAAATCCGGGATCAGAAATGGCGGGCGTTCCCGCGTCTGAAATCAATGCAACGGTTTGACCACTGCGGATGCGATCGACCACGTGCTCCACCGTTTTATGCTCATTGTGCATGTGGTGGCTGTGCATGGGCGTCGGAATGTCAAAATGCTTGAGAAGCTTGCCGCTGGTGCGGGTGTCCTCGGCCAAAATCAAATCAGCCTCTTTAAGAATCCTGATGGCCCGGAAAGTCATATCTTCCAGATTCCCGATCGGGGTTGGAACAAGGTATAATTTTCCCGTTTGGCTCATCGATTTCCCGTTGATTAGGCTCAGTTGAATTTTTTCTCGATCACCTCGATAAAGCGCTGGACGTATTCATCCTTGCCTTCCCAGTTGTTGTAATCGGGTTTTACCATGGTATCGATAAACTGATGCGCCTGATCTAAGGTATCTAAAGTAATCAGTTGCGAGAGCACGCGGTTGTAGTCTTCATTGCTGTTGTTAAACAGATGCTTGACAAACGCAATCCTGTCGTTTAGGCCAACGGTGATGCCACGCGAGAGTCGGTCGTTGAGCGAAACCGTGCGGTCTACCGGTTCGTCGGTCATTTTGATTACCTGGACCCTGTCGCCACCGCGATCGATCGGGATGACGTCTTTTTTAGGTTCGGCAATAGGCTCATCAGCTTTGACAAACTCGGGTTG
>CAZIBV010000105.1:0-6351 GCA_964537345.1 uncultured Flavobacterium sp. | reverse complement strand
TAAACTACTACGGACAAATGCCTTTCCACGTTCAACATTATTTTCTACCTTTGCAGCCCCGCGCTAGGGATGGAAGCGGCATCCTTTTGCGCTGGCTGTCAGGCCGGTGCAAAAGATACAGCGGACAGCCCGGTGGGGGCGAGGCGCACTGCCCTGATTTTTAGCGCCGAGCCCGCAAGCGCCCAAATTACCATGAGAAAAAAAGTTGCTTTTTATACGCTGGGTTGTAAACTCAATTTTTCTGAAACGTCAACGATTGCACGCCAATTTGCTGCCGAAGGGTTTGACCGTGTCGATTTTGAAGACGTGGCCGATATTTACGTCATCAACACCTGTTCGGTGACGGACAACGCCGACAAGCAGTTTAAACAAGTAGTGCGCCAGGCGATGAAAAAGAATGACAAGGCGTTTGTGGCGGCCGTTGGATGCTACGCGCAACTCAAGCCTGAGGAACTTGCCGCGGTTGACGGTGTCGACCTGGTTTTGGGCGCAACCGAGAAATTCAAAATCACCGACTACCTCAATGACCTGAACAAGAACGACATGGGCGAGGTGCATTCCTGCGAGATTTCGGAGGCTGATTTTTATGTCGGCAGCTATTCTATTGGCGACCGTACGCGTGCGTTTTTAAAGGTTCAGGACGGATGCGACTACAAGTGTACATATTGCACCATTCCGCTGGCACGTGGCATTTCGCGCAGCGACACCATGCAGAATGTTCTGGAGAACGCCGCGCAGATCGCCTCGCGTGGCATCCGCGAAATTGTGCTTACCGGCGTAAACGTGGGCGATTACGGCAAGGGCGAATTTGGCAACAAAAAACACGAGCATACTTTTTTTGATCTTGTGCGCAACCTCGATGAGGTAAGCGGGATTGAACGGCTCCGGATTTCGTCGATTGAGCCCAACCTGCTTAAAAACGAAACCATCGATTTTGTGGCTTCGAGCAAGCGGTTTGTTCCGCATTTCCACATTCCGTTGCAGTCAGGATCGAACGATATTTTAAAGAAGATGAAGCGCCGCTACCTGCGGGAGCTTTATGCCGAACGCGTGGCGCGCATCCGCCAGGTGATGCCCGATGCCTGCATTGGCGTCGACGTGATTGTAGGGTTTCCCGGCGAAACCGACGAACACTTTTTGGAAACGTACAAATTTTTGAGCGACCTCGAGATTTCCTATCTGCATGTGTTTACCTATTCAGAACGCGACAATACCGAGGCCGCGCTGTTTGACGAAAGCGTACCGGCCAATGTTCGCGCCAAAAGGAGCAAGATGCTTCGCGGTCTTTCCGTCAAAAAACGCCGCGCTTTTTACGAAAGTCAGTTGGGCAGCGTTCACACCGTTTTGTTTGAAGACGACTTTAAGGAAGGTTACATCTTTGGCTTTACGGAAAACTACATCAAGGTCAAGGCGCCGTGGAATCCTGAGTTGGTCAACACGCTCCACGAGGTAAAACTGACGCATATCGACGAGGATGGAACCGTCAGGCTCGAGTTTGTAAACGTTCCGGAAGCAGTTTGATTTTAGTATAAAGTTCTTAAAATTCAATACTTTAGCAAAAACAAGTATTGATGACGCTCAAGGAATTCAACGAACTCGTAGTTCCCATTTTAAATCTTGTGGTTACCTGCAGCGGGATTGCAACCATTGTGATCATGGTACGGCAATACCGATCGGACGCGCGCTGGAACCGACTGCAATCCAAATACAATTTTATCGATGTGGCCGAGTCGGCGGCTATTCAGGAGCGGCTCAACCTGGTTCTGGAAACGGTTGACGGATACGTCTATCCGGAAGTTTGCCAGCCGTTGACGGAAGCCCAGGTCAAACAGATTGCGTCTGCACGTGAATCGACTTTTGTGGTCAATACTTTTTTGAATGATATGAACAACGTTTGCACGGCGCTTAAGTTTGGGTTGCTTGATGAACGCGTGTTCAAGTCGTCGCACGCCGGACGCATTTTGTGGTGGTACAAAGTCCTTTTACCTTATATCGAAAGCGCGCGGGAGCGGTACCACAACCCGGAAATCTGGCAGGATTTTGTAGAGACGGCGCAAAAATACTCGCAGTTGGCGCCGCTTTCAGTTAATCGCGCTCAAACCTGACGCGCGTAATGCGGTAAACCGAGGCACCGTAGAGTTCGACAAACTCGTATAAGTGAACTGACGGATTTTTAAAATCGACAAGTTTTCCCGCCGATATTTCATAGTAGGTTTGATGACCTTCCAGCATCAACCGGTCGCCGCCTTTTCGATAAGCCGATCGGACCAGGTCAAATTCGTGCAGGTTCCAGGTTGTTTTGTTGGGATCAAAATCGTCGTATCGCGAGTAGAGGCCCTGTGTTATGTGGGTGCGACATCCGTAATACGTTTCGATGCCTTCAAAAAGTGCGACGATTTTCTCGCGCAAGGTTTCATCGAGCATCGGTTACAATTTAATTCCCGGAGGCAGCATGTCCTTGTAGGCGGGGTTTTTTCGGAAAAACGATGCGATTCTCGGAAAGGTTGGGACAATTTTAAATTTCTTTTCAGCCGATTGCTCCACAATCACTTTTAAAAAATCGTCGATAAACGCCTCATCGTCAAAACCTTCCGGCTTGTTGATGCGCGTCAGGAAAATTTTGCGTTCCTGCATCGAGTATTCGACGGTAATAAGCTGACTTCCGTAGCGGACCTCAAACTGCCGCTGAAACGAGTTGTCTCGGATTTCCATAGGCTTTACTTCATTTACCGACACGGACATAATTTGTTGTTAATTTAAACCTGTGCCATGTCGATGGGCAACAAATCTCTTAATTTTACAAAGTTCGTAATTAACCCGTTAAAAGCCTACGTCGATACGTTAAATATGGCCAAGATTCCTGTTTATTTTATGCCTGGGCTGGCGGCAAGCCCGTTGATTTTTGAACACATCCGCTTGCCGGAAGACTTTGAAATACACCTGTTGGAATGGCAAATTCCACTTGCGGCCGAATCGCTGCAGGATTACGCAAGGAGGATGTCGGTCAACATCACGCATAAAGACGCTGTTTTGGTGGGCGTTTCATTTGGCGGGATTCTGATGCAGGAAGTGTCGGTTTTTGTCAATCCGCGCAAAACGATCATCATCTCGAGCGTCAAGTCAAACCAGGAAATGCCGCGCCGAATGCGATGGGCCAAAGCCACGGGAGCTTACAAACTGATTCCCATCGATTTGGTGGCCAAGGTTGACAAACTCGCCCGGTTTTCACTGGGAAGCAAAATCAACGAGCGGCTCAAAATGTATGAAAAGTATCTATCGGTCCGCGACAGCCAGTACCTCTCCTGGGCCATCGAAAACGTCATCAAATGGAACCGGACTGAGGCCGACCCAAGGGTTGTGCACATTCACGGCACAAAGGATGAGGTTTTTCCGCCGCGGTATATCGGCAACTATATTCCGGTTGAAGGCGGAACCCACGTGATGATTCTGAACCGCCACCGATGGATGAATGAAAATCTCCCGCGCATCATTTTACAGGATTGACGCAATAAAAAGCGCGTTTTTGTATTTTTATAAAAAACTAATGACCATGAAAAAGTTACAGCCTGCCGCAATTGTTGGCATTTTTTTACTCGCCGGCGGATTGTTTATAAATGCCGTTCCGGAAGAAGCCCGCAAAAAGGCACTCCGCGAGGGCACTCCGCAATATATTCCAACACAAGTGGATTTTGCCGGCGAACCCGCACCGTTGGCCATAGCCGATGTGCGCGAACGTTTTGAGCGCGAACTGATTGTAAACGCCAACCTTGACGCCTCGACCTTGCTGGTGATCAAACGGGCCAACCGCGCCTTCCCGATCATTGAACCCATCCTGGCCAGATACGGCGTTCCGGATGATTTTAAATATCTGGCCGTGGCCGAAAGCGCGCTGATTAACGCAGTTTCTCCGGCGGGAGCGCGAGGCGTCTGGCAGTTTATGCCGGAAACGGCCCGTGAGCGCGGAATGGAAGTCAGTGACGCGGTTGACGAGCGTTATCACCTGGAAAAATCAACCGAGGCCGCGTGTAAGTATTTGTTGGACGCCAAGGCGCGTTTTGGAAGCTGGACCCTTGCGGCCGCTTCTTACAACGGCGGCGTGGCAGGTGTAAACCGTCAGATTGAATTTCAAAAGGAAGATAACTATTACGATTTGCTGCTCACCGAGGAAACCTCGCGTTATGTTTTCAGGATTCTGGCGCTCAAGGAAATCATGAAGAATCCCGAACTGTACGGATTCCACATCATGCCCCACGAACTGTATGAAAATTTGCCGGTGCGGACTGTCGAGGTTGATTCGACCATCAACGATCTGGCGGCATTTTCCAAAACCCAGGGTGTCAATTACAAGATTCTCAAGTTGCACAATCCGTGGCTTCGCGACCGAAAACTGCCCAATAAGTCAGGCAAAAAATACGTGATGGAAATTCCCACTGCGGGTTATCAACCATGAGAATGACGACATCAACGATTATTATCCTTATCCTCATCGGCTTGGTGGCCGGAATGCTCAGCGGTCTTATCGGGATTGGCGGCGGAATCATTATCGTTCCCATGCTGCTTATCCTCGGGCTGACGCAACAGCAGGCGCAGGGAACAAGCCTTGCGGTCATGCTGCCTCCGGTGGCGCTTTTGGCGGTCATCAATTACCACAATGCGGGCCACATCAACTGGAAGTACGCGCTTATCGTGTCGGCGTTTTTTGTGGCCGGAAGTTATCTGGGAAGCAAGATTGCCATCAGCATCGATCAGCGCATGCTTAAAAAGATATTCGCAGTGGTGCTGGTCATCGTGGCCGGGAAGATGTTTTTCTCCAAATAACCGAGGCTTCAAGGCATAAAAAAACCACCTTTTCCGGTGGTTTTCTTTTTGGTCTAAAGTTTTTTGAGTTGCTCCTTCATCATGGTGATCTGATCCTTGAGCATGTTGTGTTTGTCGAGTTTCTTGGCCTCGTTCAAGAGGTTTGTCGCTTCAATCTTGCGGCGGCGCATCATGGCGGCCCCGGCCAGATTAAGCTTGGCGACGGCCATGTCCATGTCCATGTTCAGACCCAGTTCGACGGCTTTCTTAAAGAATTTTTCGGCCTGGTTTACATTGGTCTGCGACAGCATGATTCCCTGAAGGTAATTGTAGTATCCTTGTTGTTTACGCACCAGGGCGGTTTCAGGATTCTTGATGTACGACAGCCATTTTTGCGCGCCTGGAAAATCTTGTTTGCGCAATTTAAAAAACGCCAGCAGGATAAACTCGTTGCGGAAGTACAAAAACAGCGGAATCAACGACAGCAAAATCAAAAAGATTCCGTTGCCGATATAGCCGTCAATCATCTGGTAAACCCCAAATGCGACCAACGCCGCCACGAGAACCAGTTTAATATTTCTATGGAACATGATTTAAGTTTTGAGCCGCAAAGATAATTAACAATTAACGATTAACAATTAACAATGGTTTTTTCGTCTATTGAGGAGTTCACAGTTTACGGTTTACAGTTAACAGAAAATTGCGGATGCAGGAAGTGTTAGCTGTCAGCGGTTAGCCATTAGCCGTCAGCTTGTTTGACAGAGTTTACAGTTAACGGTTAACAGTTTACAGTTGACAGTACATCGCGGTTGCCGGGGGTTTTAGCTTTCAGCTTTCAGCTATCAGCCTTCAGCTGTCAGCTTGTATTCTGTAGTTTACAGTTTACCGTTTACAGTAAATCTCGTAATCAGTTAGTTTAGAGTCTCCGAGTCACTAATCTTTGAATTTCCTCGTTTTTCAATCTTTGGATCCCTCATAGATTCGCAATCTCCATTACACGACATTCCCTATAATTATCAATTGTCAATTATCAATTGTCAATTTCCTCTTAAGCCCTGCGCCTTGTACCCTGTACCTTGCACCCTGCAACTTTTTTTTCGCAACAACTTGCACCAACAAAATTAGTTTGTATATTTGCACTCGGTTTTTACGAACCCAATCTGAACGATTTTACGATTATTTAAAGATACAAGGCAATGAGCAAGAGAACGTTTCAACCCTCAAAGAGAAAAAGAAAAAACAAGCATGGTTTTATGGAGCGGATGGCTACTGCTAACGGGAGAAAAGTTCTGGCTCGCCGTCGTGCAAAAGGCCGTCATAAACTGACCGTTTCATCTGAACCGCGACACAAGAAATAATGTTTGAAAAAGCATTCGAGGCGTTACCACCAGTAGCGCCTTTTTTTATACCTTGTCGCGACGTTAAGTCAAAAGAAAAGTCAAAAGGAAATCAACGATTTGAGTTTTTTCAGGAGCTTTTTCCCGCTATCCGCTATATCTTTTGCGCCGCAAACCCTGCGTCACAAAAGGATGCCGCTGCTATCGGGGCTAGGAG
>CAZIBV010000104.1:3346-6372 GCA_964537345.1 uncultured Flavobacterium sp. | reverse complement strand
GCGCCATGAAAAAATGCCGTGTAGTATCCTTCGTCCTTTAAAACCGATACCAGCGACTGTATGTCCTGACGCGGATAAGGCGACGAGGTAAACGCATCCTTGAACGACGGCACGCCCGACAAAACCGACGACATGCCGTGGATGGATTTGTATCCGTTGGCGTAACCCTCGGTAAAAATCAGGCTGTGTGTGGCCAGCGAATCGATAAAGGGCGTGTACCCGCGATAGTTTGGAATGTTTCGGTCTTTGTTGAAACTGCCCACATATTCGCGCCCGTAGCTCTCGAGGATAAACAGTACAATGTTGGGTTTTACCATCGGTCGGTTGGGATAGTGCTTAATGGGCATCACCAATTTTTCGGCCTCGTCCTGCGGCATAAAATCAACCTTTTTAAAACTGGTCTTCCCAAAGGTCCGGATGATGGCAAAAGGCGTGTTCAGGACGATATCGGCGTGAGCCACATTGGTCACATAACGGTTGGCGTCGAGCAGGTTGATCGGGCGCGTACTCTTTTTGAAATCGCCCCTGATTCCGCCCACCGCAAGACCGGCAACAACACCAAGCGCTGCAGTCGACGATCCAAAGTACCGCCAGTTTCGCTTGTGGGTATGCGCCGGAACCTTTACGCGGTTGTAAAGCCAAATCCAAAGCGCGGCCATGATAAAAAACAGTGCAAATACGTGCCAGTATTTAACCAGAAAATTCGAGAAAAGTGTCGATTTGTTCGTCTCGTGTTCCAACGAATCCCAAACGGCCACGGTGGTGCGGGAAAAAATGTATCGGTAGTAAATGAAATCGACAAAGTTGGTGGCCATCGCCAGCAGATTGGTCACAAAATACAACCATTTCAACCCTGACTGATAGCCGTGATGCGTATTGTATCCCGTCGGCAAAACGCTCAAAACGATAAACAGTCCGTTGATGTACAAAATGGCCGTAGTGTCAAAAGCAAGCCCGTGCCAGGCAAGTTTCAGGAATTCACCTGCGGTTACCGAAATCAGATCGCTGTTGTAAACCGCAAACAGCAAACGGGCCACAAAATAAAAGACATAGGCAAGCAGGATGCGATACAGTAAGGCTTTGTATTCCGGTTGGCGCAAAATCGGGAGTGCTCGTACCATGGCGCAAATCTAAAATAAAGGATTGTGATTATGGGTAAGAATCGTTAATTTGCAGCAAAATCATCCCTATGTCCATTACCCGACTTTTTGACTTTTCCCAACACCAATTGGAGCGTCATCCCCTGCCCGACGCATTTGTAACCAAATCAAACGGCCAATGGATCAAAACCTCGACGCAGGAATACATTGAAAAATCAAACGCCATTTCCCGTGCGTTGTTGCGGATGGGCGTCAGCAAAAATGATAAAATTGCCGTTATCTCCACGACTAATCGCACCGAGTGGAACGTCATGGACATGGGCGTACTTCAGGTGGGCGCGCAAAACGTCCCGATCTATCCAACGATTTCTGAAGACGACTACAAGTACATCCTCAACCACTCGGAATCAGTGTATTGTTTTGTATCGGATGCCGAGGTGTTGCGAAAGGTAAATCTGATAAAGGATCAGGTGCCGACACTCAAAGAGGTATTTAGTTTTGATGTGATTGACGGATGCCGGAACTGGAATGAACTTTTGGTTATGGGCGTGGACGACAGCAACCAGGGCGAGGTTGAAGCCCGTAAAAGCGAAGTGGGTCCGCACGATCTGGCGACCATCATCTATACGTCCGGAACTACCGGAACGCCCAAGGGTGTGATGCTTACCCATGACAATATTGTGTCAAACGTACTGGGAAGCGAAAAGAAAATCCCGTTTGATCCTGGAAAGACGCGCGCACTGAGCTTTTTGCCCATCTGCCATATTTTTGAGCGCATGGTGATGTATCTCTACCAATATTACGGTGTGGCGGTTTATTATGCCGAATCACTGGAAAAAATCAGCGACAATGTCAAGGAAGTCAAGCCCAATGTGATGACGGTTGTTCCGCGCTTGCTGGAAAAAGTATACGACAAGATTTATGCAAAAGGAACCGAACTTACCGGCGTCAAGAAATCGCTTTTCTTTTGGGCGATCGGCGTCGGCGAAAAATTTGAACCCTACGGACGCAACGGCTGGTGGTATGGTGTCAAACTGGGCCTTGCGCGCAAACTCATTTTTTCCAAATGGAAGGAAGCCCTGGGCGGAAACCTGAACCTGATGGTATCTGGAAGTGCGGCCCTTCAACCGCGCTTGTGCCGAATGTTCGCCGCTGCGGGAATGCCCGTGGTAGAAGGTTATGGACTTACCGAAACATCGCCCGTGATTGCTGTGAATGACATGCGCAACCGCGGATTCAAAGTTGGAACTGTGGGTAAGGTAATCGACGGCGTTACCGTAAAAATAGCGGCCGATGGCGAAATATTGTGCAAAGGTCCCAACGTCATGGTGGGTTATTACAAAGATCCGGTTAAAACGGCCGAAGCCATTGTCGATGGGTATTTCCACACCGGTGATATTGGTGAAATTGACAGCGAAGGCTTCCTTAAAATCACCGACCGGAAAAAGGAAATGTTTAAAACTTCGGGCGGAAAGTACGTCGCACCGCAGTTGCTGGAAAATGCCATGAAACAATCGCGTTTTATCGAGCAGATTATGGTAATTGGCGAGGGCGAACGCATGCCCGCCGCCTTTATTCAGCCCAACTTTGAGTTTTGCCGCGACTGGGCCAGGCTGCACAAGATTACAGTGGGTGACTCCCATCAGGACATTGTCAATAACGAGAAAATCCGGGAACGCATCAATCAAGAAGTTGAACAGATCAACGAAAAATTCGGCAACTGGGAAAAAATCAAAAAGTTTGAACTCACTCCCGACGTCTGGTCAATCGACGCCGGTCACCTTACGCCAACCATGAAACTCAAACGCAAGGTGGTGTTGGAGAAATATGCTGATCTTTATAAGAGAATTTATTCTTAGGTGCAGGGTACAGGGTTCAGGGAAGATCGCGGGCGCGGGAAGTTTGCGGTTTGTTAATTTGCTAGAG
>CAZIBV010000104.1:0-3246 GCA_964537345.1 uncultured Flavobacterium sp. | reverse complement strand
ATTTTGCGCGCCACGTGGCAGGCGGTTTCTAGAATGTACAACGAAGAAGCTACCAAGTACGGAGCCTCGATGGCCATTGGGTTTGCCCTATTAAGCATCGACCGTGAACAAGGCACGCCGTCAACCGCGCTTGGCCCGAGAATGGGAATGGAAGCCACAAGTTTGACGCGGACACTTAAATCCATGGAAGAAAAAGGCCTGATTGAAAGACGGCCCAATCCGGAAGATGGCCGCGGCGTCCTGATTTACCTCACACCCTTTGGGCGCGAAAAACGCGAATTGTCAAAGGCCACGGTATTGCGATTTAACGAGGCCATCAAAAGCCGCGTCACCGACGAACAAATGCAACACTTTGTCGAAGTAGCCGAAATTATAAATGAAATGATTTCCGGAAAGCAAATTTTTCCGGATGATAATTCCTAAAGCATGAAACGCAACATCAAAAAAGTAGCTGTTCTGGGATCGGGCATCATGGGTTCAGGTATTGCCTGCCATTTTGCCAACATTGGGGTGCAAGTCCTTTTACTTGACATCGCCCCGCGCGAGCTAACACCTGCCGAAGAGAAAAAAGGCCTGACGCTGGAAAGCCCGTCCGTCCGCAACCGCATTGTCAATGACAACCTGACCACGGCGCTCAAACAAAAGCCCTCTCCTATTTACCACACCAAATTTGCAAATCGCATTGCGACGGGCAACACCACCGACGACATGGCAAAACTGGCCGACGTCGACTGGATCATCGAGGTTGTGGTAGAGAGGCTCGACATCAAAAAACAGGTGTTTGAACAAATTGAAAAGTACCGCAAACCGGGCACGCTCATCACGTCAAACACGTCGGGCATCCCGATTTCGTTTATGAGCGAAGGACGCAGCCAGGATTTTCAGGAGCATTTTTGCGGCACGCACTTTTTTAATCCGGCGCGATACCTCAAGCTTTTTGAAATTATCCCCGGCCCCAAAACCAAAAAAGAAGTCCTCGAGTTTTTGGCCGGATATGGCGACAAATTTCTGGGCAAAACATCGGTAATCGCCAAGGACACTCCGGCGTTTATCGGGAACCGGATCGGGATTTACGGCATTCAGTCGTTGTTTCATTTGGTCAGGGAGATGGGACTCACCGTAGAGGAGGTCGACAAACTCACCGGACCGGTCATCGGACGGCCAAAGTCGGCTACGTTCAGGACGGTCGATGTTGTAGGTCTTGACACCCTGGTGCACGTAGCCAACGGACTGTACGAAAACGTTCCGCATGATGAAATGCACGAATTGTTCAAGTTGCCGGATTACATCGACACGATGACGCAAAACAAGTGGCTGGGATCAAAAACCGGAAGCGGATTCTACAAAAAAGAAGGCAAGGAAATCCTGACGCTCGATTTGGACACCATGCAGTATCGCCCGGGCAAAAAAGCATCGTTTGCCACTCTCGAGCTTACCAAAAACATTGAAAAACCAATCGACCGCTTTAAAGTCCTCATCACCGGACAAGACAAGGCCGGAGAATTCTACCGACGCAATTTTGCCGGAATGTTCGCCTATGTCTCCAACCGGATTCCGGAAATCGCCGATGAGACCTACAAAATTGACGATGCCATGAAAGCCGGCTTTGGATGGGAGAACGGTCCGTTTGAAATCTGGGATGCCATCGGCGTTCAAAAAGGCATCGAGCTGATCAAGGCGCAAAACCTTTCCTACGCGTCATGGGTGGACGAAATGGCTGCATCGGGCCAGACGTTTTACAGCGTCAAGGACGGAGCTACGTACTATTACGACATCCCATCAAAATCACAAATCAAAAAGCCCGGACAGGATTCGTTTATCATCCTGGACAACATCCGCGAAAACAAAAAAGTATGGAGCAATCCCGAGGCCGTAATTCAGGATTTGGGCGACGGAATCCTCAACCTGGAATTCCGCTCCAAGATGAATACCATCGGTGGCGGCGTGCTTCAAGGCATCAACAAAGCCATCGACCTGGCTGAAAAGGAATACCAAGGTCTTGTCATCGGCAACCAGGGCGCGAACTTTTCGGTAGGCGCCAACATCGGAATGATTTTTATGATGGCCGTCGAGCAGGAATACGACGAACTCAACATGGCCATCAAACTCTTTCAGGACACCATGATGCGTTGCCGTTATTCGGCGATTCCAGTCGTGGTGGCTCCGCACGGCATGACGCTGGGCGGCGGATGTGAAATGTCGATGCACGCCGACAAAGTCGTGGCCGCGGCCGAAAGTTACATCGGACTGGTCGAATTTGGGGTGGGCGTAATCCCGGGCGGTGGCGGATCAAAGGAGATGGCACTCCGCGCGTCTGACACCTTCCGCAAAAACGACGTCGAACTTAACGTGCTGCAGGAGTACTTCCTGACCATCGGCATGGCAAAGGTTTCGACATCGGCTTATGAAGCTTTTGACTTGGGCATTCTGCAGCAAAAAGACGTTGTCGTCGTGAACCGCGACCGTCAGATAGCCGAAGCTAAAAAACACGCGCTTTTGATGGCTGAAGCCGGATATACGCAACCAGTTAAACGCAAGGACGTCAAAGTTTTGGGCAAACAGGCGCTGGGTATGTTCCTGGTGGGAACTGACTCGATGGAAGCCGGAAAATACATATCGGCACACGACAAGAAAATCGCCGACAAGCTTGCCTATGTAATGGCCGGCGGCGACCTGTCGGAGCCAACATTGGTAACCGAACAATACCTTTTGGACCTGGAGCGCGAAGCTTTTTTGTCGTTGTGCACCGAGCGCAAGACCCTCGAGAGGATTCAGTTTATGTTGACCAAGGGAAAACCGTTAAGGAATTAGAAATTAGAAATTTTGGATGATCTGCCAGACGGTGAATTCAAAATCTAAAATTCAAAATAAAATGAAGACAGCATACATAGTAAAAGGATTCCGTACCGCAGTTGGCAAAGCGCCCAAGGGAGTGTTCAGGTTTAAGCGACCTGACGAACTTGCAGCCGAAACCATCGATTACCTGATGCAGCAATTACCGGATTTTGACCGTTCGCGCATTGACGACGTCATGGTAGGCAACGCTATGCCCGAGGCCGAACAAGGTCTTAATGTGGGCCGATTGATATCGCTGATGGGACTCAAGATTACCGATGTTCCGGGCGTAACCGTAAACCGATACTGCGCCTCCGGACTGGAAACCATCGGACTTGCAACAGCGCGAATCCAGTCAGGGATGGCCGATTGCATCATTGCGGGCGGTGCTGAAAGCATGAGCTTTATCCC
>CAZIBV010000103.1:0-6540 GCA_964537345.1 uncultured Flavobacterium sp. | reverse complement strand
AAAACAAAAAACCACAAATCGCTGCGCGATTTGTGGTTTTTGCTTTGCAGGACACCCTCCGGGGATCACCGAAGGTAATCCCTCTCTCTCAGCATAAGCTCATCAAACTTCTTGTGTGAGCGCAGCGAACTTCTCCTACCGCGTGAGCGCAGCGAACTCCTCCTACCGCGAACATTCCAAACCCAACTTTACCTCCATTAACAGATAAAATAACCCAATCTTTTAAGTTGTGAAAAGCGAAATTGACTACCAACGACATTTTACCCAACGCCGGAAGTTGTAGCAATTTTATTCGACAAATACTTTTTGCTACAAACTTTGTAGCATCTTTTTCGGCCCGAAAAAATTGCTACAAAACTTTGAAGGCAAATTGATGGCCTGATGAACGGCAACCTGGACTAGTTCCCATATAGCGCAGATTTGATGACATATCTGCCAAGCGCGGCATGTTGCAGTATGATTGATAATGAACAGGGATGGGATTTGGAAACGATGAAGGAGGCTTTTGGGGCGGTGATTTTGAGGTAGTGGATAAAAAGGAAAACCACACTGTGAAGTGTGGTTTTTTAGGTTGGGCACGGACTACACCCGAGGCGCAACTGAACTGACCGAAGCTAAAATCCGCGCCATCGGGGGACTGAGCGAAGCTAAATCCGCGCTATCTGGTTAGAAAACATTTTCAAGTATAATTCTTGCTATATGCTGAAAACAGAATTTGTTTTTAAATTTGCTTTTAATCCTAATAATAATTTATCAAAATCATTATTTTTTGTCACTCTAAAGTTGATTTTTTTTCTGTCAATTAATTCAATTATTAACTTAGGATAGTAATTAAATCTAGCACCTTTAAATTTAATACTCTTTAAATCTGCCAATAAAATTTCATTTTCTTCAATAATCATTTTATTATCATTCAACTTAATTTGTATTTTCTTTGATGATTTTGAAAAAGAAAATTTATAAATATAATTTCCGAAAACTAATGCGGTTAATACAAATAATAAACTGACATTATTAAAATCAGGAAAAAATAGAGTTATTAAACGGATTAATAATATCATAAATAAACAATAAATCAACACCCCTATAATAACTAATAAATACAACTTACTTAAGCTTACTTTCTCTACTGTATATATTTTCATTTTTTATATATTATTACAGTATCTCCACCAAAATATTCTTTAATGCCATCAAATCCTCCATACATATTGATAACTGTGTATGCACCTACTGCTAACAATCCAACTGGACTGGAAATAGCAATTAAAGAAAGACCTACACTTACCGAAGTATCAAAAACCTGACCAGCTGTAACTTCTTGACCTGATACTATGTCATAACCTAAACTACCTGCACTGTTGCAAATCCGCGCCATCTGTTCTAGTAAACCTCCACATCAAATGAAAGCGTATCCGTGAATATCGGAATCATATTGTCCCGAAATTCATACCTGACCATACTCCGTATAGTATTCTTCCCTTTTTTAACCATCACTTCCTTTACATCAATCTGACAAGGTTCAACTTTTCTGATGGCTCGACCGATATTTGCCTTATGGACGCCTACATTCTCTATTGTAAAATTGCGTATCGCACCCGGTATATTGGCCACAATGTAGCTGTACTTTAAAGTATCGCCAACATTTAAATAGTGTTTGTGATTTGGCGGAACCGCTATCTGAAAATTTCCGTCATAACGAGTGGCGCCTTTTTCATCAAACTGAATTATAAAAAATGGTTTGCCATCATTATCATAAGCGACATACTTGGTTAGCAATCCCGTGGAATTATAAAATGTACTCTCTAAAGTAACCTTACTGTTTTTTCGAAAATGAACGGATTTTAATTTACCATCATCAAAGTAATAAATACAATTCCCGAATATGTCATTATTTAGAAACTGCCCTTCCGAAGTTTTGACACCTTGGTTATTATAATTTACAAATTTTCCATGCATGACAATTTCGCCCTCCTTGACAAAATACTCATTGGTTCCGATTAGATTCCCAGCCTGATCGTATTCTTTTAAAATTTCAATCTTATCACCACTAATAAAGTATAAGAAAAGGCAAACTCCCACTATTGAAGTAAATATTATCAGCGCCGATAACCAGTAGCTACTTATTTTTTTCATTTTCTACTTTTTAAGAATATCTTCTCTGACCCAAAATGTACTACCGTTGGGTAAATTTTGAATCGGAATCATATCCAGAGATTCACTTGTTATTGGTTCAGTCTCTTTGGAATTCGATTTTTCCAACTCATCCTTTACTTTCACCGTAGTGGCTGACGAATTATCGACTGCATCTACACCATTTTCGATTTATCTACTTGTGTTGGTTTTCCACCATTTGACCCTTTCCCTGTGGATCCTTTTAGATTCGTCACTTTACCTGGCGACCGTCCAAACAGCAAAAGTGAAACCTCAAAAATAATCCCGGTGTCTATCCACGAATCGGCCGCATTTCTTCCACCATTACGTAAAGTAGTTGCTTCTTGGTTACCTCCCTTTCCTCCAATAGAATATCCTCCCTCTTCACTAACTTTATTATTTGAACCAGCCAAAGCACTTTCTACCTTCTTAACGACATTTTTCACCGGTTGAACAACATCCTTATTGATTTTCCGCTTTTTTGTATCGCTAAAATCGTCCTTAACAGTCGCAATAATCGCCCGTAATAAACCTGTAAAAGGATTTTTTGGCCACATCCCATCCGGATCAATAAAGTACACGGGGTTATCAAAAGCATAAGCATATGGCGACCATCTTCTTCCTTTCTCCGCCAACGGATCCACATTCATCCACCTCCCAATCGCAGGGTCATAATTCCTTGCTCCGTAATCATAAACATTAAGCCCCAGCTCGTCCTGCCACTCCTTCCCATTGTACTTGTAATTATACGGCGCATTTTTTACAAGTGCAATTCGCAACTGTAAAATTTCCTCCTCCTTTATGAATTCCTTTTCATTGACGTTGTAGTTGGTGTGTTTAAGGCCAAAGGGGTAATAGTGGTTTTCGTCTATAATCTCCACCTGGTGTGTGGCGGGTTTTTTGGCGAGCGATGTATCCGGTAGCAATTTTTTCAATCCAAGATTTATGCTACCTATTTTGTAGCAATTCTTTTAGTGTGAAATTTTTGCTACAATTTTTTTCCCAACTGATGGGGTCCGAAACATCTGCCCCTGAAAACCCTAACGCTATTGCAAACCAATTACCAAGCAATGGATGAGGTAAGTTTCAAAGCGCACTTGCAAAAGCTAATCAGGCTCTACTGCATGACGTTAAACAGGACGGCGTTGCAAGTGTTGATTGATAACAGGGACGGCTGGGAATTGGAACCGATGAAGGAGGCTTTTGGGGTGGTGATTTTGAGGAAGTGGAGAAAGATAAAAACCATACTGTGAGGTGTGGTTTTTTAGGTTGGGCACGGACTACACCCGAGGCGCAGCTGAACTGACCGAAGCTAAGATCCGCGCCATCGGGGTTCATCAGTAGTCATGGCTAAATACTATGTTGACATCGCATGAAAATTATTTTATGAATATATAAAACTGCTCGATGTAGATTGTCAGTTTTTGTATCGGCACGGATTGCACCCGAGGCGCAGCCGAACTGAGCGAAGCTAAATCCGCACCATCGGGTGCTAATTCAATAAAATTGTCATTAACAATAATGCGATAGGAATTGTCAAAGTGACTATTATTGCCCTTATTAAGTCTCTTCTAACCTCATTAGGATAGCTACTTTTAATTTTTTTCATAATTAAAAAAAATATCGGTAAGGTTAGCAAATAACCAAGGGGTTTGTAATCCCTGCCTAAATATAGAGCCTGTCCCGAAACAAAAGCGTTATACAGCTTACCAAAGATCCCTAACCATAAAAGGACTACTACAAGTGAAATCATTGCTTTGGCGTTCCTTGCAGAATCATCATCTGATTGCCAAAATTTAAAAAATTTGTAATAACCAGTATAATAATAATCAATAACTTTCTTCATTTCCCAAGATGGCGCGGATTTAACTTCGCTCAGTTCGGCTGCGCCTCGGGTGTAATCCTCGCCCGCTGATAAATCAAATCTAGTACACATTTTATAAATATTAACCTGCAAGATGTAAATCTTCAATTTTTGTATTTGGGCACGTAGCCATCTGAGTGCAGCGAACACCTCTTCCCGCACAAACAACAATCCCCCTCTGTCACAAATGTTACTGACTGCCTCTCATCCCGCGTCTAAATTTGCTCAAAAATCAGACAGAGATGAACATCACCAAACACTCGATCCTGGCCCTTCTCCTATCCGCAGGAAGCATATCGGCGCAAGATACGATTCCGCTATCGGGAAATGAAATTGCCAATCGCGTCCGGGAGGGGAACTTATCGGTACAAATCGCCAAGCAGGCTACCAAGTCAGCACTGGCCGATTACCGTCAAAGCGCCCAGGTATTCCTTCCCAGCGTCAACGCATCGATAACCGCCATGACGACCACAAACCCATTGATGGCATTTGGATCAAAACTCAACCAGGAAGTCCTGACAGCATCGGATTTTAACCCTGTACTGCTCAACAACCCAGACCAAACACAAAACGTAGCCACAAAGGTCGAACTGCTCCAGCCCATTCTCAACGTAGACGGATGGTACGCAAGAGCGGCGGCCAAATCCAAGATGGAAGCCTATCAGTTTCAGGGCGAACGCACAGTGGAACACCTTGTTTTTGAAGCTGAAAAGGCTTATCTACAACTGGAGCTTGCCTACAGGGCAGTAAAAGTGCTGGAAAACGCCGACGCCACGACCAGTGCCAACCTGAGCCTGATTAACCGTTACTTTGAACAGGGAATGGTTCAAAAAACCGATGTTCTCAACGTGACCATACGCCAACAGGAAGTCCGGAACCAACTGGCGACTGCACGCAGCAATGTCCGCAACGCATCGGCCTATCTGGCCTTTTTGATGGGCGACGACCAAACCACCGTTTACAAACCTGCCGAAGCCTTGGAATTGGCCACTGCCACCGAACTTACCATCCCTGAAACGCGAAAAGACCTTGCCGCACTGGACAAAACCACACAGGCATACCGCCAAATGTATCAATCCGGCAAAATGGCCTTTTTGCCACGCTTTAACGCCTTTGCCAACTACGAATTGTTTGACCGCAACTTACCGGGAATGCGCGCTAACGGCTACACGGTTGGCGCCCAGCTTTCCTGGAGTGTTTTTGACGGCTACAAATCCATCGGGAAAATGGAAAAAGCCCGCGCCGAACTGGAAAAATCCAAGGCTGAATCAGCCCAATACAAGGCACAGAGTCAGATGGAACTGGACAAAACCCTGCGCGAACTAACCGATGCTGAAAATCAGGTAAAACTGGCGCAATTGGCTTATGAACAATCAGCGGAGGTTTATCGCATCCGCCAAAACCGCTTTGCACAAGGTCTTGAAAAACCATCTGACCTGCTTTTGGCCGAAACCCAGCGCGCCCAGAAAGAAATGGAACTGGCACAAGCCACCACACAACTTGAAATCACAAAACGATACCTGCAACTCCTAACAAAATAACCATGAAAAATACTTTCGCAATCATTGCAACGGCAGCCTTACTCGCCGCATGCAGTCCTGAAAAGACAACTCCGGCAGCGTCGGCACCGGCTGTTCCCGTCACGCTTGGCGGCGCAACCTCCGCCCAACAGAATTTTGTCGCGGCCAGCGGAAAAATCGAATCGGCCAACAGCGCCAACCTGAGCACCCGAATGATGGGATATGTGACCAAACTACACGTAGCCACGGGTCAAAAGGTTCGCAAAGGACAGCTTTTGGTGAGCATCAATAACCAGGATCTCCAGGCCAAAAACGCGCAGACCGATGCCGCCATCCTTCAGGCAAAAGCCGCTTATGACAATGCAAAGAAAGACTACGAGCGTTTTATGGTGCTGTACAGTCAGCAGAGCGCTTCGCAAAAAGAATTGGATGACATGACCTCGCGCTACGAAATGGCCAAGGCACAACTGGATGCGGCCAGGCAGATGAAAAACGAGGTGCGCGCGCAGTTCTCCTATTCTGACATCACCGCGCCATTTGACGGCGAGATTACCGGAACATTTGTAAAACCGGGCGACATGGCGAATCCGGGAATGCCGCTGGTGAGCGTCGAAGGACAAAACCAGCTGCAGGTGACGGCCGCGGTGGCTGAATCAGATATTGCGAAACTCAAAAGCGGTATGCCTGCCAAAATCGTGGTCAAATCAAGCGGTGTGGAACTCGACGGAAAGGTGATCGAACTCAGCGCGTCGGCCCGGAACACCGGCGGACAGTATCTGGTCAAAATCAGCTTGCAGAACCCGCCAAAATCAGTGCTTTCCGGAATGTTCGCAAACGTAAGGTTTCCCGTCCACGCATCGGCGCCAGCCACGAGCAAAATACTGGTTCCCACCAGCGCGCTCGTACGCCAGGGACAGCTCACCGGAATTTACGTAGCCAAAGACAACACCGCGCTTTTGCGTTGGTTGCGCACCGGTCGCACTTTTGGCAGCCAGACTGAGG
>CAZIBV010000102.1:0-6759 GCA_964537345.1 uncultured Flavobacterium sp. | reverse complement strand
CGCAATCAATCATTGCCTAGAATCAAATTAGCTTCGCTCAGTTCGGCTGCGCCTCGGGTGTTCATTGTTCATTGTTCATTGTTCATTGTTAACTGTTAATTGTCAATTATCAATTGCCCTGAACCCTGAACCCTGCACCTTGAACCCTGCACCCATTTTCGTATCTTGCGCCCATGACTCCAACCACCATCCTCATCCTGATCGCCGTGTATTTTGGCGTTTTGATTTTTATCGCCAATGTGGTCAGCAAGAAAGACAGCAGTAACGACGCCTTTTTTAAGGCCAACAAAAACTCAAAATGGTATCTGGTTGCTTTTGGGATGATAGGAACGGCGCTGTCGGGGGTCACGTTTATATCGGTGCCGGGTCAGGTTGGGTCGCCTGACGTTCAGTTTAAATACTTTCAGTTTGTACTGGGCAATGCCATCGGTTTCTTACTCATCGCCAAAGTGCTGCTACCGTTGTATTACCGGATGAACCTCACCTCTATTTACGGCTATATCGAACAAAGGCTGGGGACGGTATCCTACAAAACATCAGCACTGATTTTCCTGATCAGTCGTACCATCGGATCAGCGGCGCGGCTTTACTTGGTCGTGCTGGTGCTGCAACGTTATGTATTTGACGCATTTGGCGTTCCGTTCTGGGTCACGGTACTTTTCTCGCTGGGGTTGATTTTTGCCTACACCTATCGCGGCGGGCTCAAAACTATCATCATTACCGATACACTTCAAACCTTATTCCTGGTTTCATCGGTGATTTTTACGCTGTTTTTTATCTGCGACAGTTTAAACCTGAGCATACCCGAGGCATTTGAAGCCGTCAAACAAAGTAACTACTCCAAAATCTTCTTTTATGAAGACTGGCTGAAAAGCAATTTCTTTGTCAAGCAAATTCTGGGCGGAATATTTGTGACGATTGCGATGGTTGGGCTGGATCAGGACCTGATGCAAAAAAACCTCAGCTGTAAAAACATCGGCGAAGCCCAAAAAAACATGCTGACTTTTACCGGGATTTTCGTCGTGATCAATCTCTTATTCCTTTGCGTGGGCGCCATGTTATACCTCTACGCCGAACAAAACGGAATCCAGGTTCCAACGCTCGACGGCAAGACAAGGACGGATTTGCTGTTTCCTGAAATCGCCTTTAACCACCTGACCTTGATTCCGGCCATCGTTTTCCTGCTTGGGCTTACGGCGGCTACATTTGCCACAACTGATTCGGCACTGACGGCGCTGACCACATCGTTTTGCGTAGATTTTCTGGGAATGGACAAACGCGAAGCGACACCGCGAGATGTCAAAACCCGTCACGCCGTACACATTGGATTTTCGCTCTTGATGTTTGTGGTCATTCTAATGATTTACGCGCTCAACAGCGATTCAGTAGTAAGCTTGATTTTTAAGATTGCAGCCTTTACCTATGGCCCGCTGCTGGGACTTTATGCCTTTGGGTTGTTTGTCCGCAACAAAACCGTTATCGATCGATTTGTACCCGTAGTTTGCATGGCCGCGCCTGCCCTCACGTTTGTCATCAGCCTGTATTCAAAAGAACTTTTTGGCGCATATGAATTTGCCGAAGAATTGATTCTCCTAAACGGCGGCCTGACCTTTATCGGTCTTTGGATCATCAGCCGACCAACGCAAAAGCAAACCCGCTTTTAATATTGACCTGTCGATAGCAAAACCAGCGTGCAGGCCACTTCTGATTCAATACCTTGCTCTCGTAAAATCTTGAAGAGCGCAGAATTCTCGGTACCTGGATTAAATATGACGCGCTTTGGATTTAGCGACGTGATGTAGTTATAATACTGCTCCTGATTGCGCGGATTGAGGTAAAGCGTGATGGTATCCACATCGTCAAAAACAGGCATGCCTTTTTGAATTTGGACGCCCGCCACCTCGCCTTCTTTAAGTCCGACCGCTACTACCGGATGGCCGGCACCTACCAGGCGGTTGATCGCCATATTGGAATATCGGGAAGGATTATCAGATGCTCCCAGAACCAGCGTTTTCTTTTTCATGATAAAATCGTTTAACGGAATTTACGCTCATTTTTAAAATCGGCATACCAATAAAAGGTTAAGATTTAAAAAGAGTTTCTGATTTTTATTTTTAATCAATCTAAATAAATATTATTTTAGCGATAAAATAAAAACTTGATGAAACAAACTGCTTTAGCGATTGCCAGCCTGTTTATAAACTTCGGCTTTGCGCAAGACAAGAAACAAGAAGACCTTAAAGCGATTAAATCTATGTGTGGATGCTACGAGGTAACGTTCAATTTTGCCGAAACCTTTAAATATTCAGACGCAGCCGACTATAAACCATCACCTACCAAAATTGACCGGGGGTTGGAGTGGATTGAATTGGTAGAGGACATGCCAAACAAATTAGTGCTACAGCATCTGTTGATTGTCAGCGATACGATTATTATCAAACACTGGCGACAGGATTGGGAATTTGAAAACACACGATTTTATCTTTTTGACAAGGAAACCAGTTGGAAATTCAAGCAATTGCCCAAGACCCAAGTAAAAGGACAATGGACGCAACGCGTATTTCAGGTTGATGACAGTCCCCGATATGAAGGCACCTCGTCATGGGTTCATGTTGATGGCCGGCACTATTGGGAAAATACCGCCGACGCTCCTTTACCACGCCGTGAACAAACCATCCGCAACGATTACAACGTTTTAAAACGAAATAACCGACAGGAGATCACCGCTTTTGGTTGGGTTCACGACCAGGACAATGATAAAATTTTGCGCAATGGCGGGAAAGATCAACTGATAGCACGCGAAAAGGGACATGACGTATACACCCGTGTTGAAGATTCAAAATGTAAGGCTGCTCAAAAATACTGGGCTGAAAACAAAGCCTTATGGAAAAATGTTCGGGACAAATGGGCCACGGTTTTTGCCAGAAACAAAGACCTGGACCTTCACCGAAAAGTCAACAAACTGTCGCTTTATGTCTATCTGTTTGAGTTGGCGCCAGACACGCCAAAAACTGAATCAGACAAAATCATCGACAGTTTTGTCAAATCATAAAAAAAGAAACCGGGAACAACCCCGGTTTTTTTTATTCTTTAGGCAAAAAGATTTCGGCCATCATGCACCGGGCGCTTCCGCCTCCGCAGGCTTCAATCGTATCGAGGCTGGATGACAGGATCCGCGCGTGTTTTTCGAGTTGGGCTACTTGCGCCGGTGTCAGGCTTTGGTGCGCAGCCTTGCTCATCACAACGTAGCGCTGTCCGCCCATACCCTGAACTTCGAGCATGTTTCCTGCAAAGCTGTTCATCTGATCTTCCGTAATCAAAATGATGTCTTTGCCATCGGCTTTAAGGCTTTCCAAGACGGTTTTGCGCTCCTGCTTGTCGTCGATTGAATCGGCACAAACAACGGCAAAAGTCTCACCGATGCACATCATAACGTTGGTGTGGTATATAAGTTTGCGCTCTCCGTCAACGTTTTGGAACGCCTCGAAAATAACAGGCGTCATCTCAAAATCCTCGCAAAATTCTATGAAAAGTTCTTCGTCGGCACGGGGCGAAAGCGCGCAGTAAGCCTTTCCGTTGGCGCGGTCGAGCACAATGCTGCCCGTTCCTTCCAAAAAGTATCCGTCGTCTTCGGCCTCAGTATAATCTACCAAATTGTCAATGATAAATCCGCGTTCCTCCAAAACGTCCAGGATGTCCTCGCGGCGTTCCTGGCGGCGGTTTACGGCAAACATCGGGTAAAGCGCCACGTCCTTGTTCTCGTGAAACGATATCCAGTTGTTCGGGAAAATCGAATCAGGTGTGTCAGGTTCCTTGGTGTCTTCAATAACGATCACTTCAACCCCTGCCTCGCGAAGCTTTTTGACAAAGGCGTCAAATTCCTCACGCGCCTGCTCGTTGACCGTGTCGGGATCAAGGCCGTCCAGCACTTTCTGGTAGTAGTTGTTAACGGCAGTCTGTTCGTTCATCCTAAACGCCACCGGGCGGATCATCAGGATGGAGTTGGTGGTTTGTCTCATAATGAGAATTGATAACGGGTTTAGATGTTAATCTCTGATTAAAGGCAGCGTCGAACAGCGCAGCAGGCCTTCCTGTTTGGCGATTTCAGCATACGGAATCTCCTCGACAGTATAGCCGTTTTGTCGCAGCCAGGCGTTCAGTCGGGTAAAGTTGCGTTCCGATACGACCACATCGGGCGCAATCGAAAACACATTGGAATTCATGTCATACATCTCCTGACGCGTAATGTGAAAGAGATTGTCGCGGCCAAACAACTTGACCAGGAATTCATATTCGGCCGGATTTCGGAAACCGTCTTTGTAGATGATGCCCTGATGCTTGCCCACCGGCTGAAAACAACAATCCAGGTGAAGCGCGTTGTCGCGGGCGTCGGCCCAGGATTTTACCAGATCGAAGGTGACGATTTTGCGGTGCGGAAACAGGTCGCGCACCAAGTCGATGCCGGCCTTGTTGGTCCGTGCGGTCTTCACCTGGCTGTAATCAGCTCCGTGATAGGTTCCGATAAAGATGTATTCATTCCAGAGCATGACGTCGCCACCCTCAATGTGAATGTTCTTTTTATCGCTGATGCGGACAAACTTTTTGGGGTCGATCTGTTCGACAACATGGCTGATGGCGGGGAATTCCTTGTCCCGTTCCGGCAGAATCCCGGCTTCGATCATGATGTCATCGATTACAAACGCAATGTCTCGGGTAAAAATCTGGTTTTCATTTTCCACGATCTGCGGACGAAAAACCTGAACACCGTACTTTTGGAATACGGCATCAAAGGCATCGATCTCCTTAACCATATCCGCCTCGACAGGATAAGTCCCGGCCAAAATGTGTTCAAGTGATTTGGGATCGTAAGCGTCCTCAGCTTTGGGTGTAGGCCCGTTACTCACCGCGGTGCCCAGCACAACGGCCCTTAAGGGCGAGGTTTCATTCTGAATATTCAACTGCAGCATAAATAGCTCTTAGCATTAAGGCAAATATAACAAAAGCCCCTTGGCGGCAAAAGAGGAAAGGATAATTTAATAAATGAACAGTTAACAGTTAACAATTAACAATGAGATCTCTTTAAGGGGAAAGATTACGGGCTTATAGAGGTAAACTCCAGTGACTAACATCGCATGGTAAAATGAACAATTAACAGTTAACGATTAACAATGAGATCTCAACTAACAATGATATCTCACGACTCAAAATTATTAAGTGTTTTTGACTCATGTCAAAGGAAAATCATTCAAATCAAAACCAACCCAATTGTTCATTGTTCATCGTTAACTGTTAATTAAAAAAAGCCTCCCAATAGGAGGCTTTTTATTATCTCTTGTCCATCGGGACAAAATCTCTGAGCGGATAGCCGGTGTAAACCTGACGTGGACGCCCGATTGGTTCTTTGTTGACGCGCATTTCCTTCCACTGTGCGATCCATCCGGGAAGACGGCCGATGGCAAACAGAACCGTAAACATATCGGTTGGGATTCCCATGGCGCGGTAGATGATGCCGGAATAGAAATCGACGTTTGGATAAAGTTTGCGCGATACGAAATAGTCATCCACAAGCGCTGACTCTTCCAGTTTTTTGGCGATTTGCAGTACCGGATCGTTAACGCCCAAGTTTGTAAGCACTTCGTCGGCGGCCTTTTTGATGATTTTGGCGCGCGGATCAAAGTTTTTGTAAACGCGGTGACCAAAGCCCATCAGGCGGAACGGATCTTCGCGGTCTTTGGCTTTTGCCAGATATTTCTCGGCGTCGCCACCGTTTTTCTGAATTTCCTCGAGCATTTCAAGCACTGCCTGGTTGGCTCCACCGTGAAGTGGTCCCCAAAGCGCTGAAACGCCCGCTGAAATTGAAGCGAACAGCCCCGCATGTGACGAACCTACCATGCGCACGGTTGACGTTGAACAGTTTTGTTCGTGGTCGGCGTGAAGGATAAATAGTTTGTCCAGAGCGTCAACTACTACGGGGTTTACGTGATAAGGCCCAGTTGGCAGTTTAAACATCAACTGCATAAAGTTGTCGACATAACCGATGGTGTTGTCGTAATAGTTAAGTGGGAAGCCCATCGCCTTGCGGTACGTCCAGGTGGCAATAACCAGGAACTTACCCATGGTTTTGCAAACCGCCTCGTACATCTCGGCATCGTTTTCCGGATTGACTGATTTTGGATTGAAGGCTGTCAGCGCGCTGGTAAGAGCTGCGAGAACTCCCATCGGATGTGCTGTCTTTGGAAATCCATCGATGATGTTTTTCATTTCCTCGTTCACCAAGGTATAGCGACGGATATCATTTTCAAAAGTCTCAAGTTGATCAGCCGTTGGCAACTCACCAAAAATCAACAGGTATGAAACTTCCAAAAAGGAGGCTTTATCAGCTAGATCTTCGATGGCATATCCGCGATAGCGAAGGATTCCCTCTTCACCGTCAAGAAACGTAATATCACTTTGACACACGCCCGAGTTCTTGTATCCCGGGTCGAGGGTGATGGCGCCGGAAACCGCGCGCAACTTTTCAATATCAATGGCCACTTCATTCTCGCTGCCAACAATGACGGGGAACTCATAACGCTTGCCGTCGAGTTCAATTATAGCTGTTTTGGACATAAGGATTTAAAAATTTGTTGGTACAAATAATTTTTAACAAAACTAAGCATTTTGGCAGGAACTAAAAAACGAATCCGCAGCCAATCTGTTAATTTTAATGAAATTCTAACATGGGTTTAAGGTACAGGGCGCAGGGCAATTGATAATTGA
>CAZIBV010000101.1:0-6813 GCA_964537345.1 uncultured Flavobacterium sp. | reverse complement strand
AATTAACAATGAGCAGTTAACAATGAACACCCGAGGCGCAGCCGAACTGAGCGAAGCTAATTTGATTCTAAGTAATGATTGATTGCGAGACTGAATTGATGTTAATCCAGACAGATACGAAATTTGTATTTCATCTATCCTAATTACACCCGGCAACCGGAATTTTCTGTAAACTGTAAACTGTACGCTGTAAACTCCTCTAAAGCTTTATGAATTTTTACAGAAAATCTGGCTGCAGGGAGCAAGCTAATTGATAATTGATAATTGATAATTGACACCCGAGGCGTAGCGGAAACGGTAAGATTAAGTTGTGTCATTTTTTTTGTGTCATATTTTTTGACACAAACATTTTGACACGGATTTAGCGCTTTACTTTTAACAAACGCTACAGAAAATCTGCATTGGATTGTCGGGATTTTTTTGTATCCGCGGGGTATTCCGCGTTCCCCCCTTCCCGTTCAGGGACAACCTACAAAAAATATTGATACGTTGGATACAGATAATCTGCCGAAAATGTTAAGGGCGCGGGGCGCTGGGTACAAGGTACAGGGTGCAGGGAGGAATTTGGAAATTTGACCCGAGCCTCATAGGTGAACTGGATGAAGCGATAGCAAGGGGAATTTGAAAATTTGAAAATGAATTCCCGGTCGCAGGAAAAACTTTACGACCCTATGACTTTCTGTGCGGGCTTCTCAAAAATGACAGCGCATTGGCGAAGCAATTTTAAACCTCGCCTAAAACCCAAAAAAATGCCGGAAACCCAGTTCCTTTAAGAACTAAAGCATCCGGCATCCTTAACCCAATTGTTAATCGTTAATTGTTAATCAGATTTATTCTCTCATTACTTTTTGAACTGATACTCCCTCGACATTAGAAATCCTCAAAAAGTAAATTCCCTTTTCTCGGGCGCCCATGTCAATGGACGGGTTTGCGTCTGACGGTATCGAAACCTGCAACAGTCGGCCTTGAATGTCAAACAATTCTATTTTTGCAATTGGCGTTGATGACTGGACAAACACGGTTCCGCTGGATGGATTTGGATAAACCGATACCGTGCCTTCGGCCGACGGACCGCCCGCGCTTAGCGACTGGAACGTGGTCTCGGCCAGGTTGGTAACGATCGGATGATTGTAGTCAAAGTAAATACTGGCCTCGTTTTGTGCCACATCGCCCGCTGACAATGTATTGAGCGTCCTGATTTTTAATAATATGTTGCCGTGTCCGCCTATTCCCAATTGGATTCCCTGAAAAATAAATTCAGCAGCGTTGTTGCTAATACGCGTGGCTACAGTG
The DNA here is from genome assembly GCA_964537345.1 of uncultured Flavobacterium sp. Lineage (GTDB taxonomy): Bacteria > Bacteroidota > Bacteroidia > Flavobacteriales > Flavobacteriaceae > Flavobacterium. Next base: position 5,520 of record CAZIBV010000101.1, on the reverse strand, counting down.
TGCGATGCGTCGATTACTTCGAGTGTTGAAAGGTCAAAATCAGCAGTGTTCAAGATGTCTTTGACCACGACATTTTCGGCCGGGTAAGTTCCGGTGTTTTCAAATCGGATCAGATAATGTAGATAATCCCCCACTTTTGACACCGAAACGCTCGATCCTTCAAGGCATGCCTTGTCATTAGGGTCGTATGACCCAACAACTGTTTGATTAAGTACAAATACGTTGTCAATTACATTTGTATCGTTCTGCATCGGCAATACGAATCCGGTAAGCGTCAATAAATCCCCGTTGTTTACAGGAGGTGTGTCGGTAGGGGCATTTATCTGAAATGATACAGGAATCGACAGCGTTTCAAATGGCGTCAGGTTGAAATAATCCCAAACCAATGTTCCCGGAGTTTGCGAACTGGGCGCCTGGCCTGAAGTATTGTATGTCATGAAGTTATTGTTGTATGACAAAGTAATTCCATACTGCTGAGTCATCACCTGGTTTCCTTTGTTGCGAACCACCACATTGTAAATGGCTTCAAATCCCGGACGTGCAGGAATTACCGGTGCGACAATAACCTCAAGATCGGGGACCACACCTTGCGAAACCACGCAAAAATCCTGAGACACGTCGCCGGTTGAAAAGTTGATGGGCGCCGGAGCCAAAGGTGCAAAAAGCGCTGCGTCTGTCACAACCTCAAGTGTCACCGAATCATCGCCGGTGTAAACTGCGTACTCTCCGTTTTGGTTGGTGTACACTGATCCGGTACCCTGTGCACCAACAATGTCGATACGCACAAAGGCAGCTTCTGGATCAGTGTCATTGCATCCGTCTGACTCAAAATCATATCTTATCGTACCTGATACGGTGTTAAACGGTCCGCCCGGCGTAAAGGTACAGTAGGACGATACCACGGCACTGATTTGTGCAGTTGAGACAAAGTCCTGAAAATAAGCCACCTCATCATCGTCGACACACACAAATTCCAGATTGAAGCACTCATAAAATTGGTATTCCTGAAAGCATCCGCCGGGACCATTCTTTAACAGTAAAATCTCGAGTGTGCTCATCACATTGGCATTCAAGGTACATAAAACCGGATTGTTGGAGACGTCAAGAATCGTAAGGTAATTATCAGAACAATTAAGATAATTAAGCACGGGCAGTCCCGATACATCCAGTTGCGAAATCTGATTAAACGGGCATGAAAGATAGCTGATGGCCGGATTTGATGAAAGATCGAGTTCAGTCAATTGATTACCGGCAACCGACAGGTGATGCAATAAAGGGTTCTGACTGACATCCAACGAGGCCAGTTGTGCAAAATCTGCATTAAGCATGACCAGTCCAGGCATGTTTGAAATATCGAGCGTTGAGATTGAACTGTATCCGCAGTACAAAACCTGAAGATCAGGATTGGACGAAAGATCGATTGCAGAAATACTATTGTTATTGATAATCAAATTAGTAAGCAGCGGATTTTGTGAAACATCGATGGAAGTCAGGCCGGTTTGTGAACACGTAAGTTTCTTTAATAGCGGTACTACAGTTAAGTCCAGTGCAGATATCGGATTATTCCTACACGATAATTCTTCCAGCAAGGGATTTCCTGCCAAATCAAGACTTGTAAGATTGTTGCCGTCACACCAAAGAGTCGTCAAATTGGGCAACATCGATACATCTAACGATGAAAGTCCGCAACCACTGACTTTTAAACTCATTAGGCTCGTATTGGCCGACACATCCACTGCTCCGATACTAATACCATTAACCTGTAAATCTCTGAGATTTAATAGAGGAGAAAGGTCCAGACCCGTAAGACTGCTTGGCTGGATATGCACAACTTCAAGGCTTCCCAATCCCGAAAAATCAATCGACGTAAAGTTGTTGAGACCCGCCCTTAACTCCCGCAAATTTGAAAAACTCTGCAGGCCGGTCAAGTCCTCAATACCCGCAAATTCCAAATCAAGAGTGAATACGGCCAAGGCTTCAGACTCCTGGATCAACGTATCTGCATTTGCGTCAACAGCAATTGGGTTCCCGTTTACGTCAAGCGCATAGCCGTTCTGGTCGTTTGCCTCCAATAACCGGTTGTAAAATGCCGAATCAGGTATGCTGACAATTTGCGCCTGCAAAATACTTGTCACGAAGAGTATCAAGAGGTAGAACTTTTTCATATGGTTGAATTTTTGTACCTAAATTATTGTGTTTTTAACCAACATCACTTCTCTTTCGAGGATTGCATGGCTTTGATTTAGAATTCGCTAAAGTGACCGCAAGACCTCCTGCAACCGCTCCTTTTTTCGCTGTGAAATGGGCAGATGCGATCCATCGGCCATCACCACATATCCGCCGTCTTTTTTGATGTATGATTTCAGGTACGACAGATTGATCAAATGCGATTGATGGATCCGCTCAAAACCGTGTTCGGAAAGCAAATCCTCGTATTCCTTAAGCGTGCGCGAAATCAGCACCGGCTTGCTTCCTTTGATGTGAAAACGCGTATAATTGTCTTCACTTTCGCAGCGGATGATATCGGCCACTTCAAAAAGATGGATTCCCTCCAACGTTGACAAGGCAATCCGTTTAAACGGGTCAACTTTTCGCCTGATGTTTTCCAAGAGCAAATCAATGTGGGCGTGGCTTTGATTGCGCATGATGACCTCGCGGATCTTGCCGATGACTTTCTCCAGATCGTCCGGATCGACCGGCTTTAGCAAAAAATCGAGCGCACTGAACCGGAACGCCTTGATCGCGTACTGCTCATGTGCCGTGATAAAAACAATGTGCGACGACGATTTTCCGTACTTAAGCGCGACCTGTTCCAAAATGTCAAAGCCGGTTCCGTCGGTAAGCTGAATGTCCAGAAAAACCACCTGAGGCTTTAACGAACTCAGTGCTTCTACCCCACTTTCGACACTGTCGGCCTCGCCCACTATTTTAAAGTCAGGCGCGTATCGGTCCAAAAGTCCGCGCAGCCCGTTGCGGAGGTTGAGATCGTCGTCTATAAGTAGTGCTGAAATCACGTCAATTTGAAAATTTTAAAATTTGAAAGTGGCCTGTCTCACCGACCACTGTTGCTCATCCTCCTCTGTCACCAGGATGTATCGCTTCAATAATTGTTAATTGTTAATTTCTCACGTATTGTATCGGCAACCTTAGGATCACTTTAGTTCCTGCGGGGTTTCCGTTGTTGTTTAGTTCCGATATCTCCAGCTTGGCTGATTTGGCTGTGGCCGCTCCCATCATCTCCAGGCGTTTGCGGGTAATGTCCAGTGCCATGGATTGATGCACGTTGACGAGTTCTTTTTTTAGCTTTTGCGATTGGTCGATACCGATGCCGTTATCGGTAACGACGCAAACCAATGTATCGCCGTCCAGCGAAAAAGCAATGTCGATGTGGCCGTTTTCCTTGCGCGGAATCAATCCGTGGATGATGGCGTTCTCGACAAACGGCTGAAGCAAAAGCGGGGGCAACGCCATATCATCTTCAATTTCATCTGATTTTGTTATATCAAATGTAAAAACATTGTTGAATCGCAATTGTTCAAGTTCCAGATAATTGCGCAAGCCTTCAATTTCCTTGTCAACCGGAATGAGCGATTCCTTTGAATATTCAAGGGTGAGTCGCATCAGTTTTGAAAATTTTGACAGGTATTTTATCGCCTGATCGGTTCCGTTTTGCACGATAAACGCTGAAATCGATCCCAGACAGTTAAAAACAAAATGCGGATTCATCTGCAAATGCAGGGCTTTTTGTTCGTACTCGGCCAGTTCCTTTTGCAGGGTCAGCGTCTTTCTGAGTTGGCGTCGGCTGGAAATTAAAAATCCGATGCCGGAGAGCAACACCAACGCCAGAACGACAAACAGAATCTGTTCACGGTGACGCTTGACTTGTTCGGCGTAAAGCACCTCGCGTTTTTCCTGTTCCTTTTTTTGCAGTGCCTGACGTTTGTCAAACTCGTAATTCATCTCGGCCCTCACGCCAAGCCGCAAATTCTCGTAATTGCTCAGGCTGTCATTGGCCACCGCATAAGCCTTGTGGTGATCCAGCGCTGTTTGGTGGCGTCCAAGTTGGGCGTAAATCTCACTGAGCATTTTGTGCGAATCCCTGATCCTTTCCAGTGTTCCCAGTTCTTTTCCCAACGCAAGCGACCGCTCGGCAAGTAAAGCCGCGCCGGAATAATCTTTCTGATGCATTTTTACTTCGCCCAAAAACGCATAGGTGTCCGAGGAGCCAAACTTATCGCCGATGCTTAAAAACACATCCAGCGCTTTTTGATAATATTCCGACGCCTTGGCCAAGTCACCCGTTTGGCGGTAAAGCCTGCCCAGATTGTTGTACAACTCGCCCAGCCCGCGTGCGTCAGGATGCTTGTCAAAATACGCCTGCGCCCGGTTGTAGAAATTTCGCGCCTCCTGGTGGTTGTTCAAATCCAGATAGACGTTGCCAATGTTGGTAAGGGTGATACCCACCGTGGGATCGGCAGATTTTTCCTGGATTTTAAGGCATTTCAAAAAATACTCCAGCGCACGTTGATTATCGCCCTGTGCTTTATAGACGATTCCGATGTTGTTGTAGATACGCGCAGCCTTCTCCTCATTTTCCAGTTCTTCATAAATCTTGACTGCTTTCAGGTGATGCTGAAGCGCCTTGGCATAGCTGCTCTGTTCGGAAAATACTATCCCGATGCTTCCCAGGGCGCGGGCCAGTCCGTTTTTCAGGTCGGGAGTTTGGGACGTGGTTTCCAGCGCCGCTTCAAAAACCGATTGTGCGTTCGTAAAACTGCTGAGCGCCTGCGGATAATCGCCCAAAATGATTTGCGCATTGCCTATGTTTATCCAGGCGTTTCCTTCCTCGAGCCGGAATTTGATTTGACGTGAAACCTGCAGCGCCTGCTTTCCGAAAATCAGGGTTTGCTGCGGATCGGATCCGCGAAATTCATGTGCGATTTCATTTAAAATCCTCGCCCGGTCAATGTCGTTTTTTGTTGCCGACAACGCCACCTTTAAACTGTCGAGCCCCGGACTTTGCGCAAGCACCGCCTGACAGACCAGCAACCCAAAAAGACGTAACAGTGTTTGCATGTTGTAAGATTACAAACAAATGTACAGGTTATGCCAATTCAATGTGGGTTAAATGAGTATTTGGGTGGTGTGGGTGAGAGTTTGGGACTGGGTACAAGGTGCAGGGTGCAGGGTACAGGGAGGGAATTTGGAAATTTGATCCCGATAGCTATCGGGATGTAAATTTGACCCGAGCCCTTGGGCGAACTGAACGACGCGTTAGCGAGTTAAAATGGTCCGGGGGTGATGGAGAATTGAAATCCGATGTGCAAAAAGCCTGACAGCAAATGAATCTTCTTTAGTATAGCATAACTTAAATCAAATCTTGATTATTGAAGGATTTTATCCTGCATCCAACCCCAACTGTTCACCGTTAACTGTAAACCATCTAAACTTTAAGAATTTTTACAGAGAATCTGTTAAGGGTGCAAGGTACAGGGTGCAAGACAATTGATAATTGATAAT
>CAZIBV010000100.1:1781-6831 GCA_964537345.1 uncultured Flavobacterium sp. | reverse complement strand
CATACCTTTGCTGTGTTCCCACCCTGGAGGATTCTGCAGGAGCTGGTCGTGCAGGACTTGCCGTTGCAAATGTACGACAATTTCGTATTTTTGCAAGCCTTAAACCCTAATAATTCTACAAATTACCGATGACGCTCAAATTCTATAAACTCATTGCTGCAACCGGCTTTCTGACAGCACTTTCCTGCGGCGACAAAAAACAGGATGCCTCTTCATTTTCCTTTGACTCATCGGTATTGCAGGAACAATATCACCGGAGTGAATCGGTCAAACTGCAGATTTCAAACCCGGAAAACCACGCCATCGACAGCATTGTGTTCTATGTGAACGACAAGCGCGTGGCATCGGTTAAAGGCGGTGCGCACGAGTTTTCACTTGCCGGCAGCAAACTCGGGTACCAAACCCTGAAAGCAACGGTGTTTTACAATGGCGAATCAGCCGACGCCACCGACCGTATCGAAGTCGTATCAGAAATACAACCGCAACTCTGGTCATACGAGCTCGTGAACATCTATCCGCACGACATCGGATCGTTTACCCAGGGACTGGAGTTTTTCCGCGACACGCTTTATGAAGGAACCGGCCGCAACGGGCAATCCTACATCCGGAAATACGACTACAAAACGGGGAAAGTCTACAAGCAGGTTGACCTTGATGCCAAGTATTTTGGCGAGGGCATCACCATCATGGACGGCAAGATTTACCAGCTCACCTATCAGTCGCAAGTAGGATTTGTGTATGACGTAAATACCTTTAAACAGCTTTCTCAGTTTAAATACGACAAGCCGGTCGAGGGCTGGGGCCTCACCCACCACGACGGCTACCTGTACAAATCTGACGGCACTGAGAAAATCTGGAAGGTTGATCCCAAAACCTTTAAAATGATCGACCACGTCAATGTTTACACGGCGTCGAGCAAAATCAAAAGCGTCAACGAACTGGAATACATAAACGGAAAAATTTACGGCAACATCTGGCAAAAAGACGCCATTGCCGTGATTGACCCGGCCTCAGGCGCTGTCGAGGCGGTTATCAACCTGAGCGACCTTCGCAAACAGGTAGGAAATCCCGAGGCCGAAGTGCTCAACGGCATCGCCTACAACCCTAAAACCAACACGATTTTTGTGACGGGTAAAAACTGGAGCAAAATGTTCGAGATTAAAATCAAGCAGTAGGGCGTGCCGGCCTGGGGAAGTTCTCGAAAAATTACTGCACTGCGCAGGCCGTCAGGCTGTCCGCTATATCTTTTTTTGAGAAAGCTCATCTAAAAACGAAAGATCCAATCCAAAAAAAGGATGCCGCTTCCATCCTTCACGCAACCCTAGTTGTTACCTTTTCTTTTTTGCAGGTTGTTTTGCCGCTGTTGGCATCGCTACATACTTTTTGGTCGCCGCATCATAACCCATCTTATCCTGCTGCGTTTTGTTGGCCAGCAACAAGTCGCCTTGTGGCGTAAGGGAAAGTTCAAAGCCTTCACGCCTTACCTTCTCGACGGTCTTTGAAGCGGTTTTGTTGGGATCGAGCCAAACAATCTCGGTGATGTTGGCCACCGCATAGTAGTTTTCATGCAACACTGTCTTTTGCGCCGGATCAATCACGCGGTAGTGCGTAGTGGTAATGTTTTCAAGTTTTGATTTGGCATCGCCCTGAACAGTTTTCTCCTGCCAGGAAACAAGGCACAAAGGCGTTCCCTGAGCGGTAAATGGCTTTATGCTGCAACCGGGCAGGACCTCAGGAAGTTTTCCGTCATGGGTTTTGAGCATCACGGTGTCTTTTCCGGCCAGGTAATAAATATGTGTTTCCTTGCCTTTTTCACGCCACTCCACCGCGGCCACATCCGTTTTGGCAAGCGTGCCCTTGGCAGCTTTATTTGCGGTTTTTTTAGTCTGTGCACCAGCCAGGGCAACACACAAAAGCGAGAGTAGGAAAATGTTTTTCATAGTAAGTTTTTTAGGAAACGAAAACCGGGGCTTTAAATTGCCCCGGAAATGTATAAAAAAAACCGGGACTTTCGCCCCGGCTTTTTCTTATTTAACCTCTTCGTAATCGACGTCCTGTACATTGTCGCCAGCTGGTGCGTCAGGTTGCGGCTGAGCGCTTCCCTGCGTATCGGCCTGAGCCTTGTACATATCCTCGGAAGCGTTTTTCCACGCCTCGTTGATTTTGTCCAGCGCCGGTTGAATGGTATTCAGATCCTTGCTGTCAAAGGCCTGCTTGAGCTCGGCCAGGGCGCTCTCGATGGCTTCCTTGTTGGCTGCCGAAAGCTTTTCGCCATGTTCCTTGAGCTGACTTTCAGTCTGGAAAATCATGGCGTCGGCTTCGTTGAGTTTTTCGGCGCGCTCCTTGGCTTGCTTGTCGGCGTCGGCGTTGGCCTCGGCTTCTTTTTTCATGCGCTCGATTTCCTCCTGGGTAAGTCCTGACGACGCCTCGATGCGGATGTCGTGCGACTTTCCGGTTCCCTTGTCGGTGGCCGAAACCTTGATGATACCGTTGGCGTCAATGTCAAAGGTTACCTCGATTTGCGGTACGCCACGCGGGGCCGGCGGAATGCCATCCAGGTGGAAGCGCCCGATGGTTTTGTTGTCGGCAGCCATGGCGCGCTCACCCTGAAGCACGTGGATTTCAACGCTTGGCTGCGAATCGGCGGCGGTTGAGAATACCTGCGACTTCTTGGTTGGAATGGTGGTGTTGGCTTCGATCAGCTTGGTCATCACGCCTCCCATAGTCTCGATACCCAGTGACAGCGGGGTTACGTCGAGCAGCAATACGTCTTTTACGTCACCGCTGAGTACGCCCCCCTGAATGGCCGCTCCGATGGCTACCACTTCATCAGGGTTTACGCCTTTAGATGGTTTTTTGCCAAAGTATTTTTCAACTTCTTCCTGAATTTTTGGGATACGGGTTGATCCGCCCACAAGGATGATTTCATCAATGTCTGATTTTGAAAGTCCCGCGTCTTTAAGCGCTTTTTCAACCGGAGCCATTGAACGCTTGACCAGTGTGTCGGTAAGTTGTTCAAATTTGGCGCGTGTCAGGGTTTTGACAAGGTGTTTTGGTCCTGATGCGGTTGCCGTGATGTATGGCAGGTTGATTTCAGTCTGGGCTGACGATGAAAGCTCGATCTTGGCTTTCTCGGCGGCTTCCTTAAGACGTTGCAGTGACATGGCGTCCTGACGGAGGTCGACGCCTTCCTCTGATTTGAACTCGTCGGCAAGCCAGTCAATGATCTCCTGGTCAAAGTCGTCACCGCCAAGGTGTGTGTCACCATTGGTTGACAATACTTCGAACACGCCGTCGCCCAATTCGAGGATCGAGATGTCAAACGTACCACCGCCCAAATCATACACGGCAATCTTTTGGTCCTTGCCTTGTTTGTCCAGTCCGTAGGCCAGTGCGGCTGCGGTTGGCTCGTTGATGATACGCATTACTTTAAGACCTGCAATTTCGCCGGCTTCCTTGGTGGCCTGACGCTGGGCATCGTTAAAGTATGCCGGAACGGTGATGACGGCTTCGGTTACGGTTTGGCCAAGGTAGTCCTCGGCTGTTTTCTTCATTTTTTGAAGCGTCATAGCCGACAATTCCTGCGGCGTGTACAGACGGCCATCGATGTCAACGCGCGGTGTATCATTGTCGCCTTTTACAACTTTGTACGGTACGCGGCCGGCTTCTTTTTGGCTTTCTGAAAATTTGTTACCCATAAAGCGCTTGATAGACGCAATGGTCTTGTGCGGGTTGGTTACCGCCTGGCGCTTGGCCGGGTCGCCCACTTTTATTTCACCGCCCTCAACAAAGGCGATTACCGATGGCGTGGTGCGTTTGCCCTCGGCGTTTGGTACCACTACCGGCTCGCTGCCTTCCATTACGGATACACATGAGTTGGTGGTTCCTAAGTCGATTCCGATTATTTTACCCATTTCTATTTAAGTTATTTTGTTGTACCTTGATTTGTGGTTCGCGCCGGGTTTGACAACCATTGTGCCATGCCAATATATGGGGATTTGTACTGCCATATTGACATAGAAGAGTCCAAAATGCGGCAAGATTGGCTGTCAGAAGGTGACGAAGGCAGACGCCGCGACAGAGCCTGACACGTTTTGATGGCGCTTTGTCTTTAAATATTTGACCTCCTGCCCTACCTTTGACCAAAATGAAATGCCATGCACCAGGACCAGCGGCATGACCAATGGACATTGTTTGACGGGAAACGTTATGAGAGAAAAAGAGTGCGATTTGAACAACAAAAACCGTTGTGATGGTATTTGATGTTGTTTTGGCGTTTTTGCCAGAGGAAGAAGCGGGCTCGCGGTCGCCGGTGTCAAAGGGCGTCAGGTTTTTGGTTTTGGCCGAAGGTGAACGCAAGGGCGTTTTGGCGGCATTTGATTTTTTGGAGACCGAATACGTTTTTCCGGGCGACAAGGTAAAGGCGGTGATGACGGTTTTGGACGATTCGCGGTTTTATGCGGGTCTTGATTTTGAATTTTACGACGCCGGAACATTAAACGGCCACGGGACTATAACCCAATTGCGATGAAACCTATTGTTTACACCGAAAGAATCAGGCTTGAAGGATATGACGACCACTCGTTGAAAAACCTGTTTGATACCAAAAGCGAAATTGAAATCACGAAACTGCTGGGCCTTACCGAAGCTGAACTGGCGCGGTTCCAAAAAATTCATGCCGAAGGATTTGGCGCTTACAACCATTCGATGTTTGTTTTCAGGCTTTTTGATCGCGAAACGGACGTCCCTTTGGGTGAATGCGGATTTCATTCGTGGAACAAACAACACCACAGGGCCGAGGTTTTCTACAATCTGAAAAGCGATGAATTCAAGCAAAAGGGCTTGATGACCGAGGCGTTGAAAGCGGTTTTGGATTACGGATTCAACGTGCTTGAACTGAACAGGATTCAGGGTTTGGTAGCGGATTACAATACGGCATCGGTGAAATTGCTCAAGAAATACGGTTTTGAATTCGAGGGTACGATGCGCGGTGATTATTGGGTGGATGGCGTATTTGAGGATTCGGACTGTTATTCGCTTTTGCGAAGCA
>CAZIBV010000100.1:0-1681 GCA_964537345.1 uncultured Flavobacterium sp. | reverse complement strand
TTTTTATTGCGCTGCAGGTTCACGACGATTTTATCCGGCCTTATGTGGGCGATGTGCTGGTGGTGGGACTTGTGTATTGTTTTATCCGATTGTTGTTTAAATGCCGATTTAAAGCCGCACTGATCGCGACGGTGTTTTTTTGCTTTGTGGTTGAAGGGTTGCAGTTGCTGGACTTGACGACCGTACTTGAACTCCAATCTAAGGTGTTTCGGACGGTTTTGGGAACGGCTTTTTCATGGGCGGATTTGTTGTGTTACCTGGTAGGCGCGGCGATTATTTTTGTGGTGGAACGACAACGGGAACGCGGGGCGCGTTAGCGGTTGAAGCGGCATCCTTTTGCCAGGCGCAGCGGCAAAAGATATAGCGGAAGACGCGGCCGCCCGAGTTAGATGCTGATTGTGTGTATTTTGTTGATGGCGGCAACGCCCAAAAGAAAAATTGTGTTATTTTTATATCGATATATGCCAAAATGATGATTATATGCCTATACCTCAAGCTTTTCTGGACTGGACGCGGCATCGGGACCGCGAGGTTTTAAGTATCCAGGTGAATAATTTTTTCCTTGCCGATTTTGTGAAAAACGAGCTGAAGGCTACCTGGAGCCAGACGCGGAAGTTTTGGTACGTCCCGTTTGGCGATTTTACGGCGCTGGAGGTGATCAAGGCGCTGCGGCCTTATTGCGAAGTTGACCACAGCGCGCTGGACCGAAAGACTGCGGGCCGCCGGCTGACGCTCATGCTGGTAGAGCTGAGTGCGGACGATGCTGACCGGGTTGTGAAGTTTGGCCGTTGGATGCAGGCCAAGCGCTACGGCGAATCGACGGTGGAGCAATACGTGAGCCTGGTAAACTTTTTTATGCGGTATGTGACGATGCGAAAGATTGAACTTTCAGCACGTGCCGTAGAGCAATTTAATTATGAATTCGTGGTGGCGCCGGGCAAGAGCTTGGCCTACCAAAACCAGGCGATCAGTGCCATCAAGCACTTTTTTACGTATATGGATCTGGAGATGGAGGCACTTACCCTGGAGCGGCCGAAGCGGGAAAAGCGCCTGCCGGTGATTTTGAGCCGCGAGGAGGTTTTGCGCTTGCTTGACGGTACGCAGAATTTAAAGCACAAGCTGTTGCTGAGTCTGGTGTATTCGGCCGGACTGCGGATAAGTGAGGCGCTGCACATGCGCCTAAGGGACATTGACCGCGACCGGATGGTGATTCACATTAAAAGCGCCAAGGGGAAAAAGGATCGTTACACGCTGCTGGCGCGAAAAGTCTTGGCTTTGCTGGATGAATACTGCGCGGTTTATTCGCCACAGGATTTGCTTTTTCCGGGCTTGATGACGGAGTTTTACTCGCAGCGCGCGGCGCAGATGGTGCTTAAAATGGCTGCTAAAAAAGCTGGTATCAGCAAGCGGATTACGCTGCACTCCCTGCGCCATAGTTTTGCGACGCATTTGCTGGAAAGCGGAACCGACATACGCTACATTCAGACGCTTTTGGGCCACAGCAGCCCAAAAACCACCATGATTTATACGCATGTGTCGCAAGCAAGCGTTCAGCGCATCATAAACCCGCTTGACAAAGATTTTTGATGCCTAATCCGAAAAATCGATATATTAGCAAACCTTCGGGTATCATCCCCGCTCGGCAGATTGTTGGGTGAAGAGTGTGGGGTATAAACAAGTT
>CAZIBV010000099.1:0-7177 GCA_964537345.1 uncultured Flavobacterium sp. | reverse complement strand
ATCTGGTCATTCGTGGCCCTGCTGGCGTTGTTCTCTTTTATGCCGGTGTTCAGCGCCAGTAGCAACCTTGCGTATATGGGCAAGGGGACGGGCAACACCATTGCCTATCTGGTGCGCCATTTTGCGCATCTGCTCATTGGGTTCTGCATGATTTACTGGGTCCACAAAGTTCCGTATCACTATTTTAGGGCGCTGTCAAAAGTGCTGTTGCCCATTGTGTGGATATTGTTGGCTTACACCCTTTTTAAAGGTACGGTAATAGATGGCGCCAACGCCAGCCGATGGATCGAGGTGCCGCTTATGGGGATGACACTGTCGTTCCAGACGTCGGCGCTGGCCTCGATTGTGCTGATGCTTTTTGTGGCGCGTTACCTGTCAAAAAAGCGGGATGTTCCAGCCACCTTCCAGCAATCGGTTGTGGAACTTTGGCTTCCGGTTTTCATTACGGTAGCCTTGGTGTTGCCCGCCAACTTCTCGACCGCGGCGCTTTTGTTTGTCATGGTGGCGATGCTGACGTTTGTCGGACAGTATCCGCTTAAACATTTGGCGGCCGTTTTTGGATTGGCCATTGGCGGACTTTTGATTTTTATCCTGGCGGTGAAGGCGTTTCCGGATGCATTTCCAAACCGCGTCGACACCTGGATTTCACGCGTTGACAATTACATGTCTGACAAACCGGGTGAAGACGACTATCAGATTGAAAAGGCCAAAATCGCCATTGCGTCAGGCGGAATTTATGGCCTTGGTCCGGGCAAGAGCGTGCAAAAGAATTTTCTGCCGCAGTCGTCGTCTGACTTTATCTATGCGATTATTGCCGAAGAATACGGTCTTGCAGGCGCATTGGGCGTCCTGACGTTGTACCTGCTGTTGCTGTTCCGATTCATCGTCGCGGCGCACAAGGCCAATTCCATGTTTGGAAAACTGGTTGTGGTAGGCCTTGGCTTCCCGATCATTTTTCAGGCGCTGGTCAACATGGGCGTCGCAGTCGAGATTCTTCCCGTTACCGGACAGACGCTGCCACTAATCAGTAGCGGCGGAAGTTCGATCTGGATGACGTGCATCGCCATTGGCATCATCATAGGCGTGACCAAAAAAGAAAAGGAGATTGCCGAGGAACTGGAGGAAAAGGAACGTCGGAACCAGGCGCTGCAACGCATGATCGACGCACAGATTGCCCGCGAGGAAGCAGCCGAAGCAGCATTGCTGGCCGCTGAGGCAAATGGCGAAAGTTTTTCAATAGAAGATAAGTCGAATCCGATGGATGCAGTGCGATCGAAGTGAAGTCAAATAACAAATTCCAAATACCAAATACCAAATTCCAAATACCAAGATCCAAATTCCAAATACAACAAAGAAGCATAACCTAAAATCTGCAATCTAAAATCTAAAATTGAAAGCAAAACGATTCATACTAAGCGGAGGCGGAACCGGCGGGCATATTTACCCGGCGATCGCCATTGCCAATGAACTCAAGCGACGGTTTCCGGATGCCGAATTTTTGTTTGTGGGCGCCAGCGACAAAATGGAAATGCAAAAGGTTCCGCAGGCGGGATACAAGATTGAAGGTTTGTGGATTGCGGGCATCCAAAGAAAAATAACCTGGCAAAACGCCATGTTTCCGGTAAAACTGCTGTCGAGCCTTTTGCGCGCCCGAACCATCATCAGCCGATTTAAACCTGATGTGGCCATTGGTACAGGCGGGTTTGCAAGCGGACCGCTTTTGCAGGTTGCCGGATTGGCGGGAATTCCAACCCTGGTTCAGGAGCAGAATTCCTATCCTGGCATCACCAACAAGATGCTGGCAAAAAAGGCAGGCAAAATCTGCGTAGCGTATGAAGGTCTTGAGCGGTTTTTTCCAAAAGACAAAATCGTTTTGACGGGAAATCCGGTGCGTCAGGATCTGATCGCGTCGGGCGTGAGCAGGGAGGAGGCCCGTAAAGCATTTGACCTTAATCCGGCACGCAAGACGCTGCTGGTTTTGGGCGGAAGTCTTGGAGCGCGTCGCATCAATCAACTGGTAGCCGACAACCTCGAATTTTTTGCCAATGCCGGAATTCAGGTTTTGTGGCAGTGCGGCAAGCTGTATTACGATCAGTATGCGCATCACGGAGACTTGCCCAATGTTCGGGTGCTGGCGTTTATCGACAGGATGGATCATGCGTATGGCGCAGCCGATTTTGTCATTTCGCGAGCCGGAGCTTCGTCGGTTTCAGAATTGTGTCTGGTGGGCAAGCCGGTGATTTTTATCCCGTCGCCCAACGTGGCCGAAGATCATCAAACCAAGAACGCCAAGGCCATTGCCGATAAAGGCGGTGCGATTTTGCTGCGCGAATCTGAGTTGAATCAATTCCAGCCGACATTTTCAAAGTTGGCCGGAGATGAAAAATGGCAAGCCGATCTGTCGCAAAAAATAAAGACGCTCGCCAAGCCCGACGCCACAAGGCATATCGTCGACGAAATTGAAAAACTGTTGAAGAAATAAATAATCAGGCCCGGCCTTAATCAAATGAATCTGAATCAAATCCATAACGTCTTTTTTATCGGTATCGGTGGTATCGGGATGAGTGCTTTGGCGCGTTATTTCCGCAACATCGGCAAGACCGTGGCCGGGTACGACAAAACCCCGACTGCGCTTACCAACGAGATGGTTTCCCAGGGATTTTCGATTCATTTTGAAGACGACGTCAACCTTATTCCCGACATATTCAAGCCTGAAAACACCTTGGTTGTCATCACGCCGGCCGTCCCAAAAGACCACAGCCAGTGGAAACATTTTATCGCGGGAGGTTTCCAGGTGATGAAACGCGCCCAGGTTTTGGGTCTTATCACCCGGGACACATATTGTTTTGCGGTGGCGGGCACGCACGGCAAGACCACGACATCAGGCATTCTAGGACATATTTTGTACGAATCGGGTATTGACGTGACTGCGTTTGTAGGCGGAATCGTCGAGAATTACAACTCCAACCTGATTGGCAGCGGCAAGGCGGTTACGGTAGTCGAGGCCGATGAGTTTGACCGTTCGTTTTTACACCTTCATCCGGATATGGCTTGTGTCACGTCGATGGATGCCGATCACCTTGATATTTACGGCACTGTCGATTCCATTCAGGATTCGTTCAGGGAATTTGCCGCCAAAATATCCGATGCCAAAAACCTTTTTGTGCCCCTGGGCATGCCGCTTGACGGAACCTCGGTTGGCATTGGAGGCAACGCCCGATACACGGCGCAAAACATCCGCATTGAAAAAGGCGCCTATCTGTTTGATGCCCACACGCCCACACAGGTTATTCGCGACATCCGCTTTTGCCTGCCGGGACACCACAATTTAATGAACGCACTGATGGCGTTGGCCATGGCCGAAAATTATGGTGTAGATGCCGCCAAGATTGCAACAGCGCTGGGAACATTTTCCGGAATCCGCAGGAGATTTTCGTATCAGATTCGCAGGGATGACAAAGTGTATGTTGATGATTATGCGCATCACCCTACCGAAATCAATGCGGTGCATCAGGCGCTGCGGGAGTTGTATCCCGGGCAAAAAATCCTGATTGCGTTTCAGCCGCACTTGTTTAGCCGTACCCGCGATTTCGCCGACGGATTCGCCAAAAGTTTGTCGTCATTTGACGAGGTTTTACTGCTGGACATCTATCCGGCGCGCGAACTTCCGATGGAGGGAATCACATCGGCCTGGCTGCTGGAAAAAATTGAAAATCCAAATAAAAAGCTGGTTTCAAAAGACCAGTTGATTAACGTTTTGCGTGCCAGCGATGCTCCGGTAATCGCGACGGTGGGCGCAGGCGATATTGGTGAAATGGTTGCGGAAATCAAACAAGCGCTGTCATGAAATATTTCACTTGGAATAACGTTCGTCTGGTGCTCATGTTAGGGCTGATTTTAGGTTTGTACGCCTTTTCCGGAAAGCGAAATTCACAGCGAAAACTCACCGGTTGCGAAGTGCGATTTACCGGACCCGAAAACTTGTTTTTAACGGAGCAAGCGGTTAATAAATTGTTAATAGAAAAAGACGGGCGCGCTCAGAGCATACAAAGGGATTGGGTAGATTTGAACAGGCTGGAAAAGGCTGTCGAGAAACATCGGATGGTTGAAAAGTCGGAGGTTTTCGTAGGCATTGACGGTGTGCTCAAAGCTGTTGTAAAACAGAAAACCCCAATCGCAAGAGTGTTCGTCCGGGACAGTTCCTTTTACGTTGATTCTAAAGGAAATGCGATGCCGTTATCGTCACAGTACACCGCCCGTGTACCGATTGTAACCGGCAGTCTGGATCAGGAAAAGATTACAAAAGTTGCAGGCGTCCTCAAGATGATCTACGACGATCCTTTCCTCAAGAAAAACATCATAGGCGTGCGGGTAATGCCCTCGGGCGCGATGGTGATGGAGAACAGGAATTTTGATTTTGACATAGATTACGGAAAGCCCGTAAACACCAAGAGAAAGTTTGAGAATTACAAAGCATTCTTTCAAAAGGCGGCCGGAGATTCGACAATCAAAAAGTATAAAAAGATCAGTCTGAGGTTTAACAATCAGGTGGTTTGCACCAAATAAGAAAATGATGGAACGAGAAAACATTGCAGTAGGACTTGACATCGGAACCACGAAAATCGTGGCCATGATCGGCAGGAGGAATGAGTACGGCAAGCTGGAAATCATCGGGATGGGTAAGTCCAAGAGCCTTGGGGTTGCGCGTGGCGTTGTCAACAACATCACCCAAACCATCCAGTCCATCGAACAGGCGGTGGCCGAGGCTGAAAACGATTCAGGCTACAAGATCAAAGACGTGGTGGTGGGAATTGCCGGACAACACATCCGCAGCATCCAGCACGCCGACTACATAACGCGGGCCAACGGCGAAGAGGTGATTGGCGCTGCCGATATCCAGATCCTGATTGATCAGGTGGGTAAACTGGCGATGTTGCCGGGCGAGGAAATCATTCACGTTCTGCCGCAGGAGTTCAAGATTGACGGACAAAACGACACCAACGAACCTATTGGCATGTACGGCCGCCGTTTGGAGGCGAGCTTTCACGTGGTGGTAGGCCAGGCGGCCGCCATCCGCAATGTGGGCCGTTGCATCCAGAGTTCGGGCATTGAATTGTCGGGACTGACGCTGGAGCCGCTCGCTTCATCTGATGCGGTGCTGTCATTTGAGGAAAAAGAAGCCGGCGTTGCGCTTATCGATATTGGTGGCGGTACGACCGACTTGGCCATTTTCAAGGACGGCATCATTCGTCACACGGCGGTTATTCCGTTTGGCGGAAACGTTATTACCGAAGATATCAAAGAAGGCTGCTCCATCATTGAAAAGCAAGCCGAGCTTTTGAAAGTGAAGTTCGGATCGGCTTGGCCGGGTGAAAACAAAGACAACGAAATTGTCTCGATTCCCGGATTGCGCGGTCGCGAGCCAAAGGAGATTACGCTCAAGAATCTGTCAAAAATCATTCACGCCCGTGTGGTGGAAATCATCGAGCAGGTTTTTGCCGAAATCAAAGCCTACGGACACGAAGATCCCAAAAAGAAACTCATTGCGGGCATCGTCCTTACCGGAGGTGGCGCCGAGTTGAAACACATCAAACAATTGGTGGAATACATTACCGGAATGGACACGCGTATCGGCTATCCGAATGAGCATCTGGCCGGAAATTCAAATGAGGAACTGTCGAGCCCGCTTTACGCAACGGCCGTTGGTTTGGTGATGAACAGCCTGCAGAACAAGACGCAGAGTGCCATCAAGCTGGAGCCGGAAATCAAGGTTGCTCCAAGACCGGTACAGACAATCGTCGATCAGCCACTGGAGACCAAAGAACCTGAAGCTGCGTCGCCTGTTCAGGAAGAATCAAAGCCTGAGCCCAAGACAACCGAACAACAGATCAAGCGGTCATTTTTTGATCGCTATGTCGACAAGATCAAGGAATTTTTAGACAACGCCGAGTAAGCAAAGCCCCAAATCCCTACGCTAAGAAGTTAAAAAAAAGCACAAAAATCCCATAGTTATGATAAGCAACTCAGAATTTGGAAGCATTTCGTTTGACCTGCCTAAAAACCAGTCGAACGTGATAAAAGTTATCGGTGTAGGAGGCGGCGGAAGCAACGCCATCAACCACATGTTCCGCCAGGGAATCAAGGGTGTAGATTTTATTGTCTGCAACACTGATTCGCAAGCCTTGCAGAACAGCCCGGTACCAAACAAAATACAGTTGGGTGTTAACCTGACCGAAGGCCTTGGAGCCGGCGCCAACCCTGAAGTGGGGCAAAAGGCCGCTATCGAAAGCGTTAGCGACATCGAGAAGATGTTGGACAGCAATACAAAAATGGTGTTCATTACTGCCGGTATGGGCGGCGGAACAGGAACCGGTGCTGCGCCAGTTATCGCTCAGTTGGCCCGCGAACGCGACATCCTGACCGTGGGAATCGTGACCATTCCTTTTGCTTTTGAAGGAAAAGTGCGTCAGGATCAGGCCATGCAGGGTGTGGAGAAACTTCGCAAACAAGTTGACTCGCTTATCGTCATCAACAACAACAAACTGCGCGAAGTTTACGGCAACCTTGGATTCAAGGCCGGATTCTCGAAAGCCGACGAAGTTTTGGCTACGGCATCCCGCGGAATCGCCGAGGTAATTACGCACCACTACACGCAAAACATCGACCTTAAGGACGCCAAGACGGTCCTTTCGTCCAGCGGCACCGCCATTATGGGATCGGCGATTGCCATGGGTGAAAACCGTGCAAAAGAGGCCATCGTAGCTGCGCTTGACTCGCCGCTGCTTAACGACAACAAAATTACCGGTGCCAAAAACGTACTGTTGCTTATCGTTTCAGGAACCAATGAGATTACCATCGACGAGATTGGCGAAATCAACGATCACATCCAGGCCGAAGCAGGTTACAACGCCAACATCATCATGGGTGTGGGCGAGGACGAGACTTTGGGAGATGCGATTGCCGTAACCATCATTGCAACGGGATTCAACATTGAGCAGCAAAGCGAAATCGTGAACTCGGAGCCAAAAAAAATCATCCACTCGCTTGACAACGAGCAAAAAGTGGTTCACGACCTGACGCCAAAGACAGTTGCGCCTGCCATCACGCCTGATGCGCCAACCCAGGATGACAAGATCGTGTTTGAACTGACTGACGAAGTTGAAGTAAAGGCTGAAGC
>CAZIBV010000098.1:0-7299 GCA_964537345.1 uncultured Flavobacterium sp. | reverse complement strand
AATTTTCTGTAAGCCGTCAACTGTTCACTGTAAACTTTCCGACAACCGAAATCTACTGTAAACTGTTTAGCTGTTAACCGTAAACTATTGAAAACATGTAAAAATCCCCATCTGTGGGGATTGTGTCGTATGGATTTATGGCTGACCTTTGAAAAAATTCACAATATGGATACGCCACTAGCTATTTTATTCCTGATTATCGTTACCTCGGGGTTTCTTACTGGGAGCGTGGGATATTTGTTGCGGTACCGTACGCGGTGGAATACCACGGCCTATCTGATGAAGGTTTTTTGCGGAGTCTTCTTCTCGGCGGTAACCGTTTTGGTTTACGAATTTTTTTTGGGTAGCACGTTTATGACGCAAAAACAGGATCTGGGTTTTTACACCAAGATAGGCGCAGGCTGCTTTGCGATTTCATCGTTGGCGTTTTTGTGTTCGCGCAAACTTATCGATCGTCTGGTCAATCCTCAGAGTTAGTCAACCCAAGTTTTTCCAGCATTTTTTTGTACCGATAAGATTGAATGAACTTGGCCTGGTCTGCCGTTACCAGGGGTGCGACACCCAACCGTTTAGCTTTAAAGAAGCCTGACAGATAATCAAAAAAAAGCAGCGGTTTCCCTTTTTTGACCGCCAGTTTAATTGATGCGATAAGGGTAATCCAAAACCCGTAACCAAGCGTATAAAAAGATTCGCCCTGTTTGTAGCGCGCCGCCTTATCGTAATTTGCTCCGGTTGGTTTGAGGTGTTTTACTTTTAGATTTTTAAGGGTGACAACCTTCCACCCGTAATACCGCGCCAGGAGCTCGTCGGCGGTGTCCCAGCCCATTGCCGGACGCAATCCTTGCATTTGCTCGAACAATTCCCTTCGGTAGGCTTTAAACGCTCCGCGGATGTGATCGTGGTCGGCCAGGCTTTCCAACACCCATTGCCCGTCTTTTTCGATGTAGGCAAAACCGCCGGCCATTCCGGTTTTTGGATCGGCAAAAGCAGCGCAGACGGTTTCAAAATAATGATCAGGAAGGATAAGATCGGCGTCGAGTTTTACGAGGATGTCATACGGTTCGGTCAACTCTTTAAATCCGGCATTGAACGCCCGAACAACTTTACTGCCGGGAAGGTGAATGTTTTTCGACGGATTGTTCACCACTAAAACAAACGGATACCTTTCAGCATATCGGCCGGCAATCGCGGCGGTTTCATCGGTTGAATTGTCGTTGGCCACCACGACCTGAACGGGTAAAACGGTTTGCCGCATCAGCGAATCGAGCGTCAGACTGATAAACCGGGCTTCGTTATAGGCGGGGATGACGACAGCGTATTTCAATTAACGATTAACAGTTAAAGATTAACAATTTTGGCCCGGTAAAATAGAACCTGGCAAGCGTTTTTGATTCTACTTTTTCTCGGCGTACACAATATAATACCGGTTGGTAAAACGGCGCAGCAAAGGTCGGATGCCGAACTTCTTAACCGGATTTGTCCATTTTTGACGGTCGACGATGGTCCATCCGGTTTTCTCGAGCAACCAGTCCAGTTGCCAGTCTTCAAACTCGTGGTAGTGACGGTCCCAGGGATCGGTTTTGCTGCGATAGGCCGGCGAAAACCACAGCCGCATCGGGATGGAAATCAGGATTTTGTTGGCTTTGACGTTTTGCAGCACGGTGTACGGATTGAGCAGATGTTCAAAAATCTCGAAGGCGGTCACGAGGTCATATTGGCCATTTTTTAATGCCGATTGATCGTTGTCCAAATCTTCGCCCGTGGTGTTGGTAACGTTAAATCCTTCGCGTTTCATGATTTGCGAAAAGGGATTTTCGACGCCTAAATCCAGGATTTTATCGCTTGGATTGACGTGTTTTTTTAAAAACGCCAACGTGAGGCGGAATCGTTTGTCTGGGTATGTTTTCTCGTACATGACCAAAATGCCCTAGCCCCGATGGAAGCGTAAATCCTTTTGGCCGGTTTTTACCGGACAAAAGATTGCAGCGGACAGCGGGATCAGCTTCTAAAAAATAAAAAAACCGGCAAAGATTTTCCTGCCGGTGACAAATATAGGGTTTAATGACTAGTTTGTGATGGGGCGGGCTGAGTTTGATGCTTCTCGGGCTTTGCGCTTGCCGCGAAAAAAGAAATAAAGATTCAGGAAGAGCATTACGCCCAGATAAACTGAGAAGCCGCCAAGTTTATAGCTGAGTTCCTCGACCAGTTCCCGGGTGGAATTTTGGACCAGTTCCATTTTTAGGATTAACAGCGCAAACCCTATGTTGAGCAGGTAAAACCCGGTTTCGAACAGGCGGTTCGTGGCTGTGGCAATGGCCTCGCGTCCGCCAAAAATGTCAAGCATATACACTTTGCTGTTTTTAAACAGAACGCGCGACACATACCAGGTAAGGATAAGGGCAATTGGTAAGTAAATAAAGTAACCGATAAGGATTTTCGAGGTTTCCATGACAACTGATTTAAAATGAGTGAATGATTTTTTGGATGTAACGTGTGATGAGAAAAATATTGAGGTAGTGTAACACGGCAATGATGCAAATGATCACGGCTGATTTATGGGCAACGACTTCCAAAAGTTCGGCAGTGGTATGAATGGTTTGCCATCCGATAATGGAAACAAGACAGTACCCAATGTTGAGCAGATAATAGGCTAGGAGCAAAATTTGGTTAATTCGCAAACAAATTGCTTCCTGTCCGGGTGTAAATTGTGCCACGAAAATGTTGCCGTTTTTATAGCAGATGTTTCCCACTTTCAGGATAATCACCGCGGTAATAACAAAATAAATCGCGTAGCCTAACAGGTTGAGGTTCATGACACAGACGTTTGGCTTTTGCGTTGGAACTTAAAAACAATTACCAATAAATACACACAAAGCGCGGGCGGCACTAACCATGTTATCATAGGGATGTCAAACATAAAAGCCGATACGAAGAACCCTACAACACCCGACAGATACAATTTGATGTCGGGGTTCTCAGGATTGATGATCAAGTAAATCAGCGCGGCAACCACTTGCAAAAAACCGGTAGCCATAGTGGACATAAGTGCATAAATAAAAAAGTCGTCATTAAACAATCCGGCTATTGCAAAACCTGCGGGGAGCAATAATGATAAAACGAGTAATGTCTTCACGAGTTTCATATCAAATATTTTAAACTTTCAGAATTTTTTGAAATATATTGGCAAAAAAAATCATTTCATAAGTTTCATGGCCAGCTGAGCCAACCAGTTGTCTTTATATTCGGTGATTTTTTCCAGTGCATTGTCGGCACGCAGTACAAAGTCATACAATTTCCGGGTTTGATCGGCAAAATGCTTTGCATCTGCTGATTCGCCTTGAACCGTTGATACTTCCTTAAGGACTTTAAGTGCGGGTTTGATTTCGCGCCTGCTGCGTTCACGTGAAATTTTAACCGCCAACTCGTCCAAATCCTTTTCCGCCGTAAAATACTCGCGTCGTTCACCTGCCTTAAATTCTTTGTAAACAATCCCCCACTCCATCAACGATCGGAGATTCATGCTGGCGTTGCCCCGCGAGATGTGGAGTTCCGCCATGATATCTTCCATGCTTACCGGCTCTTTTGAAACCATCAACATGGCGTGTATTTGAGCCATAGTCTTATTGATGCCCCATTGCGATCCAAGTGCGCCCCAAGTCTGGATAAATTTCGTTCTGGCTTCATGCAATTCCATAGACCAAATGTAAAACTAATTTTTAAAACTTTCAAAAATAATTGAAACTTTATTGTAAAAAATTCCGCCCACTGTAAAGTATCATACGCAATGGGCGGAAACTTATGTCTATTTCGTTTGTTCAAGTTCGCTAAATCAAACCTGCCCTCCTAAGCAGCGCATCGGGCTTTGGCTCCTGTCCGCGAAAACGTTTGTATAAATCCATGGGCTTTTCAGTTCCGCCGCGCGAGAGGATGTTGGCGGCAAAACTGGTAGCGACTTCCTTGTTGAAAATGCCTTTTTCCTGAAAGTATTCAAAGGCGTCGGCGTCCAGAACCTCGGCCCATTTGTAGCTGTAGTAGCCCGATGAATAGCCGCCCTGGAAAATGTGTGAAAATGAGACGCTCATGCAGTTGTCGGCCACGTCGGGATAAAGCCTGGTGGGTTCGAACGCCGCGGATTCAAACGCCTTGACATCGTCAATTCCCGACGGATCGGCACCGTGAAAAGCCATGTCGAGCATGCCGAAGCTCAGTTGGCGCAGCGTGGCCATTCCTTCCTGAAAACTTGCGCTGGCCTTGATTTTCTCGATAAACTCCTGCGGGATAACCTCGCCGGTTTCATAGTGGCGGGCAAACAAGGCAAGGGCTTCGGGCTGATAGCACCAGTTTTCCATGATCTGGCTGGGCAGCTCGACAAAATCCCAATACACCGACGTTCCCGACAGCGACGGATAGGTGGTGTTGGCCAACATGCCGTGCAGGGCGTGGCCAAATTCGTGGAACAGTGTCGTGACCTCGTTAAAAGTCAGCAGCGACGGCTTGGTTTGCGTAGGCTTGGTAAAATTACAGACGATGGAAACGTGCGGGCGTTCATTTTTGCCGTCTTTGATGTACTGCGGCTTGAATGACGTCATCCAGGCGCCGTTTCTCTTGCCTTTTCTTGGAAAGAAATCTGAATAGAAGATGGCAACCAGTTGGCCTTCGTGATCCAGAACCTCAAAAGTCTGGACGTCCTCATGGTATTTGTCAATATTTGACACCTCGCGAAACGTGAGTCCAAAAAGTTTGTTCGCAATTTCAAAGGCGCCGTTCTGAACGTTTTCGAGTTTGAAATACGGTTTTAATTGCTCGTCATCAAAGTCAAAAAGTTTTTGTTTGAGCTTTTCCGAATAATACGCGCCATCCCATTTTTCGAGTGGCTCGATGGCGTCAAGTTCCTTGGCAAAAGCCGACAGTTGGGCAAACTCTCTTTGTGCCGCGGGTTTGGCCTTGGCGAGCAGATCGTCCAGAAAACTGCGGACAGCCTCCGGTGTCTGGGCCATGCGCTCTTCCAGAACAAAATCAGCGTGTGTCTTATATCCTAGCAGGTTGGCGCGTTCATGTCTCAGGCGCACAATTTGCCTGACGTTTTCGCGGTTGTCGTGCTCGTTTCCCTGAAAGGCTTTCCGTCCGGCGGCCAGCGCGAGTTGCTTTCGGAGTTCGCGGTTATCGGCATAGGTGACAAACGGAATGTACGACGGATAGTCAAGCGTAAAAAGCCAGCCTTCCTTTTCCTCTGACCGGGCAAGCATGGCAGCCGCCTCGACAGCGCCCTCGGGCAAACCTTTCAGATCATCGGGGTTTGTAATGTGCAGGCGGTAGGCATTGGTTTCGGCCAGGACATTCTCGCCAAAGGTGAGCTTCAGTTTGGCAAGTTCGGTATCGATTTCACGCAAACGATCTTTTTTATCCTTGGGCAACAGCGCACCGTTGCGCGAAAACCCTTTGTATTTTTTGTCGAGCAGCATCGATTGTTCGGGCGTAAGGCCAAGCTCATCGCGCTCGTCGTAAACAGCTTTCACGCGGGCAAACAAAGCCTCGTTGAGCGCCACGTCATTGCTGAACGCGGTGAGCAGCGGCGAGACTTCCTGTGCTATTTTCTGGATTTCATCGCTGGTCTCGGCCGAGTTCAGGTTAAAGAAAATACTGGAAATCCTGTCGAGTGTTTCGCCTGAAAAATCGAGCGCCTCGATAGTGTTGGCAAAAGACGGCGCTTGGGGATTTTGGGTTATGGCATCGATTTCAGCCCGCGCCATGGCAATGGCCTGTTCAAAAGCGGGTTTAAAATCGGCGTTTTCAATTTTTGAGAATGGGGCCGTATTGTGCGGCGTATCAAATGGTTTTAAAAGAATTTCTACTGACACGTTGAATATTTTTTATGGATGATAATTTACTGTTTTTCCTGGTTTGATGTGTCCTCTGACGTTTGTTTTGGGATAAAATTGTAGACGATTTGCGGAGGATCGGCCGTTTCGTCAGGTTCAGGCGGTGGCGGATTCTGGAAATTTCCGTTTTCGTCAAAGCGCTGCATGAACTTATCAGATGACGGATCAAAATCAGGACGCTGCCAGTCGTATCGGATTTCCTCGCGGTAATCGGGCGTTTTAAACCAGACGGCAAAGGCGGTCCCGGTGACAAGACCCGCTAAATGTCCCTCCCAGGAAATTCCCGCTTCGACATCCGGGAAAATATACCAGACCATTCCGCCATAAAGCATGACAACCAAAAGCGATAGGGCTGTCAGTCGGTAATAACCGGTTCGGAGGCCTTTAAAGAAAATGAAACTTACAAGGACGTAAATGAGTCCGCTGGCGCCAATGTGAAAATCCGGCCGGCCGATAATCCACGTCCCCAGCCCGGAAAACAATATTCCGTAGCCGATGACTTTGTAGGCTATCTCCCGGTAAAAATACGCCAGAGCCGCGAGCAACACGGCCAACGGAAGTGAATTGTTGTACAAATGCCCGATATCACCGTGGATAAACGGACTGAATATTACGCCGCGCAACCCAATGAGATCGCGTGGAAAAACGCCGTAGCGTGCAAAATCAAAATTAAATTTCCACTCGGCCCAAAACACCAGCCACAACAACAGCACCGACAGAAACGGAAGCAAAATGACTTTGGGCGTAAACTTAAACGGCTGATCCATAAAACGCGGCTTTCAAAAATACAGCCAAATGGAAAAGTATGAAAAAATGGCAGAAGGGAGGAATTTGAAAATTTGGAAATTTGGAAATTAGCTTTCAGCTATCAGTCGCCAACGATTAGCTTGTAAATTAAACTGATTCAAGAACGCGATCATAGATGTAGCGGTTAGCTATCAGCTGTCAGCGATCAGCTTGTGATAAATTTTGATGTATGAACACAATCATCCAATTAGCTAAAATCTAATTGTTAATCGTTAATCGTTAACTGTTAATTGTTAATTAGCTTCGCTCCGTTCGGCTGCACCTCGGGTGTTCATTGTTAATTGTCAATTACCTTTAACCATGTCCCCATTTAAGATTTTCGGCAGATTTTCTGTACCTCTCCTATCGAAAAAACCACTAACTTTCGCTTGGAAGAAGGGCGGGAACGGGAAGATACTTACCCTTACGAAAAAAATCGAAACATTGGCTGCAGATTTTCTGTAAAAATTCTTAAAGTTTTGATTGGCTAGCGGTTAGCTTTCAGCCGTCAGCGATTAGCTTGTAAATTAAACTGATTCAAGAACGCAATCTTAGATGTAGCGGTTAGCTATCAGCAGCCAGCGATCAGCTTGTAGATAAACCTGATGCAAGAACCCGATCTTCCAATTAGCAA
>CAZIBV010000097.1:4076-7383 GCA_964537345.1 uncultured Flavobacterium sp. | reverse complement strand
TAAACCATCACGTGCGAATAGCGGTCCAGCTGATCCTTTATCGCCTGATTGACGCGGGGATGACAGTGTCCAAGCGACGCAGCGGAAACGCCCGCCACCATGTCGAGGTAGCGATTGCCGTGGGTGTCGTAAATGTATGATCCGCTGGCGTGTGATACGTCCATGCCCAGCGGATGTGGCGAGGTTTGCGCCTGATATTTCAAAAAATCTGAATTCATAAAGGTGAATTCCTAAAGAACGTTCATTAAAATTAAACAAACCAACCGGGCTGAACGTTCAACTATTTTACGGTTGGTTTTACATTTTTATCGTATTCGAGCGTGGCTTCGAGTGGTTTCAAAGGTTCGTCCGCAGTTTTTGCATCGGCTGCCGCCTCGGCTTCCATTTTGGTTTCCCACTGCTCTTCCTCGGGCGGAAAGATGTCGTCCTTTGTCCGTATTCGCTCGTCCGGTCGCCATACAAAGCCTCGGAGTTTGCGCGCATTTTCCGGCAAATCCTTTTCCGGGTAGATGTCGCCGTCAACCGTTTTAAAAAACGTTATCGTTTCAATCTGGTTCTTGTCCAGCGTCAGGTTTATTTTACTGCTGACGTTTTTGTTGATGCCGATGAGTTCCTGGTTGTCGTTTCGCATGTAGTAAACCACCTCGGTATTCTTGACGATATCGGCCTCGTATAGCTGATTGTCCCGGAACTTCCCGTACAAGTTCTGTCCTTTTACCTGATTAAAACCGTCGCCAATCGTATCCTTTGACACGATAAACGCATTGTTCAACACCTTGAGCGAATCCAGCTTCTCGGTTTGCGTGTCGGCAATCAGGTGCATGATATCGCCCGTCATCTGGGTCTCGTAATTCCACAAAATGGGTCGGCCAATCATCTTGGTAAGCCCTGATTTCTGATCGGAGTGGATCGAGTCGCATTTGCCGCTCATATCGGTTTTGAAAAACCGAACGTTGCGATAGGCGCGAATAATGCGGTGTTCGGGTTTTCCCGTAACCAAAAGCCGCGTCCCGTGAATGTAAACTGAATCATTGTCTACCAGGTTTACGGCCACCGCACGCCTTGTCACAAACATCGAGTCTTGTTTTTTATACATTTCGGCATAATGACCCTTTACGATTCCCTTGTTGATCGAGTCGGTGATTTTAACGTTGCGCGTAGCCGATGCAAACTCTTTGATCCGATCGTAATACAAGCTGTCGCCGCGGATAAGCCTGTCTTTATAACGTATGTATGACTTGTTCAGGAAATGGCCAAAATTCTTCTTGGTGTCGTAAAAGCCTTTTTCGGTGTAGATGAAATCATTTTCGCTTGTGATCGTCGACGGCCCAAAAACATAGGCATGTCCGGAATTGTTGTAGTAATCCAGATGGTTTGACTTGATGACGTATTTTGGATTGGTGATGGTAACCGCCGTCCGGAACTCGTACTTTTTTTGCCCCACCACATAACGGCCGGATTTGCTGCGGAGCACATTTTCCCGGTTGTTGATAGTTCCGTAAGTGGAGTAGTAGGCGTGCTGAATGTTGCGGTCAAAGTAAAGGGTATCGGTCACCAGAGAGGTTTCGGGCGATCGCATGTTGACATTTCCCGTGGCAAACGCCATTTTGGCCTCACCTGAATATTCAGCGTACTTGGCATCCATAAAAAGCGTGTCGCCTTGGTTCATGCGTACGTCGCCAAAAGCCTTGATGTAATTCTCTTTTTGAAAAAAATACGCCTTGTTGCACCACATCGTGACGCCCTCGTGACTCACGCGTACGTTTCCCGTAAGCAATGCGGCATCGGGAATTTCAGTTTGGTTGATATCTGAATTGTCGGCGTGTTCAACCTTTATTTTGCTGGCAGCCTGTGTTTTGGGTCGCTGCGCCAGGAGGCAAAACGGTAGAAAAACAAGTATAAAAAACAGCAGTCTGTTCAAGTCCTGAAATTTGAACAAAGGTACAAAATACACCTTCGATACCACTGCCTTAAGAATAAATTAGTATTGACCGTCCGCCCGTAAACGCTATATTTGCCCGTATCCAAATTTTTGTCATGAAGCATTACTTGTTGATCGCCCTCACCGTTTCAGGAATCGCCAGCGCCCAGAAAATCTCAGTTCCTGCCAAGCGTGCAATCCCGGTTGAAAGCCATGTTCGCAACTCCAAAAAACCAGTGGTTTATCAGGTTTTTACCCGTTTGTTTGGAAACACCAATACCACCAATAAGCCTTGGGGAACCATTCAGGAAAATGGAGTGGGCAAGTTTGATGACTTTACCAACAAGGCACTTTCCGAAATTGCCGCGCTGGGCGTGACCCATATTTGGTATACAGGCGTCCCGCATCACGCACTAGTCGGCGATTACACCCAGTACGGAATTTCCCAAGATGATCCGGAAGTTGTAAAAGGCCGTGCCGGTTCGCCGTATGCCGTCAAGGATTATTACAACGTGAATCCTGATCTGGCCATCAATCCCGCCAAAAGACTCGCCGAGTTTGAAGGGTTGATCAAACGCACGCATGACAACGGGTTAAAGGTGATCATTGACATCGTTCCCAATCACGTTGCCCGCCGTTACGAGGGCATGACCAATCCGCCGGGCGTAAAGGATTTTGGCGCCAACGACGACACATCGGTTGAATACAAACGCGACAACAACTTTTACTACATTCCCGGCCAGGCTTTCAAGCTTCCGGCGTTTACTGATTACAAACCGTTGGGTGGTGAAAAGCACAAACTCATTGACGGCAAGTTCAAGGAGATTCCCGCCAAGTGGACAGGAAACGGATCGCGCGCGGTACAACCTGACCAAAACGACTGGTATGAGACCGTCAAGGTGAACTACGGCGTCAGGCCCGACGGAACCAAGGATTTTCCTACACTTCCCGCTGATTACGACAAGCGCGATTACAAGGCCCATTTCGCCTTTTGGCAAGGCAAGGACGTTCCTGATTCGTGGAAGAAGTTCAGAGACATCGCGCTTTACTGGATTGACAAAGGCGTCGATGGATTTCGCTATGACATGGCCGAAATGGTTCCGGTTGAATTCTGGAGTTATATGAACTCGGCGATCAAGACCAAAAATCCAGAAGCGTTTTTGCTGGCCGAGGTATACAATCCCAAAGAGTATCGCAACTACATCCGCCTTGGTAAAATGGATTATTTGTACGACAAGGTCGATCTGTACGACAAACTCAAGGAAATCGTTCAGGGCAAAGCCAATGTTGATGCGATCCTTCCCATTCAGGAAAAGCTGGCCGACATCGGGCATCACATGCTGCACTTTCTGGACAATCACGACGAACAGCGACTGGCCAGCGCCG
>CAZIBV010000097.1:0-3976 GCA_964537345.1 uncultured Flavobacterium sp. | reverse complement strand
GAGTCGTTTTTGTTTCCGATGGATTAGGCCCTCTGTCTGCGTTCATTGCGTTTGAGGAACGCTTTTAAGGTAAATAATCCCACAACGCCTGAAAGCAGTGATGCCCCCAGGATGGCCAGTTTTGCGTCCATGATCAGCATGGCGTCGTCAAAGGCGAGGAGGGTGATAAAAATCGACATGGTAAACCCTATCCCGCCCAAAAAACCAATGGCTGTAATCGAGCCCATCCCGACACCTTTTGGAAACTGACAGACTCCGGCCATACGTCCGAGCCATGCAAAAAGCGCAATGCCCAGCGGTTTGCCGATAAAGAGCCCGGCGATGATTCCGTAGACAGCAGTGTTCATGATGGTTTCCTGCCAGCCAGCTTCAAAACGGATTGCGGTGTTGGCCAGCGCAAAAAGCGGGAGGATGACAAAGGCCACCGGATAGTGTAGTGCGTGTTGTAATTTTGACGAAAGCGTCTTGTTGGATCCGTCGCCAAAAGGGATGACAAAAGCCAGAATAACTCCACTGATCGTGGCGTGAATGCCCGAGTTGAGCATGCAATACCAAAGCCCGATGCCTCCCACAATATAGGGCAGGAAATGGTGGACTTTCATTCGGTTAAGTAAAAAGAGAATGGCCCAAATGAGTGCTGCACCGCCCAGATAGGCATAGGAAAGCGAACTGGTGTAAAAAAAAGCAATCACCAAAATAGCCCCAAGATCATCGATAACGGCCAGTGCCGTCAGGAAGATTTTTAGTGCCATTGGAACGCGGCTGCCCACAAGCGACAAAATCCCGATGGCAAAAGCAATATCGGTAGCCATGGGAATTCCAAAACCTGATTGAAACGGCGTCCCGGAATTGAACGCCAAATATATGCC
The DNA here is from genome assembly GCA_964537345.1 of uncultured Flavobacterium sp. Lineage (GTDB taxonomy): Bacteria > Bacteroidota > Bacteroidia > Flavobacteriales > Flavobacteriaceae > Flavobacterium. The sequence goes on along the minus strand of CAZIBV010000097.1, from coordinate 3,107 downwards.
TGCCGGAACCACCATGCCACCCAGGGCGCCAAAAAGTGGAAGTGCGGCCGTTTTCAGGTTTGAGAGTTCACCTTTGTATATTTCGCGTTCAAGTTCAAGGCCAATCAGCAAAAAGAATATCGCCATCAGGCCATCGTTGATCCAGTGTGCCAGCGAATGCGATCCCATAGGGGTTTCCCAAAATGCCACGTAATTCTCGCCAGACGGCAGGTTGGCCAGCATCAGTGAAATGGCCGTTACAAATATCAGTACGAGGCCGCCGGCTTTCTCTGATTCAAAAAACGCTTTAAAAATACGGGTTACTTTCATCGATAGTTTTTATATGGCGTGAATGTCAGTTAATCTTATTTTTCTATCGTCTGCTTGCGGTCAGGACCTACCGATACGATGCTGATGGGAACTTCAACCTGTTCCTCGATAAATGAAATATATTTTTTGAGTTCATCCGGGAGCTGGTCATATTGCGTCATTCCGGTCAGGTTGGCGTTCCAGCCTTTGAATTCAGTATAAACAGGTTTTACGTGTTCGGGTTCGATGTTGTACGGAAGGTGATCGATTGGACGGCCGTTGTATTCATAAGCCGTACAAACCTTAAGCGTTTTAAAGCCCGACAGCACGTCGCCCTTCATCATCATCAGCTCGGTGACGCCATTGATGCGGATGGCATATTTAAGCGCCACCAGGTCGAGCCAGCCACAACGGCGCTGACGTCCGGTTACCGATCCGAATTCGTTGCCCACGCGGGCCATGGTTTCGCCGTCGGAGTCAAAGAGTTCGGTAGGGAAGGGGCCGCTGCCCACGCGTGTGGCGTACGCCTTGAAAATGCCGTAGACCTTGTCGATTTTGTTGGGTGCGATTCCCAGTCCGGTGCAGGCTCCCGCCGCGGTGGTGTTGGATGAGGTGACAAACGGATACGTCCCGAAATCCACGTCCAGAAGCGATCCCTGTGCGCCTTCGCACAATATCGTTTTGCCCTGCTTCATGGCGTTAAAAAGATATTCCTCGCTGTCGATGAATTGCAGTTTCCTGAGCTCTTCTATGGATTCAAAGAATTCCTTTTCCAGTTCGGCCAGGTTGTATTGGATGCTGACGTCGTAAAACTTGATCATGGCCTCGTGCTTGTCGGCCAGGGTGCGGTAACGCTGCTCAAAATCAGGAAGCTCGATATCGCCGATGCGCAGTCCGTTACGGCCGGTTTTATCCATGTAGGTTGGCCCGATGCCTTTTAGCGTCGAACCGATTTTGGCTTTTCCCTTGGCTGTTTCAGACGCGGCGTCGAGCAGGCGATGCGTTGGCAGGATGAGGTGCGCTTTTCTGGACAGGAGCAGGCGCTGGCTTAGGTTGATGTCAAACTTTGCGAGTCCTTCAATTTCCTTTTGAAAAACCACCGGATCGATGACAACGCCATTGCCGATGATGTTTACCGAATTCGCGTGGAAAATCCCCGACGGAATGGTGCGCAAAACGTGCTTGATGCCGTCAAATTCCAGCGTATGTCCCGCGTTGGGGCCGCCCTGAAACCGCGCGATGATGTCGTATTTTGAGGTGAGAACGTCAACGATTTTGCCTTTGCCTTCGTCGCCCCATTGGAGGCCCAGTAGTAAGTCTGCCATTTTTTAGTCAAAAGTTGAAAGTCGAAAGTCAAAAGTCGAAAGTCGAAAGTTGAAAGTAGACCTTGCTTTCAGGTTAGTGTTGTTTATTGTTTTAGTTGTGGTTTCAATCAGGATGCGTTAGGGATAGAAGCGGTTATCCTTTTTGTGATGCCGCGCGCAGCGGGGAGAACAAAAAGATAGGAGCGAATAGCCCGACGGCGGATGTGTTGGCTGAAAATTTTACTAAAAGCTGCAACCGCCGGAACGCCATAATTACTGTTATAAATTCTGAATTTTAAATCGGGTCGGAGGTGGGTTTCTTCCTATTGGCGTAGAGATACAACGAATGGTTGTGGATCTCGATGTCAAAAATCTCCTCGATGGTTTTTTTGATGGTTTGGATGCGCGGATCGCAAAACTCAATCACCTCGCCGGTGTCGGTCATGATGATGTGGTCGTGTTGTTTGTCAAAATACGACTTTTCATAATGAGCCTGGCTCTGGCCAAACTGGTGTTTGCGCACCAGCCCGCAGTCGAGCAGGAGTTCGATGGTGTTGTAAAGCGTGGCCCGGCTGACGCGGTAATTTTTGTTTTTCATTTTCAGGTAGAGGTTCTCGATGTCAAAGTGATCTTCGGCATCGTAGATTTCCTGTAAAATGGCAAAGCGCTCGGGCGTTTTACGGTGTCCGTTTTTTTCCAGGTAAAGCGTAAAGACGTTTTTGACGATTTCCTGGTTTTTGCTGTTGTCAACCGATATTAATGTCATGGCACAAAGGTAGCTTTTTTGGCTTTAAGCTGATGATTTTAAGCTGGTGTTAACGCGACGCTGCCTTGTATTTGTTGCTCACCTCGTCCCAGTTGATGACGGCCCAGATGGCGCCCAGGTAATCGCCGCGCTTGTTTTGATACTTGAGATAATAGGCGTGTTCCCAAACGTCTACGCCCAAAACCGGCGTTCCGCGCTCCTCGACAACGTCCATCAGCGGATTGTCCTGGTTGGGGGTTGACGAGATAAAGAGTTTTCCTTTTGCATCGACTGAAAGCCACGCCCAGCCTGATCCAAAACGGCTGGCAGCGGCTTTGTTGAACTGTTCTTTAAAGGCCTCCATGGAACCAAAGGCTTCAGTGATGGCTTTGGCAAGCTCGGCCGACGGGCGGGTGTCTTTTTTGGGGGTCAGGATTGACCAGAAAAACTCGTGGTTGTAGTGTCCGCCGCCGTTGTTGCGCACCGCCGTGCTGTATTTTGACATGGACGAAAAGATGTCAACCAGTGGTTTGCTCTCGGCACCGGTTCCGGCCAGGGCAGCGTTAAGGTTTTTGACGTAGCCCGCGTGGTGGCGGTTGTAGTGGATGTCCATAGTTTGCGCATCGATCGATGGCTCGAGTGCTTTATAGTCGTACTGCAACGGGGTTTGCGTGAATTGTGCAAACGCAAAGGAGCTAAAAAACAGCAGGGAAAGGTATTTTTTCATGGTGTGGATTTTATTGGCTAAGATAATGAAAATTGGGGGATGG
>CAZIBV010000096.1:0-7598 GCA_964537345.1 uncultured Flavobacterium sp. | reverse complement strand
AACCGTAAACCGTGAACTAAAAGGATTCGAAGATTGAAAAATTCAAAGATTAGTAGATCGGAAAGTTTAAACATCCCACTACCGCAATCCAATTAACTTCGCTCCGTTCGGCTTCGCCTCGGGTGTTAATTGTTAATTGTTAACTGTTAATTGAACTCCGTTGGTGATTACGTTTTCTGCTTCTTCTTACGCGCTGCGGGAAAAAGAACATTGTTGAGAATCAGTCGGTAACCCGGTGAAGTTGGATGTAAATCAAGTACCGTCGGTGAATCACCAACGCGGTGCTGATAATCTTCCGGGTCGTGTCCGCCAAAAAAAGTAAAAAATCCCTTGCCGCGTTGGGCATGGATGTAGCGCGCCTCGCCATTGAGTTCGCACTGGCCGAGCACCATCACGTTTGATTTGATCAGGTTGGGATCAAACGATGTGGTCTGTCCCATAAATCCCTTGACAAGCTGGGTGTGGTTCTGACAAAGCATGCTGGGAATCACATCCCACTTGGCTGAGTATTCCGACAGCGTAAAATAATCCTTCTCCATCGGGATCTGGCGCTTTTCGGTCATGTCGATATCTGAGAATTCGTAACGCTCGGGACGTCGCTCCAAAATGTAATTCTTAAACGCAAACGATTGGACATAGTCAATTTTTGACTGATAATTGCCCTCGCTTGGATCGCCGTCAAACATCGGCTCACAAATATCCACCCCTTCGGCGGCAAGTGCAATGTCAAAGCTATCGGTGGCCGAGCACATGGCAAACATAAATCCGCCGCCCACAACAAAATCCCGGATTTTCTTGGCAACCGCAAGTTTGGCTTGTGATACTTTTTCATAACCCAGTTCGCGGGCCAGTAATTCAGCGTCGCGCTTTTGCTCGATATACCAGGGCGCGTTGCGGTATGCGCCGTAAAACTTTCCGTATTGTCCGGTAAAATCCTCGTGGTGAAGGTGAAGCCAATCGTATAGCAACAACTGATCGGTCAGGACTTCCTTGTCGTAAACCGCCGTAAACGGAATCTCGGCATAGGTGAGCACCAGCGTCACGGCATCATCCCACGGCTGTTTGCCCGATGGTGTGTAAACCGCAATCTTGGGCGCCTTTTCCAGCACAACCGTCTCCATGTTTTGCGAAGGCGACGCAATCTCCTCGAGAATAGAATTGGCTTCAGCGTCGGAAATAACTTCAAAACTAACACCCCTAATCTGGCATTCGCGTCGGATTTCCTCGACATCAGGCAGCAAGAATGAGCCACCGCGATAATTGAGCAGCCAACTCGCCTTGTATTGCTTGTCAAGCGCCCAGTAAGTAATTCCGTAGGCTTTCAGGTGATTCTTTTGCGTCAGTTCATCCATCGGCAACAGCAAAAAGCCCGCGCGGCCAAGGAGCGGAACAAGCATCAGAAGGAAAAAGATTCTAATCTTCATACGTTTCAAAGATAGCGCAAAGTGCAAAATTAAAGGGTTGCGAATTCCTTGGAAATTGTTAATTATTTAGTCGGTTAAAATGGCAGGTGTTAAATTAGAATAGAAATAATTGCTATGAAGTCATTTTTTACCAAAACAACTTTAATTTCAGTCGGGAAGATTTTAAAAGACACGTTCAGCGGCTTTATGGATGACAAAGCCCTGAAATTAAGTGCTGCACTCTCCTACTATACCTTGTTTTCACTGGGCCCGTTGCTGTTGCTGATGATATCGGTTGCCGGAATTTTTTTTGGCGATGAAGCCGTTCGCGGACATTTGTTTGGCGAAATCAACGGGCTGCTTGGTAATGAGGCGGCCGCACAAGTTCAGGATACGATAAAGAATCTCGAATTATCAGGAAAGAGCAACATTGCAGTCATTATTGGTGCCGTTACATTGTTGATTGGTGCCACGACCGTCTTTGGCGAAATTCAGGATTCGATAAACATCATCTGGCGGGTTAAGGCGAAACCCAAACGCGGCTGGGTAAAATTCCTGAAAGACCGATTGCTGTCATCGTCGCTTATCGTGGCGCTTGGATTTTTGCTGATTGTATCGCTGATTGTCAACGGTGCGCTCAAAGCCCTTAACGAATGGCTGATTGCAAGGTTCCCTGACGTAACAATCATTTTGTTCACCGCAATCGACTTCATCGTGAGCTTTGCAGTAATTTCAGTGCTGTTCGGGACAATTTTCAAAGTGCTGCCCGATGTCAAAATCGCCTGGAAAGACGTCCGAATGGGTGCCTTTTTTACATCCTGCCTTTTTATGTTGGGCCGATACCTCATCGGATTGTACCTGCAAACCACGGGAACAGCCTCGACGTATGGTGCGGCGGGATCGGTGATTATCATCCTTGTATGGGTTTACTACACGGCGGCCATTATGTACCTGGGTGCCGAATTCACCCGAGCCTACGCCAACTCTACGGGATTGCGAATCCAACCCGCTGATTACGCCGTTTATGTAGAACAAACCGAGCGCGAAATGGACACAAACAATGTCCCATTGGGCGAAAAAAAAAAGATAACAATTGACTGATGAACCAAGAACCGATCACCGTACAAACTGAAGTGGACGCCTCGCCGCAACTGGCCTGGGAACTGTACACAAACCCCAAGCACATGATTTGCTGGAATTTTGCATCACCTGACTGGCATTGTCCTGCAGCGTCGAATGATTTGCGCCCGGGCGGAATGCTTTGCGCAACCATGGCGGCCCGGGACGGCAGTGTGAGTTTCGAATTTACCGGTGTTTATGACCAGATTGATCCGGCCGATCGTTTACGCTACACCATCAGTGACGGGCGCAAAGTAGAGGTCAAATTTGAAGCATTGGCCGACAGCACCCGAATTTTGGTTTCGGTTGAGCCGGAAATGGAGCATTCACTGGAAATGCAGCGCGAAGGCTGGCAAGCCATTCTGGACAATTATGCAGCGTATGCAAAAGGGTTTCAAAACGGAACGCCCGAGTCATCCTCTTCATTAATCTGACTGCCAAAAGCATCATTGGGCATTGATACGTGACGAGTGGTTTGGTAAGGATTGTCGACGTTCATCTTGGACGGGAAATCGTCAAACGAACCGGAATAGGTATCAAGGTTGTCAAATTTACCCAGGCTTCCAATAAACTTCAGTCGGATATTCTCCAGGCTTCCGTTACGGTGCTTGGCAATGATGAACTCGGCCTGACCCTCGGTTGGCGCGGCTTCGTCGTCATCCCAAGTGTCAATTTTGTAGTATTCCGGACGGTAAATAAACGACACGATATCGGCGTCCTGCTCGATCGCTCCTGATTCCCTCAGATCCGACAAAAGCGGACGCTTGCTCGAACCGCGGGTTTCAACCGCACGCGAAAGCTGCGATAACGCAATGACCGGAATGTCTAGTTCTTTGGCCAACGCCTTGAGATTTCGGGAAATGGTAGAAATTTCCTGTTCGCGGTTGCCGCCTCCTTTTCCGGAATTTCCGGCCGTCATCAGCTGAAGGTAATCTACGATAATAAGTTTGATGCCGTGCTGCGATGACAAACGACGGGCTTTTGCGCGAAGGTCAAAAATCGACAGCGATGGCGTGTCGTCAATAAAAAGCGGTGCCTTTTCAAGGTCTTTCACCTTGATGGTAAGTTGCTCCCATTCGTGTTTTTCAAGTTGGCCGGTACGCAGCTTTTCCGACGTCAAACCAGTCTCGGATGAGATAAGACGCGTAATAAGCTGTACCGATGACATCTCGAGCGAGAACACCGCAACGGGCGCGTTGAAATCGATGGCCATGTTGCGCGCCATTGACAGTACAAAAGCGGTTTTACCCATACCCGGACGGGCCGCGATGATGATCAAGTCTGACGGCTGCCAGCCTGAAGTTACCTGATCGAGTTTTTCAAATCCTGTTGGAATACCGCTCAAGCCCTGGCGGTTGGCGATGTCCTGAATGCGCTGCTTGGCCTGAAGCACCAAACTTTGCGCGGTTTCCGAACTTCGTTTGATATTGCCCTGCGTCACCTCGTACAACTTGCTCTCAGCCTGGTCGAGCAAGTCAAAAACGTCGGTGGTTTCATCATACGATTGCTCTATGATTTCCGACGAGATCCTGATCAGGCTTCGTTGAATAAACTTTTGCAGGATAATCCGCGAGTGAAACTCGATGTGTGCCGATGACGAGATCTTTTGGGTGAGCTGGATCAGGTAAAAATCACCTCCGGCCAACTCCAGTTTTCCCATTTTTTTAAGCTGGGCTGAAACGGTTAACAAGTCGATGGGCTGTGAATCCGTGAATAACTGAAAAATCGCCTCAAAAATGTGTTGATGTGCCTCTTTGTAAAAAGCATCGGGTTGGAGGATGTCGATCACGTCATCCACACCTTTTTTATCAATCATCATCGCACCCAGTACAGCCTCTTCAAGGTCGACGGCCTGCGGCGGCAGTTTACCCTTTTCAAGGTTTATGATGGTCGTTTTATCGACTTTCACCGGGCTGATGCTCTTGAAATTTTCCATATGGCGAATGTAAGCCAATTCCAAAAATCGCGGGGTAGCGAGTTATCAGACTTACGTGTTTATAACTTAAGATAAATTGTTCATAACCATAAAAAAATCCGAAACTTAAAGGCCTCGGATCGTTTTAATTTTTGTAGGAGAATTACTCTTTAAATTCGCCCATCTTACTGTACTTGTCCATCCGCTGGCTTACTAGCTCGTCTGTTGATAAGTCTTTTAGTTCATTCCAAGCCTTAAGTATGTATTCCTGAGTGGTTTTATACGTAGTTTCAGGATCGTAATGCGCGCCTCCCAGCGGCTCCGGAACCACATCGTCAACCAATTTTTGTTTTTTCATGTCCTCCGACGTCAATTTGAGTGCATCGGCAGCTTTTTCCTTAAAGTCCCAGCTCTTCCATAGAATCGATGAACACGACTCCGGTGAGATAACTGAATACCAGGTGTTCTCAAGCATGTAAACCCTGTCGCCAACGCCAATGCCCAATGCGCCTCCTGAAGCACCCTCGCCGATAATCACCGCGATAATGGGCGTTTTAAGGCGGATCATTTCCAGAATGTTGCGCGCAATGGCTTCACCCTGGCCGCGCTCTTCCGCTTCAAGACCGGGATAAGCGCCCGGCGTATCGATAAAACTGACTACCGGAAGATTGAATTTCTCGGCCATTTTCATCAGTCGGAGTGCCTTGCGGTACCCTTCAGGATTGGCCATCCCAAAATTGCGGTACTGTCGGGTTTTGGTGTTGTTGCCTTTTTGCTGACCTATAATCATAAATGACTGGCCTCCTATTTTGCCCAGTCCGCCTACCATGGCCTTGTCGTCCTTAAAATTGCGGTCGCCAAAAAGCTCCAGGAACGTATCGCCACACAAAGCCTTGATGTAGTTCATCGTATACGGCCGGTTTGGATGGCGTGAAAGCTGGACGCGTTGCCAGGCTGTCAGGTTTTTATAGATTTTCTTTTTGGTCTCTTCGAGTTTCTTTTCTATTTGTTTGCAGGTATTGCTGACGTCTACATCTGATTCCTGTCCGATGATCTGACACTTGTCCAGCTGGTCTTCGAGCTCCTTGATCGGCAACTCAAAATCTAAATACTCCATGCGGTTCGTTTTATTTGGAAACACAAAGATAACAATACAATGGTTAAATGATAATTCATCGCTTACAATTAAGCGCGAAAATTTAATCATTAAGCGTTACACCGCTCAAGGTTGGATTTGGCTGTCAGGAGATTCAGAACTCATCCGCTTTTTAAGAATGCCATTTGCAATCACGGTTAGCAGAATGACCGCAGCGCCAATGTAAAAGGACATACTCATGCGTTCGCTTTCGCCGATGATAAAATACGCCAGCAAAATGCCGTAAACCGGTTCGAGGTTGGTGGTGAGCATAACGGTATACGGTGTCAGTTTTCGCATCACGCCAACCGATGCCGTAAACGCATACGCGGTACAAACTGACGCCAGTATCAAAAGGTACATCCAGTCGGTCGCTGACACATTAAAAAATGCCGAATCCATCTCGCCATTGGCCAAAAGGTAAAGCGTCACAAAAAAGAAACCGGCAAAAAATTCATAAGTAGTAATGACCACCGCATCGTGATCGCGGGTGAGTTTGCCGTTAAACAAAGTAAAAAGCACCCCGATAAAAACGGAGAACAACGCCGCCACCGCGCCCCAAAAATGTTCCATCTCCACCTGCATCATAACATACAGTCCGGCTATGATCACCAGCCCGAAAAACACCTCGTACCAAAGCATCCGTCGGTTAAAGAAAATCGGTTCGAGGATGGAGCCAAAAAACGCACCCAACGAGAACATCGCCAACGTAATCGAAACATTGGCCATATCAATCGCCTTAAAAAAGAAGATCCAATGCACCGCGATCAGTCCGCCAACCAGGATAAGCTTTCCGGCTTCCTTGAGCGGCAACACCAGTGGCAGACCCGCCCATTTGGCATACAGCAACAAGAATATTCCGGCCAAACCCATTCGGTACCAAACCAAATTGACGTCGGTCAGGGTGATGAGTTCACCCAGAATAGCCGTAAATCCCCAGATAAATACAATGAGGTTGAGCTGCAGGTGGGCCTTGAGGTTAGCGCTTGGCATTACGCAAAAGATAGATGGCTAAAATTCCAAAGACGAAGTTGGGAATCCAAACGGCAATGATGGGCGGGAACGATGACTTCTCGGCTAGTGTCCCAAAAATCTTGTCGAAAAAGATAAACGAAAACGCCAGCAAAATGCCGATGGCCAGGTTGATGCCCATTCCGCCGCGACGTTTTTTAGAGGAAACCGCCACTGCAATGACCGTGAGGATAAAGGCAGATACCGGAAGGCTGTACTTTTTGTAAAGCACCACCAGATACGTGTCGATGTTTGACGATCCGCGCAGCTTTTCGCGCTCGATAAATCGGTTGAGTTCGCCCAGTGTCAGCGTTTCGGCAACATAAACCACAGGCGTCAGATCTTCGAGGTCAAAGCTGAAAACCGTGTCCTTTTTTTCGCCCGATATCAACCGGTCACCCAACGGCCCGACAATCCGCTTGGTATAATTGCGCATGGTATAGGTAGAATCCTTGGCGTTCCATTTTAGGCTGCCGGCGGTGAGTTTGTATTCCAGTTGATCGCCTTTGAACTTTTCGAGCGAAAAATTAAACGCCATCTTACTCACCTCGTTAAACTGCTGAACGTACAAAAACTCGTCCTTGCTGATTTGCCTGAACACGTTTGAATTTTCACGCGTCTGCTTGTTTTTGTTGAGATACATGTAACGGAAATTGTTGTATCCCTCGCTGGCCTTGGGCACGATAAAAAAGCCCATCAACAACGCAAAAACCGACACCAGCGTGGCGCCTATCAGATAGGGTCGCAAAAACCGCGTAAACGAAATTCCCGAACTCAAGATGGCGATAATCTCGGTGTTATTGGCCAGTTTTGACGTGAACCAAATCACCGACAAAAACAAAAAAATCGGGAAAAGCAGGTTGGCAAAATAAATCGTAAAATCCAGGTAGTAGAGCGCGATGTCAACAAAAGCCACCTTGTGCTCAATCATTCGGTTGACCTTTTCCGATACATCCACCACGATCCCAATCGGGATAAACATCAGCAACATGACTGAAAAAGTAGCCAGGTAGCG
>CAZIBV010000095.1:0-7831 GCA_964537345.1 uncultured Flavobacterium sp. | reverse complement strand
GAACAATTGGTGCGAATTCAAGTTGTCGGCAACTAGCGGCTGTTTGGTCTTTCTACATTCAACGTTCGACGTTTAAATTTTGTCTTTATCTTTGCACTCTTAAAAAAATAGTCACATGGCTTTATCTGAACAGGAAATACTACGCCGCGAAGCGTTGGCCGAACTCAAAAAACTTGGCATCAATCCTTATCCCGCGGCCGAGTTCAAGGTTACGGCACACGCCACACAAATCCTCGACAACTTTTCAGATTTCGACGGCAAGGAAGTAATTCTGGCCGGAAGGATGATGTCACAACGCATCATGGGCAAGGCATCATTTGCCGAACTCAAGGACGCTTCAGGCCGCATTCAGGTTTACATTTCCCGCGATGACATCTCCACCGACGAGGCCGGCACCATGTACAACACTGTTTTTAAGAAACTGCTCGACCTTGGCGATTTCATCGGAGTCCGCGGAACGGTTTTCAGAACCCAGGTGGGCGAAGTCTCGGTACACGTCAGGGAACTCACCGTATTGGCCAAGGCGCTACGCCCGCTGCCGGTTGTCAAAATCGACGAAAGCGGTAAAGTCCACGATGCCTTTGCCGATCCCGAGCAACGCTACCGCCGCCGCTATGTCGACCTTACGGTCAATGACCAGGTCAAGGAAACATTCATCAAGCGCACCAAGCTGTTCAACGCCATGCGAAGCTTTTTCAACGAGCGTGGCTATCTTGAAGTTGAAACGCCAATTTTGCAACCCATTCCGGGAGGTGCGGCGGCACGCCCGTTTGTCACGCATCACAACGCGCTGGACGTTCCGCTGTATATGCGTATCGCCAATGAACTCTACCTCAAACGCCTTATCGTAGGCGGATTTGATGGAGTGTATGAGTTCTCAAAAAACTTCCGCAACGAAGGCATGGACCGCACCCACAACCCGGAGTTCACCGCCATGGAAATCTACGTAGCGTACAAGGATTACAATTGGATGATGGATTTTACCGAAAGGCTTTTGGAGCATTGCGCGCTGGCTGTCAACGGAACCACAACAGCTACTTTTGGCGAGCACACCGTCGATTTCAAGGCGCCTTACGCCCGCATTTCCATGACCGACGCCATCCTGAAATTCACAGGATTTGACATATCAGGCAAGACCGAAGCTGAACTGTTTGAAGCCGCGCGTTCTATGGGAATCGAAGTCGATCAAACCATGGGCAAAGGCAAGCTGATCGACGAGATTTTTGGCGCAAAATGCGAAGGCAATTTTATCCAGCCCACCTTTATCACCGACTATCCAAAAGAGATGTCGCCGCTTTGTAAAAGCCATCGCGACAACCCGGAACTTACCGAGCGTTTTGAACTTATGGTGTGCGGAAAAGAAATTGCAAACGCCTATTCAGAACTCAACGACCCAATCGATCAACGCGAACGTTTTGAACATCAACTGAAACTGGCTGAAAAAGGCGACGACGAAGCCACTCAATTTATCGACCACGACTTTTTGCGCGCCCTCGAATACGGAATGCCGCCCACATCGGGGCTTGGCATCGGCATGGACCGTCTGATTATGTTCCTGACCAACAATTCGTCTATTCAGGAAGTCTTGTTCTTCCCGCAAATGAGGCCGGAAAAGCAAGGTGTCACCCTTACCGATGACGAAAAACTCATCGCCGAACTCCTGAGCTCAACGCGTTCCCTCGCGCTCGACGTTCTCAAAGCGCAGGCCGGACTCAGCGGAAAAAAATGGGACGCAGCCATGAAAGGACTTGCCAAACACGGGCTGGTAAGCGTCGTAGTTGAAGGCGAAACCAAAACCGTATTACTAAAAGAATAAAGAAGGCCCCTCGGGGCTTTTTTTTATATCAGGCTGGATTAAACCAAAAACCAACCACAATGTCCAACGGGAAATTTTAAAAATCAGGAACATGAAAAAATTAATCTTGGCGGCATTTTTTGCCGTAGCCACCGCAGGATTCGCACAACCCGGCGACCGCGAAAAACTTTCGCCCGAGCAGCAAGCTGACCTTCAAACCAAGCGCATGACTCTTGAACTTGGACTTAATGATTCACAACAAAAAGAAGTGCGCGCCGCCCTTATCGAACAAAATGCATTCTATCAAAAATCACTGAAAGAACGCAAGGAAACCAGAGCATCAGGAACGCGTCCATCGGCCGACGAGCAATACAAACGCAAGTCTGAAATGCTGGACAGGCAAATTGCTCACAAGGCTAAAATGAAGAAAATCCTGACGCCGGAGCAGTTTACAAAATGGGAAGCAACCAAGGATGATCGCGCCCAAAAGATGAGAGACGATATGGGCCGAAAAGACAGAATGAGACGTGAAGGCAACCGAAAATAAATTTTGCGTTATTACAAAAAAAAGTTAGCTTTGGTTGCTATTTAAACTTAAAAACAATTGAACATGAAAAAATTACTGGCAGCCGTGGCGTTGTTTTTCGCTTTTTCGATAGGCGCTCAAGCGCAGGAATCTAAAGCGGCAACCAAAATGTCGGCAGAAGAAGCGGCTAAATACGACGCTATAAAAATGACCGAAGCGCTTAACATCAGTGCCTCACAACAGGCAGATTTCGCCAGACTATTTACCATGAAACATCAGGTGATGATGGATGAGTCGCTGAGCGCTGAACGCAAAACTGAAATGACCCGCGTTGTTGACGCAAAAATCCGTGCGAGCCTTACACCTGAGCAACTTAAAAAATTGGACGCCGACCCTAAACTCCTGTCAATCCTTACAGGACCATCGGCTGAAAAGAAGAAATAAGAAATTTTGAAGCACAAAAAAAGCCCTCTTTAACGGAGGGCTTTTTTTATAGGGTTTTGGCTACTTTTCCCGCACACGAAATCGTGTAATCCAGATCGTCACATGTCAGTGCATCAGTGATAAACCAAGTTTCATAGGCTGAAGGCGCAATGTATACCCCGTGGTCCAAAAGTCCGTGAAAGAACTTCTTGAATGTATCGTTGTCGCCATTGCGCGCCGTGTCGAAATCCGTTACAGGGTTCGCATCAAAATGCACAGATATCATTGATCCGACGCGGTTGATCGTAAAGGTGACGCCGGCTGCCTGCAATTCCCTGCGCAACCCGTTTTCCAGGTAGGCTGTTTTTTCATCAAGGCGAGTAAATACGGCAGCATCAGCTTCAAGCGACTGCAACATGGCCAAACCGGCCGCCATCGCCAGCGGATTTCCCGACAGCGTTCCGGCCTGATAAACAGGACCGATCGGCGCCAGATAATCCATTATTTCCGCTCTGGCCGCAAACGCTCCAACCGGAAGTCCGCCCCCAATTACCTTTCCAAAAGCAACAATATCGGCACGGATTCCATACAATTCCTGAGCGCCACCCCGGGCCAATCGGAATCCGGTCATCACCTCATCAAAAATCAACAGTATATTATGCTTGTCACACAAATCCCGGAGGCCTTGTAAAAATCCGTCGACGGGCGGGATACAACCCATGTTACCGGCTACGGGTTCCAAGATAATGGCGGCAATCTCACCTCGATTGGCCTCCATGATCTGGCTTACGTTATCAAGATCGTTATACCGCGCCAAAAGCGTATCCTGAGCAGTTCCCGGCGTTACCCCCGGACTATTGGGCACTCCAAAGGTGCTGAGTCCGCTGCCGGCCTGAATCAGGAATGAATCAGAGTGGCCGTGATAACAACCCGCAAACTTGATGATTTTGTGTCGTCCGGTAAATCCGCGGGCCAGTCGTATGGCGCTCATACAGGCCTCGGTTCCGGAGTTCACAAATCTGATCTTGTCAATTCCCGGAACCATTGAAACTGCAAGGGCTGCAATTTCAGTTTCAAGCGCGGTGGGCGTTCCAAAGGAAGTTCCCAATTTGACGCGCTGTGAAACGGCATCAACCACAGGCTCGAACGCATGACCCAGAATCATCGGACCCCAAGAGTTGATGTAATCAATGAATTTGTTGTCGTCTTCGTCGTAAAGGTAGGCACCTTGGGCTTTCTTGATAAAAAGCGGGGTTCCTCCCACGGCCTTAAATGCCCGGACCGGCGAGTTTACACCGCCCGGAATTACTTTAGCGGCCTCGACAAAAAGGCTACTGCTGCGCTGGTATAGCATGCTATTTAATCTTTAAGTATTGCCCGATTGAAATGGCGTTGTCTGAAAGTCCGTTTTTTTGTTTGAGCTCCTCGAGTGAAATGCCAAAACGCTTTGATATGGAATAAAGCGTGTCGCCTTTGGTTACCTGATAAAAATCATCGCCACGCATGGCAACCGCCCGCACCGGAGTTTCGGTAAAAGGCTTGCCCATAACCTGAGCGTCGTACTGATGCAATTGATAACGCTCAATAATGCTGATGAGTTTTTCAGGGTATTTTGGATCTGTGGCGTAACCGGCAGCTTTCAGGCCTTTTGCCCACTGTTTGTAATCATCCTTGGGCAGATTGAACAACGAGGCGTAACGGCTGCGGGTAGTCAAAAAAAGTGAGTGATCCCGATACGATTCACCGGCCTGCTCGTACTTACGGAAACATTCGTTGGCCGCGTCGTCATCATACAAAACGCTCGGACCTGTCCACTCCTTGTGACATTTGATTCCAAAGTGATTGTTGGCAATGACGCTGAGCGGACCTGTTCCCGCGCCGGATTCGAGTATTCCCTGTCCGAGGGTGATCGACGCGGGAATTCCGTATTGGGTCATGTTGTTCTTGGCGATTTCCTTAAACCTGTCGATGTATTCGTAAACCATGTCGGTAGTAACCTTGACGCGAGCCGTTGCCTCCAGGATTTCAGATTTTGAATACACTTCCTTGTTGCCTTGTTGGCCTTCCCGGGCACTTTCATACTGACGCTCGATGCGCTGCTGATCGGCAGTTTTAGGCGTATTGCGATGGGGAACCGGCTTGCGGGTGGAATGTTTTTTTGATTTCGCCACCGACGTTACCGGTTTTTTGGATTTGGCCGAGGAATACCGCGACGTACCACAGGCTGCAAATATGGCGAGTAAAGCAAAAAGCAACAGTTTTTTAAACATAATCTATTTGGGGTAGGTTTGATTTTTTAAGGCGATGGTTCATTCCCGCAATTCCCTGCAAACCGCCGGTGTGAACCAACAATATGTTGGAATTGGGAGAAAAATGTCCTTTATCTATCATGTCAAAAACGCCATACAACATCTTTGCCGTATACACAGGATCAGTTGGAATTTTATGCAATTGATAGAATCCGTTCATAAACGCGATCAGTTCCTTGCTAATCTTTGCATATCCGCCAAATTCGTATCCACGCTGAATATGCCAGTTTGAACGGGTTACCAACTTCTCGATTTCAGTTTCTATCAAATCGGCTTTTAAGGCCGGAAACCCAATGATTTGCTGATGATCGGCAGCGCCGTTGGCCAATCCGGCCAGAGTTCCGCCCGTTCCCACTGCACAGCAAATATAGTCAAAACGATTGGTTTGAGCTGACAAAATTTCGGCACAGCCAGCAACCGCCAACTCATTGGTACCACCCTCGGGCAACAGATAAAAGTCGCCAAACCTTTGCCGTAAAGCCTCAATAAAGGTGGGAGCGTTTTTTTGTCTGTATGCTTCACGGTCGATAAAATGAAGTTCCATTCCGCGTGCGGCGGCCCGTGAAAGCGTGGGATTTTCCAGCGCAGTTTCCTCGCCACGGATTATTCCAATGGTATTGAATCCAAAGCGCTGGCCCGCGGCCGAAACGGCATCGATGTGATTGGAAAAAGCACCGCCAAAGGTGAGCAGCGTCTTATGCCCCTGACAGCGCGCCTCCTCGAGATTGTATTTAAGCTTGCGGAACTTGTTGCCCGACATTTCCGGAAAGAGCAAGTCTTCACGCAATATCGAAACCTCAACGGGTAAATCGAGTGATATGGGCTGGATGGCGGCTGTCACCCCGCAAAATTACGCAAATTACTGACGGTTAACCACCGAGATTTTTTGCCCGAAATCCTTTTTATCGGTTTCAACCTTGACTACATAAATGGCCTCACTTAATCCACCGGTGCTCATCCGGGTTTCAGCTGCGTTGCCCAAATCAATCTTTTCAAGTACGAGTCGGCCAGCCATGTCGTACAGCGAACACTTGGTGATCTCAAAAAGTTGCGGATTGCGTATAATCAACTCTCCGGAGGTGTTGTCCTGAACAATCTGGAGGGTAGTCGTCTCAAGGTTGGCCACGCCAAGTGCGGAGTCCTGAAAGGTGATCTGGAAGCGGTTGGCATGCAGCCCATCGGGAACCAAAACCTCATAAACGCCGCCGTCGTTTAGGCTGTGATAAGAATTGTCGAGTGCGTCGTAAAGGAACACCGGCTGGCTGGCATCAAAATTAACGACACCTGAAAGGCTGAATTTAAAAACTGAACTCCCGGTAGATTTGACGACCAGCGGGATGCGCTTGGCCGGGTCAAAAGCAACACCCTGAATGACATATTTTTCATTGTTGAGCCAAAAGGCTACATCTTTGGGAAGCTCATCCCCGTTGGGACTTTTGCCTTCTAAGCCGCGATCCAGACCATCGGTGGCAAACGGAACCAGGATAAGCGCCAGTTCGCGTCCGCCCAGATTATCAATAACCGTCGTAAACCGCAAATGCGGAAGGCGCTGGTCATCGCCGGGCGTTTCGCGGTTTGCCGGGCGCTCAAAAGCTGAAAGCGGAAGCCCCTCGCGGTAAAATTCCCGATGTGAATTCTTGAGGGTAACTTGCCCGCCTGAAACACCTTCAACCATAAATCCCTGTCCTATTGGAGCGTAATCGCGTCTTATGGCAAGTCCGGTTTGGATCATGCCCGGAAGGTCGACGCTTCCGTCAGGATTGTAGGTATTGATAAAGGCCGAAGTATAAATCCCATCTCCCGGAGCCGGCGTACCCGGAACGTAAGTCCCGTAACCACCTTCATAATCAGCCAGAAAATGCGAATCAATGTTTTTTTGATGCTCCCAGTAATAAGCTGCGGCGTTAATTTCAGTATTGTCGGGATCCAGCAAAAACGCATCGACAAACAAGGCAGAAGGATATGGATTTCCGGTTAGTGTCCATTGGCCGGCCGCAACACTCACATTGATGTTTGCGTCATTGGGGCGACCGCGAAAATCATATCGCTGGTTTCCGAATCCGTCGTTGTTGAAAACGCCGTTGCCGTATATATCAGTCCCATCGGCACCATCGGTACCTTTCATGGTGAAGCCAAGGCCGGGCGCAATGTTCCCTGTTCCCACATGGAACCATGACGAGTATGCCGACGAGGTGACAAAAGTCCAGATCCAATAGGACGAAATGACCAATGGATTTGCAGTCCCGTTAAGTCCGGTTGTCGTTCCCGCGCCTACACTTACAAGTGGCGTGGTCGGACGGTAAATCTGAGCCAGACTAAACAGACGGTTTCCAATGATGGCATCGGCTATGCCAACGGGAGCGCACCAGTAATTGTAGTCATATTCGTCGGATGTGCCTTCCTGAAAAACTGAAAGGACGCCCACGCCCAGATTGGTCGAGGCAGATTTGGTACGGCTCTGCAACAGCTGCGCATCCCGTCGCAAGTACAGTTTAGCATCGGTTTGCAGGTCAATCCCTTGATCGACATACAATAGCCCGTCATTGACATAAACGTAGCTGTTTGGCCTAATGGTCATCTGCGCCAAAGCCACGTCCAGCAGCATCAACATTCCCAGAACTACAATTCTTTTCATAAGCCTGAATTTTGAACTAAAAGTATGGAAATAAAATTTAATGAATGACTGATAATCAGCAAAATCATGCTTTTTTTTAAGCCAAACCGCCGTTGGTCGAGTTTATCGGTTATTCATCGATTTTAGGTCTTTTGCTGATTTTC
>CAZIBV010000094.1:0-7881 GCA_964537345.1 uncultured Flavobacterium sp. | reverse complement strand
ACAGCGAGCACCGCGAGCCATACCCCATTTTTCCCTACCTTTAACCCATGACTTCCATCTTTACCACCATGACCCAACTGGCCCGACAACACGGTGCCATCAACCTCGCTCAGGGCTTCCCAAACTTTGAGCCTGACGCGCGCCTTTTGGAGATTGCTGCCAAGGTTGTCAAAACGCCTGTCCACCAATACATGCCTTCATCCGGGTTTGTCCCGCTAATTGACAAAATTGCAGACTTGTTGCAGACCCATTACAATCGATCCGTCAGCCAGGGAGAAATCCTGATTACTGCAGGCGCCACGCAAGCCATATACACAGCTGTACAAGCGCTGGTTACATCTGGCGACGAAGTAATCATTCTCGATCCCGCCTACGACTGCTACGACACACCCGTTAACTTGGTGGGAGCCCGTGCCATACACATTCCGTTGGGAACCGGCTTTTTGCCCGATTGGAATGCCATCCGCAGGAGCATGACAGAAAAAACCAGGCTGATCATCATCAACAATCCGCACAATCCTTCGGGGACGGTATGGCAAAACGCCGATTTTGAAGCCCTGGAAAGTCTGTGCGCGGATTATCCGAACCTGGCTGTGCTTTCAGACGAAGTCTATGAATTCATTGCCTTTGAACCGCACCACCAATCCATTCACCAGCGGGAAAAATTGGTGGAGCGGAGTGTGGTGATTTCATCATTTGGAAAATCGCTGCACATCACCGGCTGGAAAGTGGGGTATCTGGTGGCACCGGAGCATTTGATACAACCAATTAAAAACGTCCATCAATTTATGGTTTTCAGCGTCAACAGCGTGGCGCAGGCAGCCTTGGCCGAATATCTGGACGTTGTAGATTTTAAGGAACTCAAAACATTTTACCGGGCCAAGCGCGATAAATTCAGGCAACTTTTGCATGGCACGAGGTTCACGGCGCTTCCATGTCAGGGAACGTACTTCCAGGTGGCTTCGTATGCGGATATCAGCAGCAGTCCCGACGTGGATTTTGCACGCTGGCTGGTATCGACCAAGGGTGTGGCCGCCATTCCGCTATCAGTTTTCAATCAATCGGGACGCGATGACAAGCTCATCCGGTTTTGTTTTGCCAAGGACGACCAGACGCTGGAAAAAGCAGGCCATCTGCTTAAATTCTGATCACTCGAAAGAAATAAGTTTACTATCTTAACCAGAAAAAATACCATGGACTTTTCTAAGAAAATGTTGCGCGACGATGCGCTTGCCGACAAAGTAATTGTTGTAACCGGTGGCGGAAGCGGGCTGGGCAAATCCATGACGCGCTACTTTATGGAGTTGGGCGCAAAAGTGGCTATTACTTCACGGGATATCGAGAAACTGCGCACCACCGCTCAGGAACTTGAAGCTGAAACAGGCGGAAAATGCTTGCCGCTGGCTTGTGACGTACGCAGTTATGACCAGGTGGAAACCATGCTCAAGGGCGCAATGGATCACTATGGCCGTGTTGATGTTTTGCTTAACAATGCCGCCGGAAATTTTATCTCGCCAACTGAAAGACTGTCGGCCAACGCCTTTGACACCATCATCGACATTGTGCTCAAAGGCTCCAAGAACTGCACCCTGGCTTTTGGAAAGCACTGGATTGACACCAAGCAGCCTTCATCGGTGATATTGAACATCGTTACGACGTATGCCTGGACAGGATCGGCGTATGTTGTGCCGAGTGCTACGGCAAAAGCAGGTGTTTTGGCCATGACGCGGAGCCTGGCAGTTGAATGGGCCAAGTACGGAATCCGCAGCAATGCGATAGCGCCCGGACCGTTCCCAACCAAGGGAGCTTGGGACAGGTTGCTGCCCGGTGATTTGAAGGAGAAGTTTGATCTAGCCAAAAAAGTTCCGCTTAACCGCGTGGGCAATCACCAGGAACTCGCCAATCTGGCTGCGTATCTCGTGTCGGATTTTTCAGCCTACATCAACGGCGAAGTCATTACCATCGACGGCGGCGAATGGTTAAAGGGCGCTGGTCAGTTTAACCTGCTCGAAGCAATTCCGGAGGAGATGTGGGACATGTTGGAAATGATGGTGAAAAAGCGCGGGTGACGGCATGGGAATTTGAAAATTTGAAAATTTGACCCGAGCCCTTTGGCGAACTGAACGACGCGATAGCGAGTTAAAATGCGGAGATCGGAAACCGGAAGTGGGTAATTAGGATTTTAAGATTCAAAAAGTTGTTGGTCGGATACCTTAAACATCCCACAACTGCGATTGACTGTTCACTGTAAACCGTAAACTGTGGACTTTACAAATTCAAAGATTTGCAAATCAGAAATAATATGCCTCCCTCCATCGCACCCATTGTTCATTGTTCATTGTTAACTGTTAATTGTATTTACAAACAAGCTGACCGCTGACTGCTGAAAGCTAAAAGCTAAAAGCTAAAAGCTATACAAACCGTAAACTGCAAAGATTCAAAGATTTGCAAATCATAGAAAATCAAGCCTCCCACCACCGCAATCCCATTGTTAATTGTTAATTGTTAACTGTTAATTGGATTTGTAAACAAGCTGACTGCTGTAAGCTGAAATAAGACCAATTTATTGTATTTTTACCGCTCAAAATTTACAGGCTTTCATGGGCAAAATCATTGCTGTTGCCAATCAAAAAGGCGGCGTAGGAAAAACAACAACATCGGTGAATCTGGCAGCGTCACTGGGCGTTCTGGAAAAGAAAGTGCTTCTTATCGATGCTGATCCGCAGGCTAACGCCAGTTCCGGTTTGGGTATCGATGTCGAGAGCGTCGAGGTTGGAACCTATCAGATTCTGGAACACAGCAGCACGCCACAGGAAGCCATCCTGAAATGCAATGCGCCCAACGTTGACATCATTCCGGCGCACATTGACCTGGTAGCCATCGAAATTGAATTGGTCGACAAGGAAAATCGCGAGTATATGCTTAAACAGGCGCTCGAGGGAATCCGCGAACAATACGATTACATCCTCATCGACTGCGCGCCATCGCTGGGACTTTTGACACTGAACGCACTCACGGCCGCCGACTCGGTCATCATCCCGATTCAATGCGAATACTTTGCGCTCGAAGGATTGGGCAAGTTGCTCAACACCATCAAAAGCGTACAAAAAATACACAATCCCGCGCTCGACATCGAGGGCTTGCTGCTCACCATGTATGATTCGCGCCTGCGCCTTTCCAACCAGGTGGTCGAGGAAGTCCAGAAGCACTTTCACAACATGGTATTCAACACCATCATCCAGCGTAACGTTAAGCTAAGTGAGGCGCCTAGTTTTGGAGAGAGCATCATCAACTTTGATGCAACCAGCAAAGGCGCAACCAATTATTTGAGCCTGGCCCAGGAAATCATCATGAAAAACAGCAATTGAAATGGCAAAAGCGATAAAGAAACAAGCGTTGGGAAGAGGGTTATCGGCGCTGCTTAAAGATCCGGAAAACGACATCAAATCAGTTGCCGACAAAAACGCCGACAAAGTAGTGGGCAGCATTGTCGAACTGGACCTTGAAGCGATTGAGATAAACCCGTTTCAGCCGCGTACGTATTTTAACGAGGATACGTTGCAGGAACTGGCGTCATCCATTCGCGAACTGGGTGTCATCCAGCCCATTACCGTTAGAAAATCTGACTTTAACAAATACCAGCTCATCTCGGGCGAGCGTCGTTTGCGCGCTTCAAAACTGGCCGGACTCAAGACGATTCCGTCGTATATCAGGATTGCCGACGACCACGAATCACTTACGATGGCGCTGGTCGAGAACATTCAGCGACACGACCTTGACCCTATCGAGATTGCGCTTTCATATCAGCGTTTGATTGATGAAATTCAACTGACGCAGGAACAGATGAGCGAGCGCGTGGGCAAAAAACGCTCGACGATTGCCAACTACCTGCGACTGCTCAAGCTTGATCCGGTAATCCAAACGGGTATTCGCGACGGTTTTATCACCATGGGCCACGGACGCGCCATCATCAACATTGACGACCAGGACGCACAGGCCGATATCTATCACAAAATCGTGAGCAAAAACCTGTCGGTGCGCGAAACTGAGGCGCTTGTCAAAGAATATCAGGAAGGAAAACCCGCGACCAAAAAAGGGAAACCGGCAACCACCGCACTCGACGCGCAAAAAAAGGCGTTGTCAGGACTTCTGGGCGTAAAGGCCGATGTAAAAATGGCCGCAAACGGAAAGGGGAAAATTACCATTCCGTTTAAGTCAGAAGATGATTTGCAGCGCATCATCAAACTGATTCAGGGTGAGTAGGCTTTGGGCCATACTGTTCTTGCTGCTTGCGATGCAGGCCGGTGCGCAAACCCAGGGCGAACTCACGCTGTTGCGCGACCGTGACACCATCAAGGCGCCTTCAATCAAGGGGATTGACATGCTGGCGCCGTCAAAGGCTGCGTTTTATTCGGCGATTTTGCCGGGATTGGGTCAGGCGTACAACAAAAAATACTGGAAAATCCCTATTGTTTACGGCGCGATGGGGACCAGCATTTATTTTTACCTGGACAACAACAAAAAATACCATCGTTACCGCGACGCGTACAAGCGACGTCTGGCAGGTTTTACCGATGATGAATTTGATTATCTGGACAACGGACGCCTTATCCAGGCACAGCGTTTTTACCAGCGAAACCGCGATTTGTCACTGCTGATAACGGGACTGTTTTATATTTTGAACATTGTGGATGCCAACGTTGACGCGCATCTTTTGCAGTTTAACGTCAATGACAACCTCTCGGTCAATCCGGAGGTTTATCCCAATGACATTAACCAACGGCCCAACATAGGGCTTACGTTAAACATCAAACTCCAATGAAGATAGCGCTTTTGGGTTACGGAAAAATGGGTAAGACCATCGAGCAGATTGCCCTGTCGCGCGGACATGAAATCGTGTTGCGCAAAACCTCGGGACAGCTTTTTGACGGTTTGACCAAAGCCGATGTGGCGATTGATTTTAGCATTCCATCGTCGGCGGTTGAGAATATCACGGCGGCGCTCGAGGCCGGGATTCCGGTGATTTCCGGGACGACGGGTTGGCTGGTCGATTATGAAAAAATGACGCGATTGTGCCAGGAGAAAAATGGTGCGTTTTTATACGGATCAAACTTTAGCCTGGGGGTCAACCTGTTTTTTGAGCTCAATGTTTATCTGGCCAAACTGATGCGTGGCTTTAATCAGTACAAGGTTAGGATGACGGAGATTCACCACACCCAAAAACTGGACGCGCCAAGCGGGACTGCCATTTCGTTGGCGCGGGACATTATCAACCACAGCGATTATTCAGGTTGGGGATTGAACGATGCCGCCGCAGATGAAATTGCCATTACGGCTGAGAGGATTGAAAATGTTCCGGGAACGCATACGGTGTATTACGAATGTCCGATTGACACGATTGAGATTACGCATACGGCGCACTCGCGAGAGGGTTTTGCCCAGGGTGCGGTGTTGGCGGCCGAGTGGATTGTGGGGAAGACGGGTGTCTTTTCGATGAAGGATGTGCTGGGATTGAACCGCGATGCGCGTTAGGGATTGAGGCTTTGTTTGAGCTCACCGACGGTTGACCTGCGATAAGGATTCTGCGGCCCGGGAGCGAGTGCCGAAAGCCCGGCGGCGGCGTTAAAACGCTGAGTTTACTGAAATGCCTGACCGCCGCAACGCCCAAAAAATGACAAAAATTTTTGACTAAAAACAAAACAATATGACCTGGATTGAATGGTTTGTGTTTTTCCTGATTGTTCAAGTGGTGCACTTTGCGGGCACCTGGAAAATGTATGAAGCCGCTGGGCGCAAGCGTTGGGAGGCCATTGTGCCGGTGTACAACGCCATTGTGCTGATGAAGATTATCAACCGCCCGACTTGGTGGACGATTTTGCTTTTTGTGCCGGTGGTAAACCTGATTATGATTCCGGTGGTTTGGGTGGAAACGCTGAGAAGCTTTGGTCGCAACTCGACTTCCGATACGCTTTTGGTATTGGCGACGCTTGGTTTTTACCTGTTTTATGTAAACTACACACAGAGGCTTGTATACGTTACCGACCGAAGCCTGGTGGCGCGCACCAAAACGGGCGACACGATAAGTTCGCTGCTGTTTGCGATTGTGGTGGCGACGGTGGTTCATACGTATGTGATGCAGCCGTTTACGATCCCGACATCGTCATTGGAAAAGACGCTTTTGGTGGGCGATTTCCTGTTTGTGAGCAAGTTTCACTACGGAGCGCGTACGCCTATGACAACGGTGGCCGCCCCCATGGTTCACGATACGATTCCGCTGGTGGGCGTCCGCTCTTACGCCAAATGGCCGCAACTTCCGTACTTTAGGCTTCCGGGTTTTGAAGAGGTTGAAAAGAATGACATCGTGGTGTTTAACTGGCCGGTTGATACGGTTCAGCAGTTTTTTAAGGCACCAACCGAACGCATCCGCAAGCCGGTTGACAAAAAATCGAACTATGTAAAGCGCTGTGTAGGTACGCCGGGCGATTCGCTGTCTATCCGCGACGGTGTGGTGTTCATCAACGGGCAGGAGCTCAAGCTGTCCGACCGTGCGAAGCCGCAGTATTCCTATTCCGTTTTGCTCGATCCGCAAAAGGCGCCTACGCTGGATTATTTGTACCGCGAACTTGATTTGACCGACGGTGCCGACTACCGTCAAAATGCGGGCGATACGCTGACGATTCGCGCCATGACGGCCGAAACCGCCGAGCGTCTGAAATCGATGCCGGGCGTTTTGCTGGTCAAGCGCAATGTAACCAAGGGCTGGGATGGATGCTTTCCGGGTGGGAACAACTGGAACGGCGACAACTACGGGCCGATCTATATTCCTGAAAAAGGAAAGACGGTGGCGCTCGACAAGGAATCGATCAAGTTCTACAAGCGCATCATTACGGATTATGAAGGACACGACCTGAAAATCACCGGCGACGAAATCCGGATTGACGGCAAAGTGTCCACGCAATATACGTTTGCCCAGAATTATTACTGGATGATGGGAGATAACCGCCACAACTCGGAAGACAGCCGTTACTGGGGTTATGTTCCGGAAACGCACATTGTGGGCAAGCCGGTGTTTATCTGGATGAGCATCGATCCGTCAAAAGGCGGAATGGCCAAGTTTCGTTGGGAGCGCTTCTTTACGACGGTTGGCGGCGACGGAAAGCCCGTTTCCTACCTTTGGGTGTTCCCGATTTTGCTGGCCGTTTACTTTGGGACTGAATGGTATCTGAAGAAACGCAGGCGCGAAAAAGAGCAAAATTCGTAATTCTTGTGTCGGTGAACTTACTGCTCTACCCTACCTATTTTGCACCAGTCAGTCATTATGTGGCGATGGTACAGGCCAGTCGGATTACGTTTGAGGTTGAAGATCATTTTCAGAAGCAGACGCTGCGCAACCGCATGTATGTGTACAGCCCAAACGGCGTTCAGCTGTTGAACGTTCCGGTGAAACACTCGCGCGCCGGACACCAAAAAGCCAAAGACATTAAAATTGAGGACAATTTTGACTGGCAGAAACTGCATTTCAAATCGCTGGAAGCGGCCTATCGGTCGTCGCCGTTTTTTGAATATTTTGAAGATGTGTTCCAGCCTGTTTTTACCAAGCGCCACAAATTTTTGATGGATTTGAACATGGAGGCGTTTATGCTGACGTCAAAATGCCTGCAGTTTAACCCGACGTTTGAAAAAACCACCGAATACTTTCACGACCAGCTGGACTACACCGACATCCGCAGCTGGGCCAAAGCCAAAAACGACCCCAACGAATTTAAACCTTACAAGCAGGTTTTTGACGACCGCCACGGCTTTCTAAACAACCTCAGCATTCTGGATTTACTGTTTAACGAAGGCCGGCATGCGTTGGAGTATTTGAGGAGGCAGGAGCTT
>CAZIBV010000093.1:2274-7894 GCA_964537345.1 uncultured Flavobacterium sp. | reverse complement strand
CGTGTTATTACAGATATAACATTGTTTTATAGGTTGTTGAACAGCAATTAACAATTAACCATGAACAATTCTAATTCAGGTGATTGATCTTCATTATTTCTTACCGATCCAGTAAAGTCTTCCATCATCGGTGATGGCGTAAAGTCCGCCGTTTGCTGCCATCGATACATCGCGGAAACGCTGATACTCGTTGGTCAGGAGACGCTCCTCGCCTACCACGCGGTTGTCGCGGATGACAAGGCGGCAAATGTGGTTGCTGCTCAGCCCTCCGATAAACAGATTGTTTTTCCACTCAGGAATGGCGTCGGAACTATAAAACGTCATGCCACTGGGCGATAATACCGGATCCCAGTAATAAACAGGCTGTTCCATTCCGTCGCGCTGCGTGGCTTTGTTGCCGATTGCATCGCCACTGTATTCGACGCCATAAGTGATCGTAGGCCAGCCGTAATTCTTGCCAGGTTCGATCAGATTGAGTTCGTCGCCGCCCATGGGTCCGAACTCGGCACTCCAGAGCGCTCCGGTTTGCGGATGCAGCGCCAGGCCTTGCGGATTGCGGTGTCCGTAACTGTAAATGCCCGGCATGGCTTGGTCAAATGTGGGATTGCCCGGCGCGGGCGCACCACCCGGCGTAATCCGGAAGATTTTACCCAATCCGGATTTCAGATCCTGCGCCTGCTGACGCGGTCCTTTGTCCGATCGTTCTCCGGTGGAAACAAACAGGTTGCCGTCGGGAGCGAACACCAAACGCGAGCCGTAGTGCAAGGTTCCGTCATAGGCCGGTGTAGCCCGGAAAATTACTCTTGCATCCCGTACCTTGAGCGCCTCGACATCCAAAACGCCTTTACCTACCGCGGTTAGATTTCCGCCGGGTTGCGGTTCAGAAAATGTCCAGTAAATCAGTCTGTTGGTTTTAAAATCCGGGTCGAGCGCCACATCCAGAAGTCCGCCCTGGCCGCGCGAATCAACCGTGGGAAGCCCGGTGATATCTGCCGAAACCTCTCCGGCTGGCGTTACAATTTTCATGGTGCCCTCCTTTTGCGTGACAAGCAGGTTTCCATCAGGCATTAGCGCCATGCCCCACGGGCGAGAAAGATCCTTGGTGATGATTTTATGCGTAATCGGCGTACTGGTTTTTACGCCTGCAACGCGGGTCTGGCCTTTGAACGCCGGAGGATAATCGGTGTTTGCAGGCTCGGTTTCAACCGGTGGGAAAGCATCGGATACAGGAGCATCTTTAACCGTATCAGCCTTTTGTTTGCATCCGATAAACAAAATCGAGAGTATAAATAACGTGAATCTCATCAGCCTAACATTTACACCAAGATAAGCAGAATTGACCAAACGGCGTTATAATAATTAAGGTTTGCACGTTTTACCGCTTTGGATTATTTTAGCCCAAAACGAAAATATGAAACTACTCGGCATCGGATCGCGCATCAACCACCCTGAATTTGGAAAGGGAGTCATTACCAACGTAAGTTCAACCGATTATTGGGTTACCTTTATTGACAAAGGCCTGGAAACCATTGAACTCGACAGTGAATTTGAAGTGATTGAAGCGTCTGAAAATGAAGTGGATACGATAAGCCTTTACGATGTAGAAAAGACGCTGAAGAACTTGCTGCAACGCTGGACCGACATCACTCCTCCAACGCCCATTGCCGACAAATGGAAGGGCGGAACGCTTGTGCTCGAGCCCGGACAACAGGGCGTTCAGGGCAAGGACGTTCCCATTGATACGTTTTTTCACAAAATTGTCATGGTACGCGACCGACTGCGTGTGGTGGAGCAAAAAATCAACGCCAGCAACCTGTCGGACGCTGAAAAGGTGGAGCTTCAGCAGTACATTACGCGTATTTACGGAAGTTTGACGACGTTTAACGTGCTCTTTAAATCGCAGTCAGATTACTTTGTGGGGGAGAAAACCAAATGAGGCGGTTTGTACTGATATTGATGTTATGGGCAGGCGCCGCAAATGCTCAGGATGTATATTCCTTTGACCTTTGCCTGGAGTATGAAGTTTTACACCATGACAAGCCTGCTGCAAATACACGTAAAAAGTACTATGTGAATTCTGTTGACAATCAGTATCACATTGTCAACCTCGCCAGCGACACCATGCGTTACAACCTATATTTTATCCATTATGATAAAAAGTGGTCGCGCGGAAAAAATACATATAAGTCAAATGCAGCATTAAGTTTCAGCGAGACTTTTGTCGCGGGAAATCCATATAAGTATCAACGAAAAAATTATGCCTTTTCACCCATTGGAGATACGGTTCTAAACGGACAAAAACTAAAATACGTCCGGTTTTATTCGACAAAGCCCAAGAAAATTAAAAGGAAGAAGCTTTATTCGGCCATCATGTTTTTCGAACCCGGGCCTTCCAAGCCTTTGGTTTGGCATTCTACGGCTATGGAAATCTGGCTGACGCGCGGTGGCATTCCCAATGGAATTTTGGTAGAGCAACATATGTACGACGAAAACAACGTCCATCGCACTACGCATAAACTCATTGCTAAAACTCAGGTAAAAATGGGTGTCCAGATGCCGGCGCCACGTTACAAAGTTTCACAGGGCGCGGTGATTACACCGTATACCGGAACGCGAATCTATCAACCGGGATCAGCTAGCAGGCCTTTCAACATTCATCAATCACAATAAAACAAGAAACGGCACTATTACTAATGCCGCTTCTCAACTAACCAAGTAACCAATCAATCATGAAAAATCATGCTAGCATGTCTTTTCTAACCGGTGCTTGATTATTACGTAAAATTAGCCCCAAACGTTTGTTAAGCATTATATAATTAACGCGGGTTCTTACAGAAATTTCAGTTCAGCGTCAGTATATAGAGCTCTTTAAGAAGTTCATCAAAGTCCAGTGATGCATTGACGCCCTTGCCTTTCAGGTCGATGTCGCGCAGGCCGGCGACAATTTTACTGACCGTTTTCATAGGATAAAGTTGTGCGCTGGAGGCAATCTCATCAACGGCAAACGGCGGAACTCCAAGGCTTGACGCTACAGCTCCCTTTGATTTGTCCTTAAGTCCGTGATACGCCAAAACCCGCGTAAAATGGTTGGTGACCAGCGGCAGCGTACTGTGAATGGAGTGCTCTTTTGATTTGAGAAAGTATTGCCCGATTTTATAGGCCCTGGTTGCGTCTTTAGTACCCAGTGCCCGGACAAATTCAAAGATCGTAAAATCCTTGTTCATCCCAACCTGCTCTTCGATATCCTTGATGGTAATCGACGCGCCCTTGGGTAGTGCCATGTCAAACTTTTCGATCTCCTTGGCAATACGGCTCAGGTTGTTGCCCATACATTCAAACATGAATTTTACAGCTTTGGCATCCATCTTAAAGCCGTGCAAGGTGGCCGTTCGCTCTATAAAATCAGGGATGTCCCGGTCGGAAGGTGATTTGCTCTCAAAAACAACGCCCGTCTCCTTTATTGATTTATACAAAACTTTTCGCTTGTCGATGGACTTGTATTTGTGCGCCAAAACCAGGACCGTCGTCGGCGTGGGATTGGCGGCATAGATGGCAAGGTTGTCAATTTGTTTCAGCTGCTGTGCCTCGCGGACGATGACCACCTGTCTTTCAGCCATCATCGGATAGCGTTTACATGCCAGTTCAATGTCCTCGACGGTGGAATCGGGCCCGTACATGACCGTGAAATTAAATCCTTTCTCGTCGGGTGTCAGGATGTTTTCCTCAATAAATTCGGTAAGACGGTCAATGTAATACGGCTCCTCGCCCATCAGCGCGTAAATTGGACTGATGCGCCCCGCCTTGATGTCGTCGATAATGGATTTCAGTTCTTTCATCAAGCCCAAAAGTACGGCTTTTGACAGCCTCGCACAATAAAAAATGGTGTGGATGGCATCAAAAAAAGTGGCGGCAAAACCGCTTGTATTTTTTACCTTTGACCCATGCAAGCGCTCGATTTTCCGCCGTGTTCCCTTAAGCTTTTACCCGTCGACGGAAAGCCCGCCGCGTTTGACATCATCCGGAAGAAATACGTGGTGCTCACGCCCGAGGAATGGGTGCGTCAACATGTGGTCCACTATCTTATCTCCCATAAAAAATATCCTCGCCAGCACGTAAGCGTCGAGAAAATGCTTAAAGTGAACGGGCTTTCCAAGCGATACGACGTGGTGGTTTTTGACCGCGACGGAAACATTTTGATCATTGTCGAATGCAAGGCGCCTGGCATAAAGATTTCGCAGGATACCTTTGACCAGATAGCGCGCTACAACATGACGTTAAACGCACAATTCCTGATGGTAACCAACGGATTGCAACATTACTTTTGCCAAATCAACGCCCAATTGGAGCGCTACGATTTTTTGCCTGAACTTCCTGATTATCAAAAACCGGAACTATGAAGAAAGTGGCTGTGGTCATCCTTAACTGGAATGGTGTTTCACTGCTCGAGAAGTTTTTGCCCTCGGTGGTGCGCTTTTCACCCGATGCAACGGTTTATGTGGCCGATAATGCTTCCGACGACTTATCGGTGGAAATGCTCAGGTTGCGTTTTCCTATGGTCCGCGTCATCAGGAATACCCAGAATTTTGGCTTTGCGCAAGGATACAACGAGGCATTGCGGTTTGTTGAAGAAGACATTTACGCCCTGGTCAACTCGGATGTCGAAGTAACGCAGAATTGGCTGGAGCCGATGGTGACATTGCTCGAATCCAATCCGGACGTTGCCATCGTACAGCCCAAAATATTGGATTACAAAAACAAGCAACGCTTTGAATATGCGGGCGCCGGCGGAGGATTTATCGACCGGTACGGCTATCCGTTTTGCCGCGGACGCGTTTTTGAAACGATTGAAACCGACAACGGCCAATACAATGACACCATTCCTGTTTTCTGGGCATCAGGCGCGTGCATGGTAATCCGCAAGGAGGTGTTCAGGAATCTGGGCGGATTTGACAATCGGTTTTTTGCACACATGGAGGAAATTGACCTTTGCTGGCGCGCCTTCAACCAGAATTACAAGGCTGTTTACTGCGGACAATCGACGGTTTACCATGTGGGCGGCGCGACGTTAAATGAGCAGCATCCGCAAAAAACCTATCTCAATTTCCGGAATTCGCTTTTTATGCTGACCAAAAATCTGCCTAAAAACAAACTGGCCGTCACGCTTTTTGTTCGAATGGTACTGGACGGAATTGCCGCACTAAGATTTTTGTTTTTGGGTAAGTTCCCGCACTTTGCCGCCGTATTTAACGCCCACATGTCTTTTTACTCATCCTTTAGCGCCGTCTACAACCAACGCGATCTTTACCAACGCCAGGACTTTTTTAAGGTGAGGAGTATTGTTTGGAGGTATTTTGTTAAGGGGAAGAAAAATTTTCAATGAACGATTAACGATTAACAATTAACGATTAACGATTAACGATTAACAATTGAGGCGTAGTTAAACGAATTGAAGTTATGCTTTTCCGCGGTCGGTTTTTTTTGCCGTTTAATCGTTCATAAAGTAGTGCTGAACTACCTGTTTCCTAAATCTACCTTGTACCCTGTACCCTGTACCCTGCACTCTGCACCCTGTACCCTGTACCCCACTTTTAACAATAGTTTAAGCCCAAGCGCTTGCGGC
>CAZIBV010000093.1:0-2174 GCA_964537345.1 uncultured Flavobacterium sp. | reverse complement strand
ACCCTGTACCCTGTACCCCACTTTTAACAATAGTTTAAGCCCAAGCGCTTGCGGCTGTCATACGGCAACTGTTAATTTTGTGAAATACTCAAAATCAAGTAATATGAAACGTATTCTATTGACATTATCTGCCGTGGCTTTGCTTGCCTCATGCGGCACAAAGAAAAAGCTCGCTGAGTGCGAGGCAAAGAACAAAGAAATCCAGGACCTCCTCAATACTGCTACCGTCAAATTAAACACTTGCCTTGCAGAAAAGGAGACGTTGCTGGGTCAGGTGGATTATCTCAAGAAGAACAATCAGGACCTGATCAACAACATGGGTAATATGACGACGCTTACCGCAAAGGGTGCCGAAAATATTGAAAAGGCGCTGGAAAGCATGAAGGAAAAAGACCTGAAGATTTCACGCTTGCAGGACGCCATCACCAAGAAGGACAGTGTGACGCTTGCTTTGGTTTCGAGCATGAAATCGGCGGTGGGCATCAACGATCCGGACATTCAGGTGAATGTTGAAAAAGGCGTTGTGTTTATTTCAATTTCAGACAAACTGTTGTTCAAGAGCGGAAGTTATGTCGTAAGCGAAAACGCCAAAACCGTTCTGGGCAAGGTGGCCAAAGTGATTAAGAGCAAGCCTGATTTTGAATGCATGGTCGAGGGCCACACTGACAATGTTCCGTACAAATCAAATGGCGTGTTGTTAGACAACTGGGACCTTTCAGTCAAGCGATCAACCTCTATTATCCGCGTATTGGAAGAGCTTGGAATTCCATCAAAACAGATGATTGCAGCAGGACGCGGCGAACACATTCCGCTGGTTGAAAACAATACAGCCGACAACCGTCAGACCAACCGTCGCACGCGCATCGTCGTCATGCCAAAAATCGATCAGTTTTACGATATGATCGAAAAGGAAATGAAAAATCTGTCAAAATAATAAGACATCCAAAAAGAAAGAGCGGCTTCCGGGCCGCTTTTTTTATGGGATCAAATTACACTGGGATCACCTTTACCTTCCCTGACCACAACAGGTTCAGGCCCGCTTAAATCGATAATGGTCGACGCCACGTTGTCACCGTAGCCACCGTCTATAACCACATCGACAAGGTTTTGCCACTTTTCAAAAATAAGTTCGGGATCGGTTGAATATTCTATCACTTCGTCTTCGTCGCGGATCGACGTCGAGACAATGGGATTGCCCAAGCGCTCTACCAGACCGCGCGCAATATTGTTGTCAGGCACACGGATTCCCACGGTTTTCTTGTTTTTGAAATCCTTTGGAAGGTTGTTGTTGCCGGGCAAAATAAAAGTATAGGCGCCCGGAAGCGCCCGTTTGAGAATTTTAAAAGTCGTGGTATCAATCTGCTTGACGTAATCTGAAAGGTTGCTCAGATCATGGCAGATAAAAGAAAAATTGGCTTTTTCGAGTTTCACCCCCTTGATCCTGGCGATTTTCTCCAAAGCCTTGCTGTTGGTGATGTCGCAGCCAAGTCCGTAAACCGTATCAGTGGGATAAATGATGAGGCCACCATCACGAAGTATTTTTACCACCTTGTCGAGGGCAGCTTCGTTTGGCTTATCGTTGTAAATACGGATAAATTGTGCCATTCCAGAAATTTATCCCAAAGATACGAATCATTTTTTGCGCAGGACGAAAACGCCTCCAAACATAAGGGCTGCCGCAAAGGCCAGGTAAATAATCCCTTCAGTCTGTGCCGATTCATTGGTGCTGGAAATTTCCATACCGAGGAATTTTACACTTTCCGTGCTTGCGGCCACTTTGTTGATTCCGATGTAGCCCACACCCAGGGCGATAACGATCAGTACGATTGCGATAACTTTGTTCATGATATGGTTTTTGCGCAAGTTACCGCCCGCGCCACCTATCATTGTTACAAATTCTCAAGGGAATTTTACAGTTACCCAATCACGTCCAGACGCGCAAATCGCAGCAAAAGCTTTTTGATTCCGCCAATTTCAAAGTCAATTTCAGCTTTTTTATCCTGTCCCGCTCCGTCTATGGCCAGCACTTTCCCCTTGCCAAAACGATCGTGCATCACTACGGCACCGGGCGCCAGTCTTTCGTCGGTAGGCATTTTTTTGACGGGAGATGCCGACGCTGATTCAACCGCGCGCAATTTCCTGATCGTAGGCTGCGGATCGTCAATGTATTTTCG
>CAZIBV010000092.1:0-8377 GCA_964537345.1 uncultured Flavobacterium sp. | reverse complement strand
TTTTCCGACAGGACCACGACGGTTTCGCCAAAATCAATCACATCGGTTGCCTTGCCCACCTTGGCGTCGTTGTGCTTGACGTCAAACAACTGGTTTCCGGTGGCAATGTCGTAGCCGTAAAACTGGTCGCCATCGCCAACAAATACGGTTTTATTGTTTTCAATAATCAAATCGGTGATGCGCTTGTCAAACTTCTCTGAACGCCAAACCGTCTTTCCGGTGGCATCGTCCAAACTGAGAACGCTGTTTTTTTGTGCCTTGTAATCCCAGTAGATATAAGGAACCCATGACTTTGTTCCGCCGCCAAATCCGCCGTAGCCTCCGCCGGTTTCCTCCAAACGATATTCCTGAACCTGAACCTTTCCGCCAACCTGAACCATGATGCGGTTTCCGGCCTTGTAGATGTTGGGCATGGAGAACGCCCCGGTAATCTTCTCAGACGTCCAGAGCAATTTACCGGTCACCAGGTCGTGCTTTTCAACAAATTTGGCCCGGTCGCGGTTGCCCAGCAGTACGATGTAAACGGCGTCATCGGTAAACAAAGGATCGGCAATGGTGCGGTAGATTTTACTGCGCTTGCCCTGGCCAAGAAGCTTGATGCCACTGCCACCATCCATGTCATTTTCATAGACTGATTCCCAAAGTTTCTGACCGTTGTTGTAATCGTATACCGACAGACCGTTGACATACAAAAACACTTTGTCGTGCTTGATCCACATGTCGACAATGGCGCGGCGGGTAACCAGTTCCTTTTCTATGACGCCCATAAAAGTCGCATCCCAGATAATGTCTCCATTCTTGGCATTGATGCGTACCAGCTGATTTTTAAATCCTGCAAAAAGCGCCCCGAGTCCGGTTGGCTTGAAATTCACCATGATGATTTCATTTTTGGCCGCGTTGTAAATATACTTGCCCACGCCACCCTTAAAGCGATTGGTTTCCCAAATTTTCTCGCCGGTTGTAGCTTTGACCAAAATGATCGATGCCTTTTGCGAAATCAAAAACGCATCCAGCTCTGAAATGTATTTTACCGCGTCCAGTTCGCCCTGGTCAAAGCCTTCCTCACCAGCCGTTCCCTTGGGCAACAGGTTTTGATATTCTTCAGAGTTCCAGAGTTCCTTGCCCGATGCGACGTCGATCACCGCAACGCGATCCTTGCCCATACTGCGCTGGTCAAACAAAAACAGATAGCCGCCATTGTCCTTGAAAATGACGTATTGATACTCTGATTTGTTGGTTTTGTTGGTGGTGATCTTTTTGTAATCGCCGCTCCAAAGCATTTTGCCCGACGCATCCAAAACGGTGGCTGAGTTGTCGTCAGTTCCTACTATGTACGCTCCGTCGCTGGACGAAACCGCCAAACGCGTGGCTTTGTTGTCAAATTCTGATTCCCAAACCGTGGTAAGGTTCCCTGTCTTTTTGCCGGCGCTCTTACCCGCGCCAATCAACTTGCCAAATTGCGCCTGGGTTGGCGAAACGGCTACACAGGCCAGGATAACCGATAAAGAAAAAATTGTTTTCATGTTATTGAGTTAGAAATTTAGGGTGTGACGAATTTTGTATCGCTGATTTTTCTTGAGTTTAAATCTGAACTTGTGTTCCAAAATATAGTCGGACATAAAGTTGATGAAGTCGATGTTGCGGATATCGGTGCCGGCGTTGAAAAACGTTGAAACCTTGCCGTTGCGGACGACGCCAATGTCGACGGTCATCGTCCCGGAAACGTCTTTGAATCTTTTCTCCTTCTTCTTGAGAAAGTCGGCAGATTTAAAAACCTCATCAATCTCTGCAATGACGGTTTGCGCCACTTCATCTTCATCAGTCAGCGTCGGTCGTTGAGCCATTCCCTGTGCGCCCAGCAGTAAAAAAGCAATAATCAGCAAGCAGGATTTCATCGGCATCTTTTAATAAGAATTTACGCAATTAAACTTTTGTAAAAGTAGCCGTGCCCCTACCGCTGCCGCAATACGTAGATTTTCGTATTTTTTGATTTCGTTAACGTTTGGGCATAAAAAAACCCGGAGAATATCCGGGCTTCCTTTTTCTATGTGAACTCGTTTATTTGATAAACTCGCGTGCCGATTCCAGCGCCTTGCCAATTCCCGACACATCCTTGCCGCCGGCCGTCGCAAAAAACGGTTGTCCGCCGCCGCCGCCCTGAATGTGCTTTCCAAGCTCGCGTACAATCTGACCGGCGTTCAATCCTTTTGATTCAACGAGGTCCTTTGATACATAAACCGTCAGCATGGGCTTGTCGTCCTGTGCCGTGGCGAGTACGATAAAAAAGTTGTTGGCGGTAGCGCCCATTTCATACGCCAGATCTTTGGCTCCCGATGGGTCCAGATCAACCTGCTGCGCCAGGAATTTAACGCCGTTTAGCTCGGTAACCTGTGCAAGCAAATCGCCCTTGAGGTTTTTGGCCTTTTCCTTGAGCAACTGTTCTACCTGTTTTTTCAGGCGGACGTTTTCATCCTGCAAAGACGCCACAGCCTTGAGCGTGTCCTGCGGATTTTTGAGCGTCTCGCGGATTTCGTCAATCAGGCGTTCCTGATTGGCAAAGAACTCCCTTACGGCATTTCCGGTAATCGCTTCAATACGTCGGATGCCGGCAGCTACCGCGCTTTCCGATACAATCTTAAACGCCCAGATGTCGGCTGAGTTTTGTACGTGGGTGCCGCCGCAAAGTTCGACGCTGTCACCAAAGCGGATGGCGCGTACCTTGTCGCCGTACTTTTCACCAAACAAAGCCATCGCACCCTCGGCTACGGCTTCGGCAAAAGCAATCTGGCGTTTTTCAACCAGCGGAAGGTGATCAGCGATGCGTTCGTTTACAAACTGCTCGACGCGCAAAAGCTCATCCTGCGTGAGTTTTGCAAAATGCGAAAAGTCAAATCGCAGATAACCCGGCGCCACCAACGATCCTTTTTGCTCGACGTGTGTTCCCAAAATGGTTCGCAACGCCTGGTGCATAAGGTGTGTGGCCGAGTGGTTGGCCGCCGTATCGCTCCTGAGTGCGGCATTGACAACAGCTGTAACGGGTTGCGCCGGATTTTCCGGAAGCGATCGGGTAAAATGAATAATCAGGTTATTTTCTTTTTTGGTGTCGATGACTTCGATGCGGTCATTGGCGGTTTCGAGCCAGCCTTTATCGCCCACCTGTCCGCCGCCTTCAGGATAAAATGGTGTTTGTTGCAAAACAATCTGGAAAAGCTTGCCGTCTTTTTTTGAATCTACCAGGCGATAACGCTGAATGACGGTCTTGGCCTCGGTCACATCGTACCCTATAAACGGTTCGTCACCGTAAGTTTCAGTAACCGTTACCCAGTCGCCTGTAGCCACCTCAGACGCGGCACGTGAACGGCTTTTTTGCTGAGCCATCGCCTCGTTGAATCCGGCCTCGTCCAGTGAAAGTCCGCGTTCGCGCAAAATCAGGGCGGTGAGGTCAATCGGAAAACCAAAAGTGTCGTAAAGTTCAAAGGCTTTTGCGCCCAATACGGTATTTCCTGAAGTTTCGCTGATCACCTGTTCCAAAAGCTGCAATCCCTGATCGAGGGTGCGCAAAAACGATAGTTCCTCTTCGCGGATGACACTCATCACCAGGTTTTTCTGGTTGCGGATTTCCGGGAATGCATC
The DNA here is from genome assembly GCA_964537345.1 of uncultured Flavobacterium sp. Taxonomy (GTDB): domain Bacteria; phylum Bacteroidota; class Bacteroidia; order Flavobacteriales; family Flavobacteriaceae; genus Flavobacterium. Next base: position 4,744 of record CAZIBV010000092.1, on the reverse strand, counting down.
GCCCATCTGGCTGGCGAGGGTTTCGACCAGATCACAGATAAACGGCTCCTTTTTGTTCAGGAAAGTAAATCCGTAGCGGATGGCGCGGCGCAAGATCCGTCGGATGACATAACCCGCACCTGTGTTGGACGGCAGTTGACCGTCGGCAATGGAAAAGGCAACCGCCCGAACGTGATCGACGATAACGCGGATGGCGATGTTGGTTTTTTCCTGTTTTTCATCAATCCCGGTCACTTCAGCCGGCGTATAGGCAAAACCTGTGAGTTTTTCTACGTGGCGGATCAGCGGTGTAAAGACGTCGGAATCGTAATTGGACGTCTTGCCCTGAATGACGCGAACCAGGCGTTCAAAGCCCATTCCCGTATCGACGTGACACTGCGGCAGCGGCTCCAAACGTCCGTCGGCCATGCGGTTGAACATCATAAAAACGTTGTTCCAGATTTCAATGACTTCCGGATGGTCTTTGTTGACCAGGGTTTCGCCGGGAATGCGGGCGCGCTCTTCATCCGAGCGTCCGTCAAAGTGGATTTCACTGCAAGGTCCGCATGGTCCCTGCTCACCCATCTCCCAGAAATTATCTTTTTTATTGCCAAAAATGATGTGGTTTTCCGGCACCAGTTCACGCCAGCAAGCCAGCGCGCGTACTGATTTTGGAATGCCCTCTTTTTCATCGCCTTCAAAAACCGTTACGTACAACCGGTCTTTGGGCAGTTTATATACTTCCGTGAGCAGTTCCCAGCTCCAGCGGATCGCATCATCCTTAAAATAATCGCCAAACGACCAATTGCCCAGCATTTCAAACATGGTGTGGTGATAAGTATCGATGCCCACCTCTTCCAGGTCATTGTGCTTTCCTGAAACCCGTAGACACTTTTGCGTATCGGCGATGCGCGGGCTGGGCGGAGTGCCGTTGCCCAGGAAGTACTCCTTGAACTGGGCCATGCCCGAATTGTTGAACATTAACGTTGGATCGTTTTTCAGGACAATGGGCGCCGATGGAACGATCAGGTGGCCTTTGCTTTTAAAAAAATCCAGAAATTGCTGGCGGATGGCATTCGAATCCATAAATCGAATTTGATGGTTGTACGCGGAATAACATCTTGCGATTGTATCCCTAAATTTTAACGCCCAAGTGAAACATTTTGCTAAATTTGTTCAGCCCGGGTTTTTGATGCGCAAAAATAGAGTTTTTTGCTTTACCAAGCCGCGGGGCATGGCATGACCGATGAAAAAAATCAAGTATTACTACGACGCTGAAAATCTGGCTTACAGGCGTATCAACACCAAAAAGCGCACAAAGGTTGCCTATGCTGCGCTGTTCCTTTTGGCGTCGGCGTTGTTTGGCTTTTTGATGGTGGTGGTTTTGCTTAATACGCCATATTTTGAAACCCCGCGCGACCGTTTGCAGGCCCGCGAAATTGAGAACATGAAACTTAGGTACAGCCTGCTCAACAAAAAAATGGACGATCTGGAGGCGGTTATGGAAGATATTGAAGAGCGCGACAACAATTTGTACCGCGCCTACTTTAACGCCGCCGAAATTCCGGACGAACAACGCCGCGCCGGGTTTGGAGGCATCAACCGCTACGCCGATCTGGAAGGCTACAACAATTCGGAACTGGTAGTGAATACCGCCCGCCGCGTGGATGTTTTGTCAAAGCAACTGGCGATACAATCAAAATCACTGGATGAAATTTTTGCCATGGCGCGTGCCAAGAGCAAGCTTTTGTCGGCTATTCCGGCCATCCAACCTGTTAAAAATGAACAGATGCGCAGTATGGCATCGGGTTTTGGCTACAGGAGCGATCCATTCACCAAGGTTAGAAAGTTTCACGCGGGCATGGATTTTTCAGCGCGCACCGGAACGCCTATCTATGCCACGGGCGACGGCGTTGTGACGCGTGCCGACAATACAGCGTCAGGTTACGGGAATCACATCGTCATAAACCACGGATACGGCTATGAAACGCTTTATGCCCACCTGAGCGCCTACAAAGTTCGCCGGGGTCAGCGGGTTAAGCGGGGCGACGTAATCGGACTGATAGGAAGCACCGGCCGGAGCGAGGCGCCTCACCTGCATTATGAAGTTCACAAAGGCGGAAAACCGGTGAATCCGCTCAATTTTTACTACGGAAACATCTCGGCCCAGGAGTTTGCCGTCATCTCAAAAGCGGCCAACCAGGAAAACCAATCTCTTGACTGATGCACATCAATTTACCACCTGAAAAACGATATTACAGCATTGGCGAAGTGGCCAGGGCTTTTAACGTAAACGCGTCACTGATTAGGTTTTGGGACAAGGAATTCGACGTTCTTAAACCCAAGAAAAACGCCAAGGGCAACCGGATGTTTACACCCGAGGACGTCAAGAACCTGCAATTGATTTATCACCTGGTCAAAGAGCGCGGATTTACGCTTGACGGCGCACGGGCTCACCTGAAATCCGGACAGCAAAAAACGCTGGACAAGTTTGATATCATCAGTAAATTGCAGGCGATAAGATTGCAACTGGTGGAACTAAAAGGCGAACTGGATAAATAGAACCACAACAAATTAAAATAACGAAAAACTAAAAAAAATGAGAAGATTCTTACCTTGGATTATTGTAGGCGGTGTTATTGTAATCGTGTTTTTCTGGGTGAAAGGCATAAACAACACGGCTGTAACGCTTAACCAGAATATTGAGGAAGCGTGGGGAAATGTCGAAACCTCTTACCAGCGACGCAACGATTTGATCGGCAACCTGGTTAACACCGTAAAAGGCGCCGCCGATTTTGAAAAAAGCACGCTTGAAGCTGTGATCACGGCGCGTTCAAAGGCTACTCAGGTAACCGTTGACCCTACCAACATTACCCCTGAGCAAATGGCCGAATTCACCCAGGCACAAAGCGGTGTCTCATCGGCGCTTTCGCGATTGCTGGTGTCGGTTGAACGCTATCCCGACCTTAAAGCCAATCAAAACTTCCTGAAACTCCAGGACGAATTGGCCAGCACTGAAAACCAGATCCTGACGGCGCGTACCCGTTTCAACGAGGCCGTTAAGCCGTATAACACGCATATTTCGACGTTCCCAAATTCACTGTTGGCCGGAATTCTTGGCTTCCAGAAGAAGGAGTATTTCAAATCGGTTGAGGGCGCCGAACGTCCGGTTGAAGTGAAGTTCTGATGTCGGCCGAAAGTTTCCTTACCCAACAGGAAGAGCTGGAGGTCATAGAGGCCATCCGCGAAGCTGAACGCGCAACGTCGGGCGAGATCAGGGTGCATCTGGAAAGTTCGCATCCTGACCCCGCCTACGACCGCGCGCGCGAAGTTTTTCACGAGCTGGGCATGGACGCGACCGACCTGAAAAACGGGGTCCTGATTTACGTAGCCGTCGACGATCACGCCTTTGCGATATGCGGCGACCAAGGGATCAATGAGGTGGTTCCGCCCGATTTCTGGGATTGCACCCGCGACATCATGCAGGACCACTTTAGGCACGGCAACTTTAAACAGGGGTTGATTGAAGGAATTGCCCGGGCCGGCGAAAAGCTAAAAACCTTTTTCCCATGGCAGGAAGGCGACAAAGATGAACTATCCAATGAAATTTCAAGAGGTTGAGGGCGATTTTTAAACAGTGGTTTACGGCGTTTGCGTTGGTTTTGTCGGTGGTGTCTTACGGACAAATCGACATTCCGCCCGTGCCTGAACTGCAAACCAGCGTTTACGATTACGCCAAACTTCTGGCGGACGCTGAAAAACAGCAACTCGAACAAAAGCTCATTGCCTATTCTGATTCGACTACGACGCAAATTGTGGTGATCACCATTCCTGAACTCAAAGGCGAAGACATCGGGTTGCTGGCTCCGCGATGGGCGCACACCTGGGGCATAGGTCAAAAAAAGGAAGACAATGGCGTGATTATCCTGTTGGCCGAAAAAGAACGCAAAATCTGGATTTCACCCGGTTATGGCGTCGAGGACCGGCTAACGGCGGGCATCACCGGCGAACTGGTACGCAATATCATTCTTCCCGAATTCAGGGCCGGATCATACTACCGCGGTCTTGACAAAGGTGCCGACGCGATTTTTGACGTACTTAAAGGCAAATACAAAGGCACGCGAAAAAAATCTGAAAAACCATTCCCGATTGGAGCCCTGCTCGTTATTGGAATCATCGTCCTCATCCTGATTGTAGCCGGAAGCCGAGGCGGCAGAGGTGGCGGCGGAAACCGCGGGCGCGGCGGGCTCGACCTGAGCGACATCATCATTCTTAGCAGCCTTGGACGCGGTGGCGGAGGCGGCGGAATGTTTGGCGGTGGATCGTCAGGCGGAGGATTTGGCGGATTTGGTGGCGGATTTGGCGGCGGCGGCTTTAGTGGCGGTGGCGCCGGCGGAAGCTGGTAAAAAAAGAAAGAGAGGTTTCCCTCTCTCCCTTCAATCAAACCATTACTCTATCATTATTTTCTTTACTAAGGATTGTCCCGCGGATTCAAGTTGAAGCAGATACGTTCCCTTTGTCAAGCCCGGTAAAGGAACTTGTGCATTGCTTTGAACGGTTCCTGTCGAGATTTCACGCCCAATCAAATCAGTCAATCTGTATTTAAATTCCAGTTCGTCGGCCATGGCGATGGTGATAAACTCTTTTGCCGGGTTAGGGAAAAGCGTAATCGCTGATGCGTTGAAACCTCTAACCGACAATGGAGCTAAAGGCAGCGGAATCAGATTTCCTCCGGCGGCGGTCGCTACCCAAAGGCCAAACGGCG